>NZ_JCALCO010000014.1:0-144282 GCF_059812385.1 Mycobacterium sp. NGS58 | reverse complement strand
GGCGGTCACTCGTAGACCCAGCCCGAACCGGGCGGCCGCCTCGGCGGTGGTGAACGGGGTGTGGGTGCGCGCGTAGCGACCCAGCAATTCGCCCAGCGGGTCGGCGACCTCCTCGGTGAAGGCGGCAGGCACCCCGAGCGGAACCGCGATGCCGATGCCGTCGCGCAGCCGGCCGATGTCCTCGATGGCCACCCACCAGCTGCGGCCCGCGAACGACACGGTGAGCGCGCGGCGCGCCGCGCGCAGCCCCTCCAGCCAGCCGGCAACGCTTTTGCCGTCGGTGACGTCAGTGCGGGCGGCCACCTCCTGCTCGGTCAGCGGGCCCAGCAGCCGCAGCAGGTCCGCGACGGCTTCGGCGTCACGGGCGGCCCGGTCGGCCGAAAGGTGCTGAAGCTGACGGCCGGTCGAGGCGATGATCTCGGGATCGAGCAGGTCGCGCAGCTCCACCCGGCCCAGCAGCTCGGCCAGCAGCGTGCTGTCCAGCGAGAGTGCGGCGGCCCGGCGCTCGGCCAGCGGGCTGTCGCCCTCGTACATGAACGCGCCGACGTAGCCGAACAGCAGCGACGCCGCGAACGGCGACGGCCGCTGCGTCTCGACCTCGAGCACCCGCACCCGACGCTGCGCGATACCCGTCATCAGCAGGGCCAGGGCCGGCACGTCGTAGACGTCCTGCAGGCACTCACGGATGGTCTCCAGCACCACCGGGAAGTCGGGGTATTTGCGGGCCACCTCCAGTAACTGTGCGGCGCGCTGGCGTTGCTGCCATAACGGCGAGCGGCGCCCCGGGTGCCGGCGCGGCAACAGCAGGGCCCGGGCCGCGCACTCGCGGAACCGTGAGGCGAACAGTGCCGAACCGCCCACCTCGGCGGTGACGATCGCGTCGATCTCCTCGGCGTCGAAGACGAAGAGGTCGGCACCGGGCGGGGTGTCCCCGGTGTCGGACAACATGTCCGGCAGGCGCACCACGACGCCGTCGTCGGACGCGGTGGGTTTCTCGTCGATGCCGTAGCGTTCGCGCAGCCGGCGGGCCACCGCGAGCGCCAGCGGTCCGTTCACCGGAAGGCCGTACGGCGAGTGCAGGATCACCCGCCAGTCGCCCAGTTCGTCACGGAACCGCTCGACCAGCAGGGTGGTGTCGGTGGGCACCACCCCGGCGGCGCTTTGCTGCTCGTCGAGCAGGCGCCTAAGGTTGTCGGTCGCGTATGCATCGAAACCCAGTCCGGCGCAACGCGTGTCGAAGGCCTCCCGCTTCAAGCCGGCCAGCTCGCCGGTGAACGCGCCGAGCGCGGCGCCCAGCTCGGCGGGGCGGCCCAGGCCGTCGCCGCGCCAGAACGGCAACCGGGCCGGCTGGCCGGGTGCGGGGATCACCAGCACCCGGTCATGGGTGATCTCGGTGATGCGCCAGCTGGTGGCGCCAAGCGAGATGACATCGCCGGGACGCGACTCGTAGACCATTTCCTCTTCGAGTTCGCCGACCCGCGAAGGTTTTTCGGCCTCGGAGGCGAGGTAGACGGTGAACAGCCCCCGATCGGGGATGGCGCCCCCGGACGTCACGGCCAGCCGTTGCGCGCCGGGGCGGGCGGTCAGCGTGCCGGTGTCGCGGTCGTACACCAACCGCGGTCGCAGCTCGGCGAATTCGGTGGACGGGTACTTGCCGCTCAACAGGTCCAGGGTGGCCTCGTACACGCTGCGCGGCAGCGTCGCAAACGGCGCGGCGCGCCGAACCGTGTCGAACCACCGGTCGGCGTCCAACGGTTCCAGCGCGGCCGCCGCCACGGTCTGCTGCGCCAGGATGTCGAGCGGATTGGCCGGCACCCGCATGGTTTCGATCTGGCCAGTGAGCATGCGCTGCACGCTGACCGCACAGCCGATCAGGTCGGTGCGGTGCTTGGGGAACAGCACACCCTGCGAGACCTCGCCGACCTGGTGGCCGGCGCGGCCGATGCGTTGCAGGCCGCTGGCCACCGAAGGCGGCGCCTCCACCTGGATCACCAGATCGACGGCGCCCATGTCGATACCCAGCTCCAGGCTCGAGGTGGCCACCACCGCCTTGAGCAGCCCGCGTTTCAGGTCCTCTTCGACCAGGGCGCGCTGTTCCTTGCTCACCGAACCGTGGTGGGCGCGGGCCAGTATCGGGTCGGCGCCGTAGGTCTGCCCGCTGCCCATGATGTGCGCCGGGGCGCCGCCGGCCACCTTCGGATTGGCGTCCGTGGTCAGTTCCACCCCGCTGCGTTCCGCATGAATCTCGTTGAGGCGGGCGGTAAGTCGCTCGGCCAGCCGCCGCGAATTGGCGAAGACGATCGTGGAGTTGTGCGATTCGATCAGGTCGACCAGGCGGTTCTCGACGTCGGGCCAGATGGTGTTGTTCGCCAGGTTGGCCATGTCGGGCACCGGCACCTGCACGCTGAGCTCGACCGTCTTGGCCGACGGCGGGGCCACGATGGTCGTCGGCGCCTGCCCGGACAGGAACCGCGCGAGTTCCTCGGGCGGACGCACCGTGGCCGACAATCCGATGCGCTGCGCGGGTTTGTCCGCCCGCAGCGCGTCGAGACGCTCCAGCGACACGGCCAGGTGCGCGCCGCGCTTTCCGGCGGCGATGGCGTGGATCTCGTCGACGATCACCGTCTGGACGCCGGCCAGGGTCTCGCGGGCGGCCGAGGTGAGCATCAGAAACAGCGACTCGGGAGTGGTGATCAGCACGTCGGGCGGTCGGTTGATCAGTTGGCGACGGGCGGCGGGCGGGGTGTCGCCGGAACGGACTCCGACGCTGATGTCCGGTCGCGGCAGGCCGTGCCGTTCGGCGATGCGGGTGAGCCCGGCCAGGGGAGTGCGCAGGTTGCGCTCGACGTCGACCGCCAGCGCCTTGAGCGGAGAGACGTAGAGCACGCGCGTGCCGGGCGGGCGCTCCGTGGAGCCGGCGAGACTATCCAGCGCCCAGAGGAACGCCGCAAGCGTCTTGCCCGAGCCGGTGGGCGCGATCACCAGGGTGTTGTTGCCGTCGGCGATGGCGTTCCAAGCGTCGGCCTGCGCGGTGGTCGGTGCGTCGAAGGTGCTGGTGAACCACTCGCGGGTGATCGCGCTGAACCGGCCCAACGGGTCGGGGCGGCCGGACGGCCCGGATTCAGCGCGAGTGCTCACCTGTCCATCGTGCCAACGGCCACCGACAAGACGCCGCTCCGCTCACAGGCGCGACGTGGACATCGCCCCTGTGAGTTCCTCCGGGAGCTCCGGAACCCGTGCGATCGCGTCCAGCAGCGCGTGCGCGCAGGCGTCGGCCAGCTTCTCGGCGTCGGTGGTGGGGTCGATGATCCGTTGCCGGCAGATCTCGAAGGTCAGGGCCAGCCAGCCGTTCAGGATCACCCGCAGGTGCCGCTCGACGTCGGGCGCCATGCTGGGCGCGTTGAGCTCGGCGAGCAACCGGTTGATCCGGGACATGATGTGATCCCTCTGACGGTTCTTGGCATCGTCCTCGACGCCCAGCAGGACCGGATCGGACCGGCCCAGGCCGACGTACGC
Organism: Mycobacterium sp. NGS58; assembly: GCF_059812385.1. Classification (NCBI taxonomy): domain Bacteria; kingdom Bacillati; phylum Actinomycetota; class Actinomycetes; order Mycobacteriales; family Mycobacteriaceae; genus Mycobacterium; species Mycobacterium sp. NGS58. Next base: position 140,766 of record NZ_JCALCO010000014.1, on the reverse strand, counting down.
GGCCCACGCGGCCTCCGGGTTCTGCTGGTGGTAAGCCATGTAGGCCAGCACGCCGGCCCGGATCTCCTCGTACATGGTCAGACCGGTCACGTCGTCCATGTTGGTGTTCTCGTACAGGCGGTCGGCCTCGTCCTTGACGACCGCCGCGAAGAATGCGCGCTTGTCGGGGAAGTAGTGGTACATCAGGGCCCGGGACACTCCGGCGCGTTCCGCGATCTCATCGATGCGGACCTCGTCGTAGGGCCGCTTCCCGAAGACCTCCGCTCCGAGAGCGAGCAGCTCAGCGCGTCGATCCTCGGGAGACAAGCGCCTGCGGGCAGTTGGCATGTGTCAGATAGTACCCATGCGCCATGAGCCGCCAGCCACTTTGCTTTCATCGGGCTTCACGCCCCGGGCCAGCGATAAGTCACCGGAATAATTGACGGTGTCGGCACTTTGGCGCACGCAGGCCTTCCGGCCGGCCGTGCGGGATTCGCGCCCGCGGCTACCCTCCCGCTTACCGCCGAACACGCCGCCGATCTCCGCTCCGGAGGTGCCGATGCCGACATCGGCTACTGGGCAGTCGGATTCGGTCAGAAACCGCTCCGACTCGCCGACATCGGTGGTGCGGATTGAAGGCAAAGACCTTGCGGCGCAGCATCGTTGAGCGCGATGGCATCGTCTGGCTCGTCGTTGGGCAGGCAGGTACAGGATGGGTGCAAACGTCCCGGTGGCCGCTCGCGGTCTGCGCCGGAACACCCTCGGCCTGCCAGCAATGATCCCGTTTACGGGGGTTTGCCGCGGGGTATGTGAATTCGTGCGCTTTCCGCAGCTACCAGCGCAGGCACTGCCGCCATGTAACTAATGCGACGTAGCGAGCGATGAACTCAGCGCGGGTTTCCGACGGGGAGGTGAACAACGATGCAGAAAGCGGACGCGCGATCGGGCGGTGATCGCCTGGGCCAGGAGGACGGCGAGGTGCACGCCGCCATCCGTTTCGCCGTCCTGTCCACGCTGGCCGCCGTCGGCTTCCTGTTGATCGCCGCGGTGTGGGTCAGCACCTGCCCGGGGGTGAGCGTGGACACGGTGGCGTGCGGGCCACCGCAGCGCACATTGCTGGCGTTCGGGGGTCCGCTGATCGCGTTCGGCGCCGGGATATGGGCTTTCGTGCGCACCTATCTGGTCTGGAAGGCCAGGGGGACCTGGTGGGGCTGGCACGGCGCGGGCTGGTTCTTGCTGACCGCGATGGCGCTGATGGTCGCCATGGGCGTGGCGCCGATCGCCGGTCCGGTACTGGCCCTTTAGGTTTGTCCTCCCGCGATCTAACGTTGAAGGTGCGGTGAGGAGCAGCTATGGGAGACACCTACCACGACCCCGTCGACCATCTGAGGACAACACGGCCGCTCGCCGGCGAGTCGCTGATCGACGTTTTGCACTGGCCCGGATACCTCCTAGTCGTCGCAGGCGTGATCGGGACCTGCGGCAGCCTTGCGGCCTTCGGCAGCGGACATCACCACGAGGGCATGACGGCGGGGATCCTCGGGGTCATCGCCGCGGTGCTGGGGCTGGCCTGGCTGGCGGTGGAGCACCGCCGGATTCGCCGGATTTGCGATCGCTGGTACACCGAACATCCGGACGTGTACCGGCAACGGCCGGCGAGTTAGGGCGGGCCGCCGACCAATCGGCACGCCGCCCTCGATCGTGTTTTTTCTGCGTGACCTGCCGCGACGTCGCGCGGTGTGATATTGCGCATGCGCGGATGATTGCGGGATTACGGGCCTGAACTTGTGGGTATCAGGTTTGCACCATGATGAGTGCCGGAACGGTTGCGTGGTCACCCCATCATGGGGGACGGAATCACGGATACACCGATGTATATGCCTACTGCGACGACTATCGATATGACCAGCGTGACCCCGGCGATCACCGCGAAGCGCCGGTGTCGGCGCGGCGCGATTCTGTCGGTCGTGCCAAGCCCGGCGACAGCGGGCCCAATACCCGGCGGCGACCATGACTAACCGGCTCGAACGCGAGGTCCAGGGCGGACTGCGGAGCAGTAGTAGTGTCAGTCAAACATTGCCGGGAGACCATATGAACGATGCTGGATCGCACGCTAAAAGGCGTCCGCGCGGCCATCGCGCCGTCGAACTTCACGTAGCTGCGCGACTGGAGAACCTGGCGATGCTGCGCACCCTGGTCGGTGCCATCGGCACCTTCGAGGACCTGGATTTCGATGCGGTGGCGGACCTGAGGCTCGCGGTCGACGAAGTGTGCACCCGGTTGATTCGTTCGGCCACCCCCGACGCAACCCTGATCGTCGTGGTCGACCCCCAGGACGACCAATTGGTAGTGGAAGCTTCCGCGGCATGCGACACTCACGACGTGGTGGCGCCCGGAAGCTTCAGTTGGCATGTGCTGACGTCGCTCGCCGACGACGTCCAGACCTTCCATGACGGTCGCGAACCCAATGAAACCGGCAGTGTTTTCGGCATCACACTGACGGCGCGACGGGCGGCCTCCAGCAGGTGACAGCGCGAGCTGCCGGCGGTTCGGTTTCTCGTCCGAACGAATACGCCGATGTTCCGGACATGTTCCGTGAGTTGGCCGCTACCAAGCCCGACTCGATGGAATTTCAACGTCAACGGGACAAGATCGTCGAGCGCTGCCTGCCGCTCGCCGACCACATCGCGCGCCGTTTCGAGGGCCGCGGCGAACCGCGTGACGACCTGGTTCAGGTGGCGCGCGTCGGATTGGTCAACGCGGTGGTCCGGTTCGACGTCGACGCCGGCTCGGACTTCGTGTCCTTCGCGGTGCCCACGATCATGGGGGAGGTTCGCCGCCACTTCCGCGACAACAGCTGGTCGGTCAAGGTCCCGCGGCGGCTCAAGGAACTGCACCTGCGGCTGGGCACCGCCACCGCCGATCTGTCGCAGCGGCTGGGCCGGGCGCCCACCGCGACGGAACTCGCCGCGGAGTTGGACATGGACCGCGAAGAGGTGGTCGAGGGGCTGGTGGCGGGCAGCTCGTACAACACCCTGTCCATCGACAGCGGTGGCGGCGGCGAGGAAGAGGAAGCCCGCGCGATCGCGGACACCCTCGGTGACGTCGACACCGGCCTGGACCGGATCGAGGATCAGGAATCGTTGCGTCCGCTGCTCGAGGCGCTGCCCGAGCGGGAACGGACGGTGCTGGTGCTGCGATTCTTCGAGTCGATGACGCAGACGCAGATCGCCGATCGGGTCGGCATCTCCCAGATGCACGTGTCGCGGCTACTGGCGAAGTCGCTAACGCGGCTCCGTGACCAGTTGCAGTAGCGGCCGGGGCTCTTCAACCCACAACGGCTCCAGCAGCGGCTCGGCCCGCTGCGTCGTCACCGGCAGCGTCGCGTCCGGGTCGCAGACCCGCAGCAACCTGGCTACCGCCGGACTCGGCGCCATGGCCCAGGACACCTGAGCGCCCGAGCATGCCACGTTGATCCGGTGCAGGGCCGAAAAGCCCGCAGTGCCAATGAATTTGAGGCCGCGCAGGTCAAGGATCACCCGCCGCGAGCGGCTGGTGCTCTGCTGCACGTACGCGATCAGTTGATCGGCGTTGGCCGCGTCGAGCTCGCCGTCCACCGTGATCAGGGTTCCGGTCGGGCCCCAGCGGGCGGTGAATTGTGCTGTGCGGCTTTGTTGCCATGATTGCGCCACAGACATTGCTGACTCCATCCCATTCGGGGAGATCATGCTGTGGATACGTCAGCGAGGTGAAAAAAGTTCGGAGAAGAAGGAATTCCGCCTACCCCCACGTCACCGACGTATCCCGGGCGGCTGTGAACTCAACCTTGTCCGAGACACTACGCGCGATAGCCAGGGTCGACAACGCAGTCTGGGAAAACTCTCAGGGAGCGCTACTTGATTTCGGCGAGGACCGTGCCCTGAGTGATGGCGGCGCCCGCCTCGACCGCGAGTCCGGTGATGACACCGTCCTTGTGCGCGGTGACCGGGTTCTCCATCTTCATCGCCTCGAGCACCACCACCAGGTCGCCCGCGGCAACCTCTTGACCTTCCTCGACCGCGACCTTGACCACGGTGCCCTGCATGGGTGCGGTCACCGCGTCCCCGGAAGCAGCCGCGCCCGCGTGCGCCCCGCGCTTGCGCGCCTTGGGCTTCTTGCGGATGACGCCGGCCGGGTCCGCCGCTCCACCGCTGGACAGCGCCAGGTCCCCGGGCAGCGACACCTCGAGCCGGCGACCGCCGACCTCCACGACAACCTTCTGGCGCGGCCGGGCGTCCTCTTCGTCCAGCGGCTCGCCGCCGGTGAAGGGTTCGATGGTGTTGTTCCACTCGGTCTCGATCCATCGGGTATGCACCGAGAAGCCGTCGCCGTCACCGATGAATGCCGGGTCGGACACCACGGCGCGGTGGAACGGGATGACCGTGGCCAGGCCTTCGACATGGAACTCGTCCAGGGCACGGCGGGAGCGCGCGAGCGCCTCCTCGCGGGTGGCGCCGTACACGATCAGCTTGGACAGCATCGAGTCGAACTGACCGCCGATGACCGAGCCGGCTTCGACACCCGAGTCCAGGCGGACGCCGGGGCCGGTCGGGATGTCGTACCGGGTGACCGGGCCGGGCGCGGGCAGGAAGCCGCGTCCGGCGTCCTCGCCGTTGATCCGGAACTCGATGGCGTGCCCGCGCGGCGTGGGGTCCTCGGTGAGGTCCAGCTTCTCGCCGTTGGCGATCTTGAACTGCTGCAGCACCAGGTCGATGCCGGCGGTCTCCTCGGTGACCGGGTGCTCGACCTGCAGACGGGTGTTGACCTCCAGGAAGGAGATCAGGCCGTCCTGGCCGACCAGGTATTCGACGGTCCCTGCGCCGTAGTAGTGCGCCTCCTTGCAGATCCGCTTCGCCGACTCGTGGATCTCCTTGCGCTGCGCGTCGGTCAGGAACGGAGCGGGAGCCTCCTCCACCAGCTTCTGGAAGCGGCGCTGCAGCGAGCAGTCGCGGGTGCCGGCGACGATCACGTTGCCGTGTTGGTCGGCGATCACCTGCGCCTCGACGTGGCGCGGCTTGTCCAGGTAGCGCTCCACGAAGCACTCGCCGCGGCCGAAGGCGGCGACGGCCTCGCGGACCGCCGACTCGTACAGGTGCGGGATCTCCTCGATGGTGCGGGCCACCTTCATGCCGCGGCCGCCGCCGCCGAAGGCCGCCTTGATGGCGATCGGCACGCCGTACTCCTCGGCGAAGGCGACCACCTCGTCGGCGTCCTTGACGGGGTCGGGTGTGCCGGGCACCAGGGGCGCCTGGGCGCGGGCGGCGATGTGGCGGGCGGTGACCTTGTCACCGAGGTCACGGATCGACTGGGGGCTGGGGCCGATCCAGATCAGCCCGGCGTCGATGACCGCCTGCGCGAAATCGGCGTTCTCTGACAGGAACCCGTAGCCGGGGTGCACGGCGTTGGCGCCCGACTTGGCCGCCGCGTCGAGCAGCTTGCCGAAGTCCAGGTAGGACTCCGCGGAGGTCTGGCCCCCCAGAGCGAACGCCTCGTCGGCCAGGCGCGCGTGCGGCGCGTCAGCGTCGGGCTCGGCGTACACCGCCACGCTGGACAGGCCCGCATCGCGGGCCGCGCGGATCACCCGGACTGCGATTTCGCCGCGGTTGGCGACGAGCACCTTGGAGATCCTCGAGCTGGCGTGACTAGCCACTGCGCCTCCTGTTTGGCATATCCGCAGACGTATTTCTGCGGACTTCTCTAAGAGAATTTCTTACAACGAGTTCTCGGGAAGTCTAAGCGCCGCGCCGTTCGGCCCGACGAGGCGGTCCGGAATTTTGTGGTTTTCTAGGCACTCTCGCGCAGCCTGCGCTTGATCCGGGCGAGCATCGCCGACAAGCCCCGCAGCCGTAGCGGGCTGATCAGAGCGGCCAGCCCGAGGTCGGCGTAAAAATCCTCGGGCACGGCCAGGATGTCGGCGGCCGGCTGCTCGTCCAGGCCGGCGGCCAGAATCGACGCGAACCCGCGCGTGGTCGGCGATTCGGCCGGCGCACTGAAGTGCAGCCGCACCCGCTCGGGGTCACGGGCATCGACGTGCAGGAACAGCGGGGTCTGGCATTCGGGCACCGGCTCCATGGCCGCTTCTTCGAGGTCGGACGGCAGCGCCGGGAGTTCGTTGGCGAACTCCAGCAGCAGCGCGAGCTTGTCCTGGCCCTCTACTTCGGCGAAGTCGGACACCACCTCTGCCAGCGGCGCGGGCATACTCATCGCGGCGCCATCAGACCTCGACGGTGCCCGGCTCTTCACCCGCGACGATCGGTGTGCGCACGGTGTTGCCCCATTCCGTCCAGGATCCGTCATAGTTGCGCACCCCTGGCTTGCCGAGCAGGTGCGTCAGCACGAACCAGGTGTGGCTGGAGCGTTCGCCGATGCGGCAATAGACGACCGTCTTGTCGTCCGGCTCGATGAAGCTGTACAGCTCTTCGAGCTCCTCGCGGCTGCGGAACCGCCCGCTCTCGTCGGCCGCCTTGGCCCACGGAATCGACCGGGCGGTGGGGATGTGGCCGCCGCGCAGCACGCCTTCCTCGGGGTACTCGGGCATGTGCGTGCGCTTGCCGGTGTATTCGTCCGGCGAGCGCACGTCGATCAGCGGCTCGCTGCCGAGAATGGCCAGCACGTCGTCCTTGAATGCGCGGATGGGTGCGTCGTTGCGGGTGACGACGGGGTATCCGCTTGATGTCTTGGTGGGCACGTCCAACGTGGTCTCCCGGCGTTCGGCCAGCCAGAGGTCCCGGCCGCCGTTGAGCAGCCGCACGTCGGGGTGTCCGAACAGCGTGAACACCCACAGCGCATACGCCGCCCACCAGTTGCTCTTGTCGCCGTAGATCACCACGGTGTCGTCGCGGGCGATGCCCTTGCGGTCCATCAGCTCCGCGAACTGCGCGCCGTCGATGTAGTCACGGACCCGGTGGTCGTTGAGGTCGGTGTGCCAGTCGACCTTCACCGCGCCGGGGATATGACCGACGTCGTAGAGCAGGACATCCTCGTCGGATTCGACGATCGCCAGGCCGGGCGTGCCTTGGTTAGCGGACAGCCAGTCGGCGGTGACCAGTCGCTCCGGGTGGGCGTACGCCTGCAATGTCGGGCTTGGATCGGGAGGTAATGCCACGCTGCCGAGCCTACCGCCAGGGCTGGTTGCCGGCCCACAGCGCGGACACCGACAACCCGGCCCGCGCCAGCAGCGTCCGCAGCAGCGGCAGGCTGACGCCGATCACGTTCGACGGGTCGCCGTCGATGCCGTCGACGAACCAGCCGCCCAGGCCGTCTAGGGTGAAGCCGCCGGCCACGTGCCACGGTTCACCGTGGGCGACATACGCTCGCAGGTCCTCATCCGCTGGTATGGCGAAACGCACTGTCGTGCATTGTGATTCGACTTCGCGGTGGGTGATGGCAGCGTCACGCAGCCGCAGCAGGCAATGCCCGGTGTGCAGTTCGCCGGAGCGGCCACCCATCAGCCGCCACTGGCTCGCGGCGGCATAGGCCGATCCCGGTTTCCCGCACAGCCGGCCGTCGATGGACAGCATCGAATCACAGCCGATGACAACGCAATCGGCCGCGACGTCGCCGTCGAGATCGCCCGCCACCTGTTCGGCCTTAGCCCGCGCCAGGGCGCACACCACGTCGCGCGGGGACGCGTCCGGGCCCAGCGCGGCCGCGACGGCATCCTCGTCGACGCCGGAGACCACGACCAGCGGATCGACGCCGGCCTGGCGCAGCACCTTGAGCCGGCCGGCCGATGCCGACGCCAGCACCAGGCGGGTCAATGCCTCATGTGGGTCATTTGCTGGAACGTGAGCCGCTGATAGTTGGTCATCGCGAAGCGCAACCGGTCGACCGGCAAACCCCAGCGGGTTCGCTCGGGCTGTTCGGGCTCCGGCGCCCCGCCGGCGCAGCCCAGCACCGCGACCAGCGCGGCCACCTCCTCGGCGGTGGGCTGACCCTTGAGGATCTGGATGTGCGGCTCGTGCGCATGCGGCTGCGAAGCGTCCGCGGTCCCATCGATCTGCACGTCGTCGGTCGGCTCGGTCATAGGGGAATGTTCCCGTGCTTCTTGGGGGGCAGGTGGGAGATCTTGCGTTCCAGCAGGCGCAGCGCCGTGCCGATGTAACCCCGGGTGTGCGACGGCGGAATCACCGCGTCCACGTAACCTCGCTCGGCGGCGACATACGGGTTGACCAAGGTGTCTTCGTACTCCTGCTGCAGTTGCAGCCGCAGCGCGTCGACGTCCTTGCCCTCCTTGGCGGCCTCGCTCAGTTGCTTGCGGTAGACGAACCCGACCGCGCCCGAGGCGCCCATCACCGCGATCTGCGCCGACGGCCACGCCAGGTTGACGTCGCAACCCATGTCCTTGGACCCCATCACGCAGTAGGCGCCGCCGTAGGCCTTGCGGGTGATGACGGTGATCTTCGGGACCGTGGCCTCGCCGTAGGCGAACAGCAGTTTGGCGCCGCGGCGGATGATGCCGTTGTACTCCTGGCCGGTGCCGGGCAGGAAGCCCGGGACGTCCACCAGCATGATGATCGGGATGTTGAAGCAGTCGCAGGTCCGCACGAATCGGGCGGCCTTCTCCGAGGCGTTGATGTCCAGGCAGCCCGCGAACTGGGTCGGCTGGTTGGCCACGATCCCGACCGGGCGGCCCTCGATCCGGCCGAATCCGACGACGATGTTCTGCGCGTAGCCGCCCTGAATCTCGAGGAACTCGTCGTCGTCGAGGATGCGGGTGATCACCTCGTGCATGTCGTAGGGCTGGTTGGGCGAGTCCGGGATCAGGGTGTCCAGCTCGAGGTCCTCGTCGGTGAGGTTGTCCTCGATGGCGCCCGGGGGATGCGGCTCGGCGTAGCGCGGCGCGTCGGTGGCGTTGTTGGGCGGCAGGTAGCTCAGCAGGTCGCGGACCCAGTCGAAGGCGTCCTGCTCGCCGGACGCGACGTAGTGCAGGGTGCCCGACTTCGCCATGTGGGTGTGGGCGCCGCCCAACTCCTCCATGGTGACGTCCTCACCGGTGACGGTCTTGATGACGTCGGGTCCGGTGATGAACATCTGGCTGGTCTGGTCGACCATGACCACGAAGTCGGTCAGGGCGGGGGAGTAGACGTGGCCACCGGCGGCGGCCCCCATGATCAGCGAGATCTGCGGGATGACGCCAGAGGCCAGGATGTTGTTGCGGAAGATGCGGCTGTACAGGCCCAGCGAGACGACGCCCTCCTGGATCCGTGCGCCCGCGCCGTCGTTGATGCCGATCAGCGGACGACCGGTCTTGATCGCCAGATCCTGGATCTTGACGATCTTCTCGCCGTACACCTCGCCGAGGCTGCCGCCGAACACCGTGGCGTCCTGGCTAAAGATGCACACGTCGCGGCCGTCGACGGTGCCGTAGCCGGTGATCACACCGTCGCCCAGCGGGCGGTTGTGCTCCAGGCCGAAGTTCTTGCTGCGGTGGCGGGCCAGCGCGTCGAGTTCCACGAACGAGTCCTCGTCGAGCAGGGCGAGGATGCGTTCGCGGGCGGTCAGCTTGCCCTTGGCGTGCACCTTCTCGACGGCCTCTTCGCCCACCGGGTGCAGTGACTCTTCGCGCCGCTTGTGCAGCTCGGCCAGCTTGCCCGCGGTGGTGTGAATGTCGATGTGGTGCTCGGCGGCCGGTTCCGCAGTGTGGTCGGTAACGCTCGTCATGGGAGCGATGTTATCGGCAACCCCGTCGGTCTCCCTTAAGCAGCCCTTAAGTAGTCGTCGGCGGTTTGCAGATATAAACGGGTGTTGAGTTTCGCGCCGCCGGGACAACAGGGGACTGCAGCGCAGGAGTAGCGATGGTCGACTGGTTCGAAGAATGCGACGTGCTGGTGGCGGGGTCCGGCGGCGGCGGCGTGACCGGCGCGTACACGGCCGCGCGCGAGGGCCTCGATGTGCTGCTGGTCGAGGCGACGTCGAAATTCGGTGGCACCACCGCGTACTCGGGCGGGGGTGGCGTGTGGTTCCCGTGCAATCCCGTGCTGGTCCGTGCCGGCATGGACGACGACACCATCGAGGACGCGCTCACCTACTACCACGCCGTGGTCGGCGACCGGACCCCACGCGAGCTGCAGGAAACCTACGTCCGTGGCGGCGCGGCGCTGATCGAGTACCTCGAGCACGACCCCAACCTGAAGTTCGTGCCGCTGCCCTGGCCGGACTACTACGGCAAGGCGCCCAAGGCTCGGCTGGACGGCAGACGCCACATCGCCGCCAAGCCGCTGAAGGTCGACGCCGCGCCGGAGCTGCGCGAGGCGATCCGCGGTCCGCTGGACACCGACCGGCTCGGCGCCGAACCCCCGTCGGACTACTACCTGGGCGGCCGCGCCTTGATCGCGCGATTCCTCAAGGCCATCGGGCAGTACCCGAGGGCGTCGCTGCGGCGCGACTCCGCCCTGGTCGAGCTGGTCCGGTCCGACGGCCGGGTCACCGGCGCGATCGTCGAAACCGCAGGCGAACGCCGCGCCATCCGCGCCCGCCGGGGAGTGCTGCTGGCCGCCGGGGGCTTCGAAGCCAACGAGGAACTGCGCCGGCGCTACGGCGTGCCGGGAACGTCGCGAGACACCATGGGCGGCCCGGGAAGTCGCGGGCTGGCGCTGCAGGCCGGCATCGCCGCGGGCGCTGACACCGACCTGCTCGATCAGGCCTGGTGGTCGCCCGGCATGACCCATCCCGACGGACGGTCGGCATTCGCGCTGTGGTTCACCGGCGGCATCTTCGTCAACCAGTCCGGCAACCGGTTCGTCAACGAGTCCCGGGCGTATGACCGCGCCGGCCGCGAGATCATCGCGCAGCTGCGCGACGGCTCGATCACGTTGCCGTACTGGATGATCTACGACGACTCCGACGGCGAGGTGCCGCCCGTGAAGGCGGCCAACGTGTCCATCGTCGAGACCGAGAAGTACGTCGCCGCCGGCCTGTGGCACTCCGCGGACACGCTGGAGGAACTGGCCGCCAAGATCGGCATTCCGGGTGGGCAGTTGGCGGCAACGGTGGCCCGGTTCAACGGCTTCGCCGCGTCCGGCGTCGACGAGGACTTCGGCCGCGGCGACGAGGCGTTCGACCGCGCGTTCTCGGCGGGCGCGTCGCCCCTGGTGGCCATCGACTCACCGCCGTATCACGCCGCCGCCTTCGGCATTTCCGACCTGGGCACCAAGGGCGGGCTGCGCACCGACACCGCGGCGCGGGTGCTCGACCGCGCCGGCAACCCCATCCCCGGCCTGTACGCGGCGGGCAACACCATGGCCGCGCCCAGCGGCACCGCCTATCCCGGCGGCGGCAACCCGATCGGAACCAGCATGCTGTTCAGCCACTTGGCCGTGCTGGACATGCGCGACCGCCGGCCCTGAGTTCTAGGCTGGGTGCGGTGACAGAACGAGATCAGCTCCGAGCACCGTTGGACGAGAGCGCATTGCGCGCCGAGTTGATCGGCACCGGGCTGGGCTGGCGCAAACTCGAGGTCGTCGAGCAGACCGGCTCCACCAACGCCGACCTGCTGGCGCGCGCGGCGTCGGGCGACGACGTCGCCGGTGCCGTGCTGATCGCCGAGCACCAGACCGCGGGGCGGGGTAGGCACGGCCGCGGCTGGTCGGCCACGCCGCGGGCCCAGATCACCATGTCGGTGGGCGTCAGCGTCGTCGACGTCCCGACCACCGGGTGGGGCTGGCTGCCGCTGGCCACCGGGGTGGCAGTGGTCGACACCGTGACGCCGTTGCTGGCGGGGGCCGGGGCGCAGGCGGGTCTCAAATGGCCCAACGACGTGCTGGCCGGCCCGCCGGATTCGCCGGGCAAGCTGGCCGGAATCCTCGCCGAGGTGGCGAAGCCCGTCGTCGTTATCGGCTTGGGGCTCAACGTGACTCAGTCACCCGACGAGATCGACGGTCCCGGCGCGACGTCGCTACTCGACCTGGGCGTCGCCGCGCCGGACCGCACCCGGCTCGTCTCCGCCCTGCTGCGGGAGCTGGGCCGGCGGATTCTGGCCTGGCGCGCCGCGCGGGGGGCTGATTGGGCGCTGGCCGCCGACTACCGGGCGCGCAGCCTGACCATCGGCGCCCGGGTACGCGCGCACCTGCCCGGCGGCAAACAGGTCGACGGGACCGCGAGCGCCATCGATGACCAGGGCAGGCTCTGCCTGGAAAGCGGCGGGCAGACCGTAGTCGTCGCGGCCGGCGACGTGGTGCATCTGCGCTAGCGGCGATCGCAGGCGCCGGCTGTGGCGATCACCAGCGGCCCGGTCATCCACGGATCGTCGCGTCGCCCAGCTAATGTCGGCGGGCATGGGCTACCCGGATAATGTTCTGGCCGCCGGCGAACACGTCATCGTGCACCGCCACCCGCACTGGAAGCGGCTGATCTGGCCGGTGCTGGTTCTCATCCTGGTGACCGGGCTGGCCGCATTCGGCTCCGGATACCTCAACTCGACGCACTGGGAGCAGCTCGCCAAGAACATCATCTACGGCGTCATCTGGGGCATCTGGCTGGTGATCGTGGGCTGGCTGACGCTGTGGCCGTTCGGAAGCTGGCTGACCACCCATTTCGTGGTGACCAACCGGCGGGTGATGTTCCGGCACGGGGTGCTGACCCGCACCGGCATCGATATCCCGCTGGCCCGGATCAACAGCGTGGAGTTCCGCGACCGGATCACCGAGCGCATGTTCCGCACCGGGACGCTGATCATCGAATCCGCGTCACAGGATCCGTTGGAGTTCTACGACATTCCGCGGCTGCGCGAGGTGCACGCGCTGCTGTATCACGAAGTCTTCGACACCCTGGGTTCCGAGGAATCGCCCAGCTGACCCAGGCGGCTGGCGCGATTGCGCCAGGCGCGCAGCAGCGTGACGTTGTCGTCTTCCAGGCCGCCCTCCATCGCGTCCTCGAAGATTTCGGCGATACCGCCGGCGGTAAGCGCGGATTCCAGGGCCTTTTCGGGGTCGCGCGCGAACTGGTCCGGAAACACCCACCGCCGAAACGCCCAGAACCGGAACGCCATCTGCAGCAAGTTACCGACGATGTAGGCCGAGATGAAGTCGGCGACGTTTTCCACCGCCAGCGAGACCGTCGGCTCGCGCAGCTGCAACACGTAGCTGGAGAACCACAGCGGAGCCATGGACAGCAGCACGCCGACGCCGCTGAACGCGAAGAACAGCAGCGCCTCGTGGTGGCGCTCGCGCCCGCCGCGGTTGCGGAAGCTCCATTCCCGGTTCAGCACGTAGGACGCGATGACCGCGACGATGCCCGCTATCACCTTTGCGGTCACCGGTTTCGATTCGAGAATTGTCAGCTTCAGCGTGTAGAAAATCGCCGAGTCGATGACAAATGTGGTTCCGCCGACGATGGCGAATTTGATCAGTTCATGGTGGCGCAGCAAATAGGGCTGCATAACCCTAGGTAGACGCGCGATCGTGGCTTCGGCGAAGGACACAACACGTCAGTCTACGGACGGACACAAATTCGACGCAAAATCGTACATAACAATTCGGTGTCGGCCCCGGTCAACACGCCTTTGGCGCCGATTTGTCCCGCCGTGACACCATGATGGCCGTGCCGAGTACACGCCGCCCTCCGGGCGCAGCCCCCGTCGCGGGGACCCGAGCCGTCCCGCGCGCCGTCCCCGTGGTCGCGATGGTCGGCGGCGGTCAGCTCGCCCGGATGACCCACCAAGCGGCGATCGGCCTGGGGCACACGCTGAGGGTGCTGGCCACCGCCGCCGACGAGCCGGCCGCGCTGGTCGCGCCCGACGTCGTCATCGGTTCGCACACCGATCTCGAGGACCTTCGCAGGGTCGCGGCAGGCGCCGACGTGCTGACCTTCGACCACGAACACGTGCCCAACGAACTGTTGGAAAAGCTGGTCGCCGAAGGTGTCAACGTGGCGCCGCCGCCGCACGCCCTGGTGCACGCGCAGGACAAGCTCGTGATGCGCCGCCGGCTCGAGGCCCTCGGTGTCCCGGTTCCCCGCTATGCCGAGATCCGCAGCGTCGAAGAACTCGAGTCCTTCGCGAGTCGCATAGCCGGGCCCGTGGTCGTGAAGGCGGTTCGCGGCGGTTACGACGGGCGCGGCGTGCGGATGGCGCGCGACCCGTCGCACGCCCGTGAGATCGCTGCCGCCTTCCTGGCCGATGGTGTGCCGCTGATGGCCGAGGAGCAGGTGAACCTGCGACGCGAATTGTCGGCCCTGGTGGCGCGATCGCCGTTCGGCCAGGGCGCGGCGTGGCCCGTCGTCGAGACGGTGCAGAAAGACGGGATCTGCGTGCAGGTGATCGCTCCCGCGCCGGAGCTGCCCTCCGACCGGGCCGCAACCGCACAACAGCTGGCGTTGCGGCTGGCCGCCGAGCTCGGCGTGGTCGGGGTGCTCGCCGTCGAGCTCTTCGAGACGGCCGACGGCGAACTGCTGGTCAACGAACTGGCGATGCGGCCGCACAACTCCGGGCACTGGACCATCGACGGCTCGCGCACCAGTCAGTTCGAACAGCACGTGCGCGCGGTGCTGGACTACCCGCTCGGGGATACCGACGCCCTGGCACCGGTGACCGTGATGGCCAACGTGCTGGGCGCGCCCGAAGTCCCGGCGATGAGCGTCGACGAGCGGCTGCATCACCTGTTCGCACGAATGCCCGACGCCCGCGTCCACCTGTACGGGAAGCAAGAGCGTCCCGGCCGCAAGGTCGGGCACATCAACTTCGTCGGCTCCGGGCCGGCGGACCAGGAAAGCGTCGGGAAGCTGCGGGAACGCGCCGACCTGGCGGCACACTGGTTGTCACACGGGCAGTGGGCGGACGGATGGGATCCACATGACTAGAGCGCCTCGCGTCGGGGTGATCATGGGCAGCGACAGCGACTGGTCGGTGATGGCTGACGCGGTGGCGGCGCTGGCCGAGTTCGACGTGCCGGCCGAGTCCCGGGTCGTCTCCGCGCACCGCACCCCGCAGGTGATGTTCGACTACGCGCGCGACGCGGCCGGGCGCGGCATCGAGGTGATCATCGCCGGGGCCGGAGGAGCGGCGCACCTGCCCGGGATGGTCGCGTCGGCGACGCCGCTGCCGGTCATCGGTGTGCCGGTGCCGCTGGCGCGCCTCGACGGCCTGGACTCGTTGCTGTCGATCGTGCAGATGCCCGCCGGGGTTCCGGTGGCCACGGTCTCCATCGGGGGCGCCCGCAACGCGGGCCTGCTCGCCGTGCGCATCCTGGGCTCGTCGGACCCCGAGCTGCGGGCGCGGATCGTCGACTTCTCCGAGCAGCTGGCGGACAGCGTGCGGGCCAAGGATGAGGCGCTGCAGCAGCGCCAGGGTAGGGTTACTGGCCAGTAGCCCGGCGACGAAGTGCCGGGTAGCGGCCCGCTGAAGCCGGGCAGAATTGGCAGAGTGCAAGGAGGCCGACATGGCTCAGTGGGCCGGAGACCCCACCTTTGATTTGTTCCAATTGCCCGAGGAACACATTGAATTGCGGGCGGCGATTCGGGCGCTGGCGGAAAAGGAGATCGCTCCGCACGCCGCCGACGTGGACGAGAACTCCCGCTTCCCGCAGGAAGCCCTGGATGCGCTGAACGCGTCGGGCTTCAACGCGGTCCACATTCCCGAGGAGTACGGAGGTCAGGGCGCGGACTCGGTCGCCGCATGCATCGTGATCGAAGAGGTGGCGCGCGTCGACGGATCCGCCTCGCTGATTCCCGCCGTCAACAAGCTGGGCACCATGGGCCTGATCCTGCAGGGCTCGGAGGAGCTGAAAAAGCAGGTGTTGCCAGCCCTGGCCAAAGACGGGGCGATGGCCTCCTACGCGTTGAGCGAGCGCGAAGCCGGTAGTGACGCGGCGTCGATGCGGACCAAGGCCAAGGCCGACGGGGATGACTGGATCCTCAACGGCACCAAGTGCTGGATCACCAACGGCGGCAAGTCGACCTGGTACACCGTGATGGCGGTGACCGATCCGGACAAGGGCGCCAACGGCATCTCGGCGTTCATGGTGCACAAGGACGACGAGGGCTTTTCCTTCGGCCCGAAGGAAAAGAAGATGGGCATCAAGGGCTCGCCGACCACCGAGTTGTACTTCGAGAACTGCCGCATCCCCGGCGACCGGATCATCGGCGAGCCTGGCACCGGGTTCAAAACCGCACTTCAGACCCTCGACCACACCCGGCCCACGGTCGGCGCGCAGGCGGTGGGCCTCGCACAGGGCGCGGTCGACGCCGCCGTCGCCTACACCAAGGAGCGCAAGCAGTTCGGCAGGTCGATCTCGGACTTTCAGGGTGTGCAGTTCGAGCTGGCCGACATGGCGATGAAAGTCGAAGCGGCCCGGCTGATGGTCTACACCGCCGCCGCCCGCGCCGAACGCGGCGAGCCGAATCTCGGATTCATCTCCGCGGCCGCAAAGTGCTTCGCTTCCGACACCGCCATGGATGTGACGGAGGCGGCCGTGCAACTGTTCGGCGGCGCCGGTTACACCACCGACTTCCCGGTCGAGCGGATGATGCGCGACGCCAAGATCACGCAGATCTACGAGGGCACCAATCAGATTCAGCGCGTGGTGATGTCGCGAGCGCTGCTGCGCTGACGGTTTTCCGGCGATGCTGTTGCAGATAATCGAGCAACACCGCTTAGGATCTGCACTCGGTGCGTGAAGTCCACACCGACGATCGGTAAACAGCCACCGACTTACGTCCGACCGACCACTGTCACAGGGCTTATCGCGGCAAAGGGGTCTGCAGTGCAGAACGTGCCTTCTGATGCCCGTCCACTGACGGCCGGGATTTGATGCCCGTGCGCGCTCCAGTGACGCCGACGGCGAGTTGGCAGTCACTGTCGTTGTTGTTGGTCGAGGACGACCGCGCCGACGCGGTGCTGGTGGAAGACCTGGTCACCGACGCGGTCACCGACATCCGGGTGGTGTGGGCGAAGTCGATGGCGCACGCCGAACGCGAGCTGGAATCCGCCCGGCCCGACTGCGTGCTGCTGGATCTGCACCTGCCCGATGCCAGCGGGATCGACGCGCTCAACCGCATCGCCGACCTCGACGCCACGGTGCCGATCGTCGTGCTGACCGGTCTCAACGACGAGTACTTCGGCGCTTCGGCGGTGGCCGCCGGCGCCCAGGACTACTTGGTCAAGGGCCGGGTCGAGCCGGAGATGTTGCGCCGAGCGCTGCTGTACGCCATCGAGCGCAAGCGCGCCGAACTCATCGCCGCCGATCTGCACGCGACGCGGTTGCGGGCCCGTGAGAACGCGCTGCTGGAACGGGGCCTGCTGCCCTCGCCGCTGCTGCTGGACAACCCGGGCGTCGACATCGTCGCCCGGTACCGGCCGAGCCGCGAAGACGCGTTGCTGTGCGGAGACTTCTACGACGTCGTCCAGACGGCCGACCGGGTCGTGCACGTCCTGATCGGCGACGTCGCCGGCCACGGCCCGCATGAGGCCGCCCTGGGCGCGGCATTACGCATCGCGTTCCGCGCGCTCACCTTCGCCGGTGTGCACGGCGTCGAACGAATGCGTCAGCTCGAGCGGGTCTTGTATTCGGAACGAACCGACACCGGAATCTTCGCGACGGTGCTCAGCCTCGAGATCGCGCCCGACAGCCCGCGGGTCGGTGTCATCCGCGCCGGCCATCCCGGAATGCTGGTGCAGGCCGGGGGAACCGTCGCCTGGCACGAGCCGGCGGGTGGTCCGGCACTGGGCCTGCGCGCCGGCGACTGGCCGGCCGAGGAGCTGGACCTGCCCACCGGGCACGCGCTGCTCTTGCTGACGGACGGACTCTTCGAGGGATATTCGGGGGAGGGCACGCAGCGTCTCGGCGAGGACGGCTTGCTCGCACTGGCCCGCGCGCACGCGAACCAGCCCGGCCCCGCGTTCGTCGACGCACTCATCAACGGTGCCCAGACGCTCGCGCAGCCGCGCGGCGGTCTGACCGATGACATCGCCGTCCTGCGCATCGAAAGGACTACCTCGTGATCGCGTCGCGTCCACTCAGACTCACGGAGCTCACGGTGCGGGGATGGCTCGCGTTGGTGCTGTGGGTCATGGGCGTGATTGTGCTCGTCGGGGCGTTGGTGGGCGCCGTGTTGCTGCATCGCACCGACGAGGTGTCGCGCCAGATGGCCCACAGCATTCAACCGGCGCGTGTCGCCGCGACGCACTTGCAGGCGGCGTTGCGTGACCAGGAGACGGGCATGCGCGGCTACCTGATCGCCGCCGACCGGCAGTTCCTCGCGCCGTATTACGACGGGCAGCGCGCCGAACAGGCTGCTGCGGAAGAGATTCGGCGTGTGGTGGGCGGCCGCGCGGAACTGATCGCCGATCTGGACGCGGTGGAGGCCGCCGCCGCCGACTGGCGGACCAACTATGCCGAGCCACTGATCGCCGAGGTGGCTCCCAAGACGCCGACCTATGTCAGCCCACGCACGGCCGACATGGGCAAGATCAAATTCGACCACCTGCGTGAGCTCTTCGATACGCAGAACGTGCACCTGTCGGCGGCCTCCGCGGCCGCCATCGACGAGCTCAACGAGATCAACGGCTGGCGCGACTGGGTGCTGGGCACCACGGTGCTGATCGTGATCGGGGCGGCCCTGGTGTTGGGGCTGCTCAGTCGCGCCGCGATCACCCGGCCCATCGCGGCGCTGGCCGCGGCATGCCGACGCATCACCGAGGGCAATTTCGAGGAGCGGATCTCCCCTCCGCGGCGTCCCAGAGACATCCAGAACATGGCGATCGACGTGGAGAACATGCGCAAGCGCATCGTCGAGGAGCTCGAGGTGTCGCGGTCGGCGCAGGCGCAGCTGGACGAACAGGCCGCCGAATTGCGGCGATCCAACACCGAACTCGAGCAGTTCGCCTACGTCGCCTCCCATGACCTGCAGGAGCCGCTGCGCAAGGTTGCGTCCTTTTGCCAGCTGCTGGAAAAACGCTACGGCGACAAGCTCGACGAGCGCGGCATCGAATACATCGGGTTCGCGGTCGACGGCGCCAAGCGCATGCAGGCGCTGATCAACGACCTGCTCACCTTCTCCCGGGTCGGCCGGCTCGGCACCACCGAAACCGAGGTGCAACTCGACGCGACGCTCGATGCCGGTCTGGCGAACCTGGCGACCGCGATCGAGGAAAGCGATGCGCAAATCGTGCGTCCCGCGCAGCCGCTGCCGCAGATCCTGGGGGATCCGATGCTGCTGACGATGCTGTGGCAGAACTTGATCGGCAACGCAATCAAGTTCCGGCACAAGGACCGTGCGCCCCGCATCGTCATAGACTGCTCGCCCGGGGCCGGCTCCCACGACCGCGAATGGCTGCTGAGCGTGGCGGACAACGGCATCGGCATCCCGGAGGAATTCTCCGACAAGGTCTTCGTGATCTTCCAGCGGCTGCACGGCCGGGATGTGTACGCCGGCACCGGAGTAGGCCTGGCTTTGGTCAAGAAAATCATCGAGCACCACGGCGGCACCGTCCGGATCGATCCGTCCTACACCGAGGGGACACGATTCGAATTCACCCTGCCCATGCCCGAATCCGTCGACGAACCAGACTCGGTTGCTTTGGAAGGAGCGCAGCAATGACGACACCAGAAGGCAGAGCAATCGACATCCTGCTCGTCGAGGACGACCCGGGTGACGAGCTCATCACCCGAGAAGCGTTCGAGCACAACAAGCTCAAGAACAGGCTCCATGTCGCGCACGACGGGGAGGAAGGGCTCAATTACCTTTACCGGCGCGGTGAGTTCGCCGACGCGCCGCGGCCCGACCTCATCCTGCTCGACCTGAACCTGCCCAAATACGATGGCCGCCAGCTACTGGAGAAGGTCAAGTCCGACCCCGACCTGTCGCGAATCCCGGTGGTGGTGCTCACCACCTCCTCGGCGGAGGAGGACATCCTCAAGAGCTACAAGCTGCACGCTAACGCCTACGTCACCAAACCCGTTGACCTGGACCAGTTCATGAAGGCCGTGCGGCAGATCGACGAGTTCTTCGTTCAGGTGGTGCGGCTGCCGGGCAACGGGGCCTGACCGGGGTTATTACGATTCCGAGTGCCGCCGCGCGAACCAGGTGACCATGCGCCCAAGAATGATCAGCAGCAACACGAACACGATCAGCAGGAACGCCGCGTCGTAGGACAGGTCGCGAGCCGCTTTCGACGGCAGGTTGTAGAACGTCCAGATCGGGTAGGTCAGGTAGCCGACTGGTGAGTCGGTGAGCTTTCCGCTCGGGACCGAATTCGACCAGCCGGCCGTGTACAACATCGGGGCCGTCTCGCCGACCGCGAGCGCGAGAGCGACCAGCAGGCCGGTGACGATTCCGGGGATCGCCGACTTGAGCACGATCTTGCGCAGGGTCCAACCGAGCGGCAGCCCGAGCGCCTCCGCCCCCTCCCGGTAGGACGTCGGCACCTGAGACAGGGCGGACTCGGTGGCCTTGGCGATGTACGGGATGCTCAGAACCGACAGCGTCAGCACCCCGGCCGCCAGGGAAAACCCCCATCCGAATTTCACCACCAGCGCCAGATAGCCGACGTAGCCGAGCACGATCGACGGGATGCCGGACAAGATCTCATAGGCGCCCCGCAGAATGGAACGGGTTCTGCCGCCGGCGAATTCGGAGAGATATATCCCGGTCAACACGCTGACGGTGCCCCCGACCAGCATGACGCCCACGCCGATGACCACGGTGCCGATGATGGCGTTGCGCAGCCCGCCGCCGTTGCCGCGAGTGCTGTCGGTCAGCACACTGAATTTGAAGACCGGTAACGCACGCCCGACGACCTCGATGAGCATCCACAGCGTCGGCACGACCACCACCGCGAGGCAGCACACGCACGCGCCCCAAAACAGCGCATTGACGACCTTGCGTCGGGCACCGACCATCTCAGACACCTCGTCCCACCGGCAGCGCCGTGCCCGACACCCGGCGCACCATCGCGCGGGCCGCGACGTTTGTCAGCAAGGTGATCACCATCAACACCAGGGAGACCTCGGCGAGTGTCTTCACCGCGAAGTCGGTGAAGTCGGTCATCGCCGAATCCAGCTGTGACACCACGGTGGCGGCGATGGTGGTCATCGTCGCGTAGATGTTCGTGGGCATCGCGCCCAGCACCGCGCCCGAGACCATGGCGACCGCCATCGTCTCGCCCAACGCGCGCCCCAACCCGAGCACCACGGCGCCGATGATGCCGCTCGACACCCACGGCAGGGTGACCCGCCGCGCGCACTCCCAGTCGGTCATCCCCAGCGCGACGGCGCCCTCGCGGGGCAACACCGGAACCTGCCGGATCAGGTCGCGGGTGGTGCTGGCGATGATGGGAATGACCATGACCGCCAGCACCAGCCCGGACACCAATAAGCCCTCCCCGTTACCGGTGTCGCCGCGTAAGTAGCTGAGCACCGGCACGTCGGGGGCGTTGCGGGCGATCACCGGAGCCACATGGTGGGCGATGAACGGGCCGAAAGTCATTGCCCCCCATAGGCCGACGATGACACTGGGGATGCCGGCGAGCAATTCGAGCACCATCCCAATGGCCGACGCGAGACGCTTCGGCAACCGCTCCACGATCACCAGCGCCGCACCGATCGACACCGGTACCCCGATGACCAGGGCGATCGCCGAGGTCGCCAGCGTCCCGACGATCAGCGGCAACGCCCCGTAGTAGGCGCCCACCGGATGTTGGACGCCGCGGGTGAAGACGGCGTCGCCATAGGTGTTGCCGGGGTTCCACTCGGTGGCGGTGAAAAAGTGCAGGCCGTTGACCTTGATCGCGGGCAGCGCCTCGAGCAACAGGGTCGCGAGCACGAACACGAGTGCGAGCAGCGGAATTACCGCGCCCACCGCACCCAGGGAGCGGATGGCCAGGCCCGGGCGGCGCGCGCCGCGGATCCGCGCCCGCGCACCCCCCATCACGCCGGTCACCAAACCCCTACTGGCCGCTGATCTTGGCGATCTGGGCGTCCGACGACTTCGCCACCTCGGCCGGCAGCGGCTGGAAGTGAACCTTGTCCAGGAACGAGGCGTTGTTGCCGTCGGTGATCGCCCAATGCAGGAAGGCCTGCAGGGTCTGGGCGGTGGCGCCGTCCTTCTGGCTGCTGTTGACGATCGCGTACTCGTAGTTGACGATCGGGTACCCGTCGGCGGCCGGCCCGTTGATCAGCGAGATCGCCTGGTTCGCCGGGGTTTTCGAAGCGAAGCCGGCGGCCGCGGCCTGAATGCTTTTGGCGTCGGGCAGCAGGTACTTGTCCGAGGCGTTGGCCAGCTGCGCCTCGCCGAGCCCCTTCTGCTGGGCCTGGTCGAGGAAGCTGATGCCGATATAGGCCACGCACCCCGGGGTGTCCGCACAGCCGGTCACCATGCCGCCGTTGCCGTTCTCGCCCAGCGCGCCGGGCACCGTCGGGAAGGCCACGGTGGTGCCGAAGCCGGGCGATTTACCCCAGCCGTCCGGGTCCTGCTTGGACAGGTATTGGGTGAATAGGAAGGTGTCACCGGAACCGTCGGAGCGATGCAGTGGAACCACCGGCGTGGCGGGCAGGTTCACGCCGGGGTTCAGCCCGGCGATCTGCGGGTCATTCCAGGTTTTGACGGTGCCGTTGTACATGCCGGCCAGCACCTTGCCGTTGAGCTTGATGTGCTCGGTGACACCGGGCAGGTTGTAGTTGACCTGCTGCGCCGAAATGGCCAGCGCGATGTTCATCAATCCCTTGTGCGCGGCCATGTCGCCCTCGGACAGGTAGGCGTCGGAGGCGCCGATGGCGACCGCGCCGGCCGCGGCCTGGGAGATCCCGGTGCCGGAGCCGGTGCCTTGGGTGGTGATCGTGACGTTCGAGTACTTGTCGTGATAGGCCGGGCCCCACAGGTTGAACAGCGGGTACAACAGCGTGCTGCCGGTCTCGGACAACGTCAGCGGCGATGACGCCGGCGTCGTCGCGACCGGGCCGCCGCCACCACCCTGATTCGGCGAACCACTCTGCGAATTCGAACCACACGCGGCCGCGACCACCACCAACGGCGCGGCGGCGGCCACCGCCAGCAACTTACTCATCCGAACTTTCACGGTCTTCTCCCTTTCGTTGGTGTCCCTTGTTACTGGCTCATCCGCTGATCTTGGCGATTTGGGCGTCCGACAACTTCGCCACCGGGTCCGGCAACGGCTGAAAGTGAACTTTGTCCAGGAACGAGGCGTTGTTCCCGTCGGTGATCGCCCAGTGCAGGAATGCCTGCAGGGTCTGGGCGGTGGCGCCGTCGCGCTGATTTCCGTTGACGATGGCGTACTCGTAGTTGACGATCGGGTAGCCGTCGGCGGCCGGGCCGTTGATCAGCGAGATCGCCTGGTTCGCCGGGGTTTTCGAGGCGGAGCCGGCGACGGCGGCCTGAATGCTTTTGGCCTTGGGCAGCAGGTATTTGCCGAAGGCGTTGCCCAGCTTGGCCTCACCCAGCCCCTGCTGGTCGGCCTCGTCGAGCGAGCCGATGCTTGTGTAGGCCACACAGCCGGGGTTCGCGGCGCAGCCGGTCACCATGGCACCGTCGCCGTTCTCGCCCAGCGCGCCGGGCACCGCCGGGAAGGCGACGGTGGTGCCGAAACCGGGCGAACGGCCCCAGCCGTCGGGGTCCTGCTTGGACAGGTACTGGGTGAACTGAAACGTGCTGCCGGAGCCGTCGGAGCGATGCAGCGGAACTACCGGGGTATCCGGGAGCTGCAGGCCGGGGTTGATGGCGGCGATGTGCGGGTCGTTCCAGGTTTTGATGGCGCCCCGGTACATGGCGGCCAGCACTTTGCCATTGAGCTTGAGGTGCTGATGGACGCCGGGCAGGTTGTAGTTGACCTGCTGAGCCGAAATCGTCAGCGCGATGTTCAGCAATCCCTTGTGCGCGGCCATGTCGCCCTCGGACAGGTAGGCGTCGGAGGCGCCGATGATGACCGCCCCGGCCGCGACCTGGGAGATCCCGGCGCCCGAGCCGCTGCCCTGGGTGGTGATGGTGACGTTCGGGTACTTCGCCCGATAGGCGGCGCCCCACTCACTGAAGAGCGGGTAGAGCAGTGTGCTGCCGGTCTCCGAGAGCTCCATCGTCGATCCCGCCGGCGCCGTGGCGACGCTGCGGGCGGTCGGCCCGGTACTCGCCGCACCACCCGTCGCCCTCGAACCGCAAGCTGCGATCCCCAGGGCCGGCGGCGCAATGGCCACCAGGCCCAGCAGCGTACCCAGACGGGTCTTCACGTCCTCGCTTCTTCTTCTCCGGCAGGCTCTCTCCCGCTGTCGACCGTCCGCGACCCCCCCTCGTGCGAGGAGCCCTCGGCCGGCCGGAACGGGGCAAAGTAGCGGACGGTCTCCTCATGCTTCGGCGACAGGAACAGCTGCTTGGTCGGCCCCTCCTCGACCAGCCTTCCCTCGAAAAAGAAGGCGGTCCGGTCACCGGTGCGGGCGGCCTGCGCGAGGTCGTGCGTGACCATGACCACGGTCAGCCGGTCGGCGAGTGATCGGATGAGTCCCTCGATCTTTTCGGTCGTGGTGGGGTCCAGCGAGGAGGTGGGCTCGTCGAGCAACAGCACCTCCGGGTTGACGGCGAGCGCCCGGGCCAGGCACAACAGCTGCTGCTGGCCGCCGGAGAGCCGGAAGGGCGAGTCACCGAGCCGATCCTTGACCGCCTCCCAGAGGCCGACCTCGGTGAGCCGGGACTCGGCGACCTTTCTGAACTCCTTGCGCGGCACCATTTTGTGAGCGCGCACGCCGGCCACCACGTTGTCCATGATCGACATCGGGAACGGATTGGGACGCTGGAACAGCATGCCGACGCTGCGGCGGAACTCCATCAGGTCGCGGTCGGCGAAGATGGTGCGCCCGCCTAACAGGACATCGCCGCTGTGCCGGAATCCGGAGACCTTGTCGTTCATCCGGTTCAGGGTCCGCAGGAAGGTGGTCTTGCCCGAGCCGGTCGGGCCCAGCAGGGTGGTGACCGAGCGGGCGGGAAAATCGAGGCTGACCTGCTCGAGGACCGTCTTGGGGCCGAATCCCAGGGTCAGGTCGACCGCGCGCATGAGTTGGCCATCATCGGCGACAGGAACCGCAACTGCGGCAGGTATTTGTTGTTCGCGACGCATTGACAACCGATGCTACGTGTTCGAGCGCGGCACGCGGTCACCGCTCATTAACCTCTTATTCTTTGTCAAGGGTTTGTATATTCGCGATTGGTTAACTTTTGTTGACGATCGAAGGAGTTTTGTGAGGTTCGCTCGAGTTGGCGTCGCACTGAGCCTGGTGGCCGTCACCGCCCTGGGGCTGACAGGGTGCGGCGGTGACTCGGGTTCGTCCGGCGCCAAGGCGCCGACGGTGGACTGCGGCGGCAAGAAGGTGCTGAAAGACAGCGGCTCGACGGCTCAGCAGAACGCGATCGAGCAATTCGTCTACGCCTACGTTCGCGCCTGCCCCGGCTACACCCTGGATTACAACGCGAACGGGTCCGGCGCCGGCGTGACGGAATTCGTCAACAACCAGACCGACCTCGCCGGGTCCGATGTCCCCCTGGACCCCTCCACGGGCCAGACCGACCGGGCGGCGCAGCGGTGTGGTTCGCCGGCCTGGGATCTGCCCACCGTGTTCGGGCCGATCGCGGTCACCTATCACCTCAGTGGGGTGAACGGGCTGAAATTGGATGGGCCGACCGTCGCGAAGATCTTCAACGGCACCATCACCAAGTGGGACGACCCGGCGCTGAAGGCGATCAACTCGGGCCTCAACCTGCCCTCGACGCCCATCACGGTCATCTTCCGCAGCGACAAATCCGGTACCACTGCGAATTTTCAGAAATATCTCGATGGCGCTTCCGACGGCGCATGGGGCAAGGGCGGCAGCGAGACGTTCAACGGCGGCGTCGGGCAGGGTGCCAGCGGGAACAACGGCACGTCGGCGCTGCTGCAGAGCACCGAGGGGTCGATCACCTACAACGAGTGGTCCTTCGCTGTAGGAAAGCAGCTCAGCATGGCGTCGATCATCACGTCGGCCGGCCCGGACGCGGTGCCCATCACCAAGGACTCCGTAGGGAAGACGATCGCCGGAGCGACCTTCAGTGGGCAGGGCAACGACCTGGTGTTGGACACCTCGTCGTTCTACAAGCCGACGCAGTCCGGCGCCTACCCGATCGTGCTCGCCACCTATGAAATCGTCTGCTCGAAGTACCCCGACGCGGCCACGGGCAAGGCGGTGAAGGGGTTCATGCAGGCGGCGATCGGGCCGGGCCAGGACGGTTTGGACCAGTATGGCTCCATCCCGCTGCCCAGCTCGTTCACGGCGAAGCTGTCGAGCGCGGTCAATGCGATTTCCTGACCGAGTTAAGGACAAGCGAAGGAGGTTCGAGGGTGAGCGATAGCGGGCCGGCATCGCGGGTCGGGTCCTGGTTCGGCCCCTACCGACTCGTGCGACTGCTGCGCCAGGGCGGCATGGGTGAGGTCTACGAGGCCGAGGACACCCGCAAGCGCCGCATGGTGGCCCTGAAACTGATCTCGCAGCAGTTCACCGGCAACTCGGAGTTCCGCGCCCGCCTGCAACGCGAGGCCGACATCGCGGGGCGGCTGACCGAACCGCACGTGGTGCCGATTCACGACTACGGCGAGATCGACGGCCGCTTTTACGTGGACATGCGCCTCGTCGACGGTGTCGATCTGGGCACGCTGTTGCATCGGGACGGGCCGCTGGCCCCACCGCGGGCGGTCGCCATCATCCGCCAGGTCGCCGCCGCGCTCGACGCTGCACACGCCGCCGGGGTGATGCATCGCGATGTCACACCGGGAAACATCCTGGTCACCCCCAGCGACTTCGCCTACCTGGCGGATTTCGGCATCGCGCAGGCGGCGACCGATCCAGGCCTGACTCAGGTCGGAACCGCGATCGGAACGTATTACTACATGGCCCCGGAACGATTCACCGACGATGAGGTCACCCATAGCGTCGACATATATTCGCTCGCATGTGTTTTGAGCGAGTGCTTGACCGGCTCGCCGCCATACCGGGCCGACACCGTCGAACGGCTGGTCGCCGC
Source organism: Mycobacterium sp. NGS58 (assembly GCF_059812385.1). Taxonomy (NCBI): domain Bacteria; kingdom Bacillati; phylum Actinomycetota; class Actinomycetes; order Mycobacteriales; family Mycobacteriaceae; genus Mycobacterium; species Mycobacterium sp. NGS58. Next base: position 113,763 of record NZ_JCALCO010000014.1, on the reverse strand, counting down.
GCACCTGACGAAGACGGCGCCGCCGCCCAGCCAGTTGCGCCCCGGCGCGTTTCCGCCCGCCTTGGATGAGGTGATCGCCAAGGGCATGGCCAAACGTCCCGAGGAGCGCTATCGCACCGCAGGCGAATTCGCCGCCGCCGCCCACGAGGCGCTCACGACATCCGAGCAACGGAAGGCCACCAGCATTCTGCGCGAGGGGGAGAGTGCGGCGCTGGGTGCGGTTGCAAACGATCAGCGCTTCACGCGCGGGCCGGATCCGTTTGTTCCGTCGCCGGGCGCCAACACCGTGGCGGGTCCGTGGCCCTCGGGGGGCATCGGTGCGAGCCGGAGCGACCGGTCCGGCCCCTCGCTGATCCGCGCCGCCCCAACGACTTCCGGCCGAATGTATGGACCGGGCACGGACTTCGGGCGTCCCGCCGTCCCGCACGACAACAAGCGCAAACAGTGGATCATCGTCGGCGCCATCGCTCTCGTCGCGCTCGTCGCTTTCGTCGTGGCGGTCGTCGGCTACCTGTCCACCGAATCCTCGGGACCGAAGCAGGCGAGCGGTCAAAGTGTGTTGCCATTCAAGGACATTGACTTTCGTTTGTCTCCGGGCGGGGTGGTACTGGACAGCGCCGGAAACGTCTACGTGACCAGCGAGGGCATGTATGGCCGGGCGGTGAAACTGACGGCCGGTTCGGACGCCACGACGGTGCTGCCGTTCAACGGGCTTTACCAGCCGCAGGGCTTGGCGGTCGACGGCGCGGGCACGGTGTACGTCGCCGATTTCAACAACCGGGTGGTCAGCATGGCCGCGGGCTCCAACAATCAGAAGCAGCTGCCGTTCTCCGGCCTGAACTATCCGGAGGGCGTCGCGGTCGACAGCCAGGGCGCCGTGTACGTCGCCGACCGAGGCAACAGCAGGGTGGTGAAGCTGGCGGCCGGATCCAACACCCAAACCGTGCTGCCGTTCAACGGCCTCAAGAACCCGGACGGAGTGGCCGTCGATCCCGCGGGCAACGTCTACGTCGCGGACACCGACAACAACAGGGTGGTGAAGCTCGACGCTGCGTCGAATACCGCGTCGGAGTTGCCATTTCATGACTTGTCCGTGCCTTGGGGGATCGTCGTGGACAACAGCGGCACGGTGTACGTCACCGAGCACGACAAGAACGACGTCGTCAAGTACCCTCAGGGCGCGACCACCGGGACCGTCCTGCCGTTCGACGGGCTGAACACCCCGTTGGCGGTGACGGTCGACAAGGACCAGAACGTCTACGTCGCCGACCGCGGCAACGACCGGGTGGTCAAGCTGACTCCGTGAGGCCTACGACGTGGGCTGCGGCGCGCCCAGGTACTCCTCGGTGTGCTGGCCGAGGGCCGGCGGGGGTTCGGCGGCCGCCGCGTCGAAGCTGGAATAGCGTGCCGGAGTGCGGATTACCGTGACCTCATCGGTGCCCTCGCCGACCGGCAGGGCAAGCTCGTTCTCGGCGAACAGCGCGGTGCCGACCACCTGCTTCCAGGTGTAGGCGTGGCAGGCCATCAGGCCGCCGTCCTGGAGCAGCCGCACCCATTCGTCCGCGGTCTTGGCGGCCAGGGCCTTCTCGAGCTCCTCCGTCAGCTCGGGATAGTTGAGCGCCCGCGCGCGCTGGTCGATGAACCGCTCGTCGTCGCGCATGTCGGGCCGGCCGATGATCTCGCACAGCTTGTCCCAGTGCTTGGGCACGTACGCGCTGATCACCAGGTACCCGTCGGCGGCCTTGAAGGCGTCCGACGGCTGGGTGGCGAACCCAACACCCTTGCGTTTCTTGGGCTTTGGCACCGCGTCGGGCTTCGGCGCCTCGGTCGGCTTGTTCAGGTGGATGGTCAGCTGGCTGGCCTGCAGGCTGACCGCGACGTCATACATGGCGACCCGCACGACGTCGGCCACACCGTGACGCTCGCGGTTGAGCAGCGCGGCCAGCACGGCCTGGGCCAGCACGTGACCGCTTGCGGCGTCGACGAGCTGGAACGGGATGATCTGGGGTTTGCCGGTGGGCGTCGGCATCCCGGTGGTCATGCCCGACTCGGCGGCGACCATCAGGTCGACGCCCGGCCGGCTGCCCTCCGGGCCGTTGCCGCCGTACGCGGAAAGACGCGCGTAGATGAGTTTGGGATTGCGCGATTGCAGCTCGTCGGGACCCAGTCCCATGCGTTCCATCACCCCGGGCCGAAACCCTTCCAGCACAACGTCGGCCGTATCGACCAGCGCAAGGATCTGCTGCTTGGCCTCGTCGCTGCGCAGGTCGGCCATCACTGACTTCTTGCCCCGGTTGTGGGGGAGGAACAGGGTGGCCAGCGGCGGGCGCCCGGGCAGGACCGCGGTGATGTGCCGGGCCGCCTCGCCGATGGGCGCCTCGATCTTGATGACCTCGGCACCCAGGTCGGCCAGCACCTGTCCGGCCATCGGCCCGGCGATGTTCTGGGTGAAGTCGAGCACCCGGAATCCGTCAAGTGGCTTGGCCGGCTTGCTGTTTGGCATCGCGTTTGCCTTCCTCTAACCTGTCCTGTGCAACACCGCGGTGCAGTAGTAGTTCTGCGCAAAGGGCGCGCCGGGGTCGGTCGACTGCAGCGGCAGGCCGTTGTTGGCCAGCATCTGGTTCAGCGGAGTGCGGACCGGCTGCCAGCCTCGCTGCTGCAGGTAGGTGGCCACGTCGTTGCGCTCGCCGGGGAAACCCAGTTCACCCAGGGCGATGTCCAGGCCGTTGCGCCGCCACTTCTCGCTCGCCGCGTTCAGCGCGTCCCCGCTGACGCCCGTATTCGCGAAAACCTCTGCCACCAACTGACTTCCGTTCGCGGACAGCGCGGTGATGTTGTCCAGCAACCGATCTTGAGCCTCGGGCGGCAGGAAGCCGATCAGTCCCTCGGCGGCCCAGGCGGCGGGCCGCCCGGTGTCGAAGCCGGCTTGGCGTAGCGCCGACGGCCAGTCGTGGCGCAGGTCGATCGGAACGGCGCGCACCTCGGCGGTGGGCTCGGCGCCGAGGTGGGCGATGGTGCTGGCCTTGAATTCGAGCACCTGCGGCTGGTCGATCTCGAACACCGTGGTGCCCGGCGCCCACGGCAGCCGGTAGGCGCGCGCGTCCAGGCCGGAGGCCAGGATGACCACCTGGTCGATGCCGGCCGCTCCCGCCTCGGCGAAGAACGCGTCGATGTAGCGGGTGCGGGCGGTCATCATGTCGGTCATCCGCTGCATGCCCCACGCGGCGCCGGGCACGTCGACGTCGGCGGAGTCGAGCTCGCCGGCGGCCCACCGCGTCATGAAGTCGACTCCGACCGCGCGCACCAGCGGCTCGGCGAACCGGTCGTCGATCAGCCCGTCCAGGGTCGCCCGGGCTCGTCCGGCGGCCACCATGGTGGCGGTAGCTCCCACGCTGGTGGCCAGGTCCCAGCTGTCGTTGTCGGTGCGCGCCATCGACGAAACCCCTTCCGATCTACTGGTTAGCAACAATAACTACCGGCGCCGGGTGCCCGGGCGCGAGGTGCTCCGCGTTCCGTCACGGCCGGGCCGGCCATCGCCGGCGTCGCGGTCCGCCAGGGCGCGTGACCGGGCGCGGCGAGGAATGCGGCTGCCGGGCCTTCAGCCGGCGCGCTCGCCGTTCGCCGAGCCGCGCGGAGGGTCCAGCCGGTAGCGGATCAGCCGAGAACTGTTGGCCACCACGGCAACCGACGAGGCGTTGTGCAGGATCGCGGCCAGCACGGGGGACAGCGCCCCGCCCGCGCCGATGATCAGCCCGGCAGCGTTGACGGCGATGGACATGCCGTAGTTCTCCCGGATCACGTCGACCGCGCGGGCGCCCAGGTCGCGCACATCGAGCAGGCGATGGAGGTCGTCGTTGGCCAGCGCCACGTCGGCGGTCTCGACGGCGACATCGGTGCCGGCCAGCCCCATCGCGATCCCGATGTCGGCCGCGGCCAGCGCGGGGGCGTCGTTGATGCCGTCGCCCACCATGCCGACGGTGTAGCCCTGGTCCTGCAGGTCGCGCACCGCCGAGAGCTTGTCCTCCGGCATCACCTCGGCGCGCCACTCATCGATCCCGAGCTCACCGGCCACCACCTCGGCGATGTCGGGGTGATCACCGGTGAGCATGACAATTCGGTGGATACCGTTGGCGCGCAACTTTTTCAGAACGGCGGAGGCCTCCGGGCGCACCTCGTCGCGCAGGCTGATCAATCCCACCAGCTTGCCGTCGACCGCGAGCAGCAGCGGGGTTTCGGCCTGGCGACGCAGCCGTTCCACCCACTGCGAGGCCTTCTTGGACACCCGCACCTTTTCCGCGCGCAGCAGTCCAGGGCTGCCCAGCAGCAGGGTCCGGCCGTCGGCCCAGGTCCGCATGCCCAGGCCCACCAGGACCTCGCACTCCTCGTGCGGTGGGATGGTGATGTGGCGTTCCTCGGTGGACCGGATCACCGCCTCGGCCAGCGGGTGCCGGGAGTGGATCTCCGAACTGGCCGCATACGCCAGCACCTGCTCGGGCTGCCAATCTTTGTGCAGCGCAATAATGTTGGTGACCACCGGGCGGCCGACGGTCAGCGTGCCGGTCTTGTCGAACACGATGGCGTCCACCCGGCCGGCCTGCTCGAGGTGCGACCCGCCCTTGATCAGGATGCCGCGACGGGCGCCGTTGCCGATCGCCGCGCTGATCGCGGTGGGGGTGGCCAGGCCCACCGCGCACGGGCAGGCGATCAGCAGCATGGTCATCGCCCGGCGGACGTCACCGGTGACCGCGAGCGTGATGGCCGAGACGATGAACGAGGTGGGAACGAAACGGCGCGAGAAGTTTTCGCCGACGGTCTGGATCGGCGCACGGTCGTGCTGTGCCTCCTCGACCCGGGTGATGATGCGGCCGATGGTGGTCTGGTTGCCGACCGCGCTGGCCCGCACCACCAGGCGTCCGCGCACCACCACCGATCCGGCGTGCACGTGCGCGCCGACGACCACGCTGACCGGCAGGTTCTCCCCGGTGATCGCGGACTGGTTGACGATCGCCTCGCCGTCGACCACCTCGCCGTCGACCGGAATGGCGACGTGGTCGTGGACCACCACCTCGTCGCCGATCTGCACGGTGTCGATCGGCACCTGAACTTCTGTGCCGGCTTCGGGGCCGCCCGCTAGCCGGATCCAGGCCGTGTCCTGGCTGCCGCGCAGCAGTTCGGAGATGGCGCGCCGGGTGCGGCGCAACGTCAGATCTTGAAGGTACTCACCGATATTCAGCAGCCACAGCACGGTGAGCGCGACGACGTTCTCGCGCAGCACCAGGCTCGCCACCGTCGCCGCCGAGACCAGCGCGTCCGTGCCCGCCTTGCCGGAACGCAACGACCGCAGCGCGCCGCGCAGGAACGGATAGCCGGTGAAGACGGTGACGCCGGTGGCGAACAGCCGGCCGCTGGGTCCCAGCAGCGGCGGCCGCGCGAAGACGTAGCGGCGCACGCCGAGCAGGGCCAGCGCGGCACCGCCGACGACCATGCGCAGCACGTCGGCGTTGCGGATCTCCTCCGAATGCGGCGCGCGGACCGGGATCAGCTCGGCGGCGACGTGCAACGCATCGCCGATGGCGGCGAGCACCGCCGAGCGGTCGCAGCGCCGGGGCGAGTACCAGACGACCACCGATCCGGTGCGCGGGTAGGCGTGCACCACGCGCACGCCCTCGCACTTGGCGACGGCCTCTTCGACCGCGACGGCGCGCCGGGAGTTGGCCCGCACCCACCCGACGGCGACCCGCATACGCCCGGCGGCATCCGAAACGACTTGCAGCGCAAAGTCTTCGGTCCGCACCTCGTCTGCGATGTCCGGGACTAGGGCGAGGTCCATGTCGCCCGATCAGTGCTCGTGGTCGTGGGTGTCGGCGATCGACGGCGTGGGCGCCTCCTCGCCGATGCGCTCGCGGGCCTCGGCCATGACGTCGGCGAGCTTGAGGCGCGCCGACTCGGCGGCTTCCTCGGCCTTGCGGGTGCCGCGCAGTCCGAGCTCGGCCCCCTTGACCGCGGTCTCGTGCAACGGCGCTTTGGCCACGGCTTTGCGCGCCACCTCGTAGGCCGTCACGCCGACCAACCCGGTGACCACCGTGCCTGCTGCCTTCGCCAGGAGCCCGTACACCGCCATCGCCGCACCCTTTCTATCGTCTGGAGCGTTATGCCCATGTTCGGACGACGTTAACATCGAAATATAGCGATATCAATATGTGTTGTGGGGCCGGCTTGCGCCGGGCGCGTGTCTGGCTACGGTCGGAGGGTCAGCACCGGCAGAGGAGCCACCGTTGTCCGTCGATCCGCCCCCGTGGTCGGGGTTCCATCCGCCGCCGTATCCGGGTCAGCAGCCGCCCCGCCCACCCGCATTCGGTCCGCCGCCCGGATACGGATGGACGCCGCCGGTCAAGCCGCCACCCGGGAAGCATTGGTACGGCAGGTCCGCCGGGGCCGCAGGGCTTTACAGCACCCTGGTGACCTTTTCGGTCTCGATTCGGCGCTCTTGCCCGGCCGGGTCGGCGTTGGCCACCTGAACCAGCGAGGCGCCGACGGCCATGATCGCCAGCAGGCCGTCGACCAGCTCCGCGGGCCTGGACCACGACGCGCCGGACAGCACCCGGTCGCTCGACGTCAAACCCCTTGTCGCGGCCGAGCTTTGGCAATCGGCCAGCACCTGCTCGACCGATCGTCCGCCCAGCGGGGGCCCCGGGCGCGGTTCGGGAACGATCTGGTCGCCGTGCACCCGCACCGCGGTGGCGTAGTCCGTCACGCCGATCGGCAGCTCGGGTGCCGGGTGGCCGAACGGATCCAGCGAGAGCACCGCCACCTCGCCCCCCGAAACGGCGGCGTCGGCCTCGTCGAGGCGATCGGCCGTGCACAGCGCGATGTCCGAAGCCAAGTCGGCTGGGCCGCTCAGCACGGCCTCGGCGCCGATCCACCACACCCCGAACAGCACCGCCGCCGTCTGCCAGTGCGCGGGCAGCAGGATCGCCACCCGGCTGGACGGTCCGGCGCCCAACTCGTCGCGTAGCAGGTTGCCCGTCTTGGCGGCCCAGTTGGCCAGCGTCACACCGGACAGTTCGATGCGCTCGCCGGTGGCGTCGTCGTAGTAGGTGATGCGCGGGCCGACCGGATCCGCCCGCAGCATCGGATCGAGGATGGCCCCGCTCAGCGTGATCGGTTGTTGCACTGGTCGTTAGTTTATGCACTCCGGCTTGTCGGAGCCGGCGGTCAGGATCGGCGACGGCGCGGGAACCCTGGGATCGGTCGCCACCGCGCCGGCGGTGGACACCTTGGCCGGCATGACCGTCTCGCCGCCGGACAGGCCCGAGCCCGGACCGCTGTAGTCGTTGGCCAGCACCACGCGGACCGCACCCGGCGCCAGCGAGGTGTCGGCGACCACCGGCAACCCACCCAATTCCTTGGCGACCTCCTTGGCCCCCAGGTCGTCGCTCTTGGCGGCGCGCACCTGGCTGGCCTTGACGTGCCCGCCGTCGTTGTTGCCCACCGTGCCCGCGGCAAAGCCCTTGGCGCTCAACACGTCCGATACGGCCGCGGCCAGCCCGTTGATGTCGGTGTCGTTGACGACGCTGGCGGTGGTCTTCGCCGGTGTGTAGGCGATCTCCTCGGTCTTGCCCTGTTCCTGATCGTGCAGCAGGCCGCCCACCCAGTCGGCGACCTGATGCGGGTCCAGCCGCACCACGCTCTGCATGCCGTCGTCGCTCCAGCCGGCGCCGTCGAGCACCGGAATGGTGGCGAAGGCGACGTTGCCGCCGGCCAGCTTCTGCATCTGCTGCACGAAGTCCATGACGTCCCAACCGGCGGAGATCACCACCGAGCGCTGGACGGCGGCCTCCAGCCGCTTGACCGTGGTGGGGCTGGACAGGGTCTGGCCGGAGATGACCCGGTGGGCCAGCGAGGCCATCACCACCTGCTGGCGCACCACCCGGTCCAGGTCGCCGCGCGGCAGCTCGTGGCGCTGGCGCACGAAGCTGAGCGCCTCGGGGCCGCTGAGTCGCTGCGGGCCGGCCGGGAAGTCGGCACCCGAAAGTGGTTCGAACACCGGCTCCTTGAGGCACACGTCGACGCCGCCGAGGGCGTCGGTGATCAGCGAGAAGCCGAGCAGGCCGATCTCGGCGTAGTGGTCGACCGTGACGCCGGTGAGGTCGGCGACGGTCTTGATCAGCGCCTCGCGACCCGCCTCGGTGCCCTGGGCCGCGGCCTCGGTAGCCGACGCGCCGGCCTTGACCAGGGCGGTGCGCTTGGCCTCCCGGGTCTGGCCGTAGACGCCGTTGATCTTGGTCTTGCCCAGGCCCGGGGCGGCGACGTAGGAGTCGCGTGGGATCGAGATCGCGGTGGCCGACTTCCCGTTGTTGGGGATGCGGATCAGGATGATCGTGTCGGTGTTGGTGGCTTCCTCGTCGCCGGCCTTCAGCGCGTCCAATTCCTCCTGCGACAGGGGATTGCCATGTGCGTCGGTGCGGCTGTCCATGCCGACCAACAGGATGTCGATCGCGCCGTCGTCGCCGCCCTTGCCCAGCGAGGGCGCGGACATGTGGAAGATGCCGTCTTCGAAGGACCGGACGTTGCTCCAGGCGATCCCGGTGCCGACGACGACCGCGAGCGTCAGCGCGGTGGCAATCACACGAACCACACGTTGCACAGGCATCCCACTACATTACTTGCGACACAGGGGCTTCACTGGTAGCCGGCACCCGCGTGCCCCGGGCTTGGTTGCGCCTCGTTGGGCCATGCCAGACTCGAACCATGTCAGGCAGGATCGTCATCGCCGGTGCCGGTGGCCAGCTTGGCGGCTATTTGACCTCGCTCACGGCGGGTCAGGTCCGTGACGTGCTGGCGCTGACGTCGTCGCAGTGGGATATCACCGATCCCGCGGCTGCCGAGCGGATCGTGCAGCGCGGGGACGTGGTGATCAACTGTGCGGCCTACACCGACGTAGACGGCGCGGAAACCGACGAGGCCCGCGCGTTCGCGGTCAACGAGGCCGGGCCCGGGCACATCGCGCGCGCCTGCGCGCGGGTCGGCGCGCAACTGATCCACGTCTCCACCGACTACGTGTTCAACGGCGACTTCGGCGGCGCGGCGCCGCGGCCCTACGAGCCCACCGACCAAACCGCGCCGCAGAGTGTGTATGCGCGCAGCAAGGTTGCGGGGGAGCGGGCGGTGTTCGCGGCGCTGCCCGAGCCCTCCCAAGGCGTGGTCGTCCGCACCGCCTGGGTCTATACCGGGGGCACGGGCAAGGACTTCGTCGCCGTCATGCGCCGATTGGCCGCCAGGGACGGGCCGGTGGACGTGGTCGACGACCAGACCGGCTCGCCGACCTACGTCGGCGACCTGGCCGTCGCGCTGCTGCAGATCGTCGACGATCGCACGCCCGGCCCGATCCTGCACGCCGCCAACGAGGGCGCGTGCTCGCGGTTCGATCAGGCCCGCGCCGTGTTCGAAGAATGCGGCGCCGACCCGCAGCGGGTGCGGCCCGTCACCACCGATCGCTTTCCGCGCCCCGCCCCCCGACCGGTCTACTCCGCGTTGTCCAGCGGCCAGTCCGTCGCGGCCGGGATGCGGCCCCTGCGGCCGTGGCGCGCTGCGCTTGCCGCGGCGCTCGCCGCCGATAGCGGTGCCGCGACCGATCGACCGTTACCCTCTACGCGTGACTGACGTCCTGCCGGTCGTGACCGTGACCTACTCACCGGGTCCGCATCTGGAACGCTTCCTGGCTTCCCTGTCGCTGGCCACGGAGCGAGAGGTGTGCGTGCTGCTGGCCGACAACGGCTCCACCGACGGCACCCCGGAGGCGGCCGTCGACCGCTATCCCAACGTGCGGCTGTTCCACACGGGAGCCAACCTTGGGTACGGGACCGCCGTGAATCGCGCCGTCGCACAGCTGGACCCCCACGACGACTGGGTGATCATCGCCAACCCGGACGTGCAGTGGGGCCCGGGCAGCATCGACGAACTGCTGGACGCCGCGTCGCGCTGGCCGCGGGCCGGCGCCCTGGGCCCGCTGGTCCGCGATCCGGACGGGTCGGTGTATCCGTCGGCGCGGCACCTACCCAGCCTGATCCGCGGTGGCATGCACGCCGTCGTCGGGCCGTTCTGGAAGAGGAACCCGTGGTCGGCGGCGTACCGCCAGGAGCGGCTGGAGCCCAGCGAGCGGCCGGTGGGCTGGCTGTCGGGGTCGTGCCTGCTGGTGCGGCGTTCGGCGTTCGGCCAGATCGGCGGGTTCGACGAGCGCTACTTCATGTACATGGAAGACGTCGATCTGGGCGACCGCCTCGGCAAGGCCGGCTGGCTGTCGGTGTACGTGCCGTCGGCGGAGGTGCTGCATCACAAGGGCCACTCCACCGGCTCGGACCCGGCCAGCCACCTGGCCGCGCACCACAAGAGCACGTATATGTTTCTGGCCGACCGGCATTCCGGCTGGTTGCGCGCTCCGCTGCGCTGGACGCTGCGCGCCTCGCTGGTGGTGCGTTCGCGCCTGATGGTGCGCAGTGCTCAGCGCGCCGCCGGGCGGCGGAAACTCCTAGAAGGGCGACACTGAGGTGGGAACTCCAGAAGTCGATGTGGTGATCCTGGTCGGCGGCAAGGGCACCCGGCTGCGGCCGCTGACGCTCTCGGCGCCCAAGCCGATGCTGCCCACCGCCGGGCTGCCGTTCCTCACGCATCTGCTCTCGCGGGTCGCCGCGGCGGGCATCGACCACGTCATCCTGAGCACGTCGTATCAGGCCGCGGTGTTCGAGGCCGAGTTCGGCGACGGGTCCAAGCTGGGTTTGCAGATCGAATACGTCACCGAGGAGCGGCCCCTGGGCACCGGCGGCGGCATCGCGAACGTTGCCGGCCATCTGCGGCATGACACCGCGATGGTGTTCAACGGCGACGTGCTTTCCGGAGCCGACCTGGGCCAGATGCTCGACTTCCACACGGCTGAAGAATCCGATGTCACGCTGCACCTGGTCCGGGTGGGCGACCCGCGGGCGTTCGGCTGCGTGACCACCGAGGAGGGGCGCGTCACCGGCTTCCTGGAAAAGACCCAGGACCCGCCGACCGACCAGATCAACGCCGGGTGCTACATCTTCTCGCGCCAGATGATCGACCGGATTCCGCGCGGCCGGGAGGTCTCGGTGGAACGTGAGGTGTTCCCGGCACTGCTCGCCGATCCCGGCGTGAAGGTCTGCGGCTACGTCGACGCCAGCTACTGGCGCGACATGGGCACCCCGGAGGACTTCGTCCGTGGCTCGGCGGATCTGGTGCGCGGCATCGCCCCGTCGCCCGCGCTGCATGGCCACCGTGGCGAGCAGTTGGTGCACGACGGCGCGGCGGTGTCGCCCGGCGCGGTGCTGATCGGCGGCACGGTCGTCGGGCGGGGAGCCGAGATCGGCCCCGGCGTCCGGCTGGACGGCGCGGTGATCTTCGACGGCGTCAAGGTCGAGGCCGGCAGCGTGATCGAGCGTTCGATCATCGGCTTCGGCGCGCGCATCGGCCCCCGGGCGTTGATCCGCGACGGCGTGATCGGCGACGGCGCCGACATCGGAGCGCGCTGCGAGTTGTTGCGCGGCGCCCGGGTGTGGCCCGGTGTGTCGATTCCCGACGGCGGGATCCGCTACTCGTCCGACGTCTGAGGCCCTCACTTTTCCCTTGAGCGTGAAGCTAGGTTCACGCTCGAGGCCGAACGTGTAGCTAGCTTCACATTCGTCGCGTCGCGCGCGACACCAGGTAGGCGAGTGCGTGGTCCGTCCCCTCGGGCAAGGCGTCGGCGGGCCACCACCGCAAGTCGTCCGACTCGTCGCTGATGGCGATCTGCGCGCCGGCGGGAGCGTGCGCGACGAACTGCAAATCGAGATGGCGGGTCGGTACGCCCAGCGAGCAGGTCACCGGGTGCACGTGCAGCGCGGCCAGGCGCGGTTCGATGCGTAGGGCGCCGATGCCGGACTCCTCGGTGGCCTCGCGCAGCGCGGCGGCAAGGACGTCGGTGTCCTCGTCGTCGCAGTGGCCGCCCAGCTGCACCCACCGGCCGAGGCGGGGATGCAAGGTCAGCAGCACCTGGCTGCCCGAATGGTCCACCACCAGCGCCGACGCGGTCACGTGGCCTGGCACGCACTCGCGCCGGCACGCATCGCTGCGGGCGTTCACGAACGCCAGCACGGCGTGGCGCAACGAATCCTGGGCCGGGTCGGGCGGCTCCCAATTCGACAGTATCGCGATCGCCGACTCCCGAACGCTCATCGTGACCCTCGCCGGTTCCGCCGATCCCGCGACGACGCCCAGGCGTTGCCGGTCAGCCGCGGCGCAAGGTGGATCTGGCCCTTCATGGGCTCAGTATTACTTGCGGATCAGCCGATCACCGGCGTCCGCCGGATCGCGCGGCCCGGCCGGGTCGGCGGCGTAGCCGATGGCGATGGCGCCCAGCGGCTCCCAATCGGCGGGCAGCCCGAGCTCGGCGCGCACCAGGTCGGCGGCGAAGATCGTCGAGCCGATCCAGCAGCTGCCCAGCCCGCGCACCGCCAGCGCGACCAGCAGGGCCTGCACGGCCGCGCCGACGGCCACGGTGAACATGGTGTGCTCGGCGTCGGTGCGGGCGGCGTCGGGATAAAAGTGGGCGCCGTCGGGCACCATGAACGGGACGACGACTTCTGGCGCGTCGTAGAGAATCTGGCCGCGCGCCACCCGGCGGTCGATCGAGTCGGCGGGCCGCCCGTCACCGGCGAGGTCGGCGCGCCACTTGTCCTGCATGCGATCCAGCAGCCGGGTCCGGGCGGCCGGCGTCTGCAGCCAGACGAACCGCACCGGGCGGGTGTGGTGCGGAGCCGGCGCGGTCAGCGCTTCGGCGACGGCGGCTTCCACCAGGTCTGGCGGCACCGGCTCGGCGCTGAACCGGCGCACCGATCGGCGCAGCAGCTGCGCCTCGAGGCGGCCGGCCTCGAGGGCTTCGGCGGTGCCGAGCCAGAACAGGTCTTCGGGGCCCGGCCGCAACAACTGCCGCGCCGTTGAGCCGTCGTCGGTCACGGACATGCCGCGCACCACCGCCACCGGCATCGCGGTCAGTTTGCCCTTGACCAGATCGGCGGCCGCGGCGATCTCGTCGGCCACCGCCACCTCGGTGACCAGCAGCTCGTTGCCGTGCCGATCGACCGCCCCCGAATAGCCGTGCAGCACAGCCAGACCCGCGGCACCCACGGCCGCGTCGGTCTGCCCGTTGCGCCAGGCGCGGCCCATGGTGTCCGTGATGACCACGGCGACCTCGACACCGAGCCGCTCACGCAGCGCGGCCCGCAGCGCCGCGGCGCTGCCGTCCGGGTCGACCGGCAGCAGTGCCAGTTCGTCGCTGCCGACATTGGATCCGTCGACGCCCGCGGCGGCCTGCACCAGGCCGATCCGGTTCTCGGTGATCAGGGTTCGGCCCTTGCGGGCCAGCACCCGGACGGCTTCGTCGTCGACCAGCTTGCGCCTCAGCCGGTCGCGCTCCTCGGGATCCTGCGGCGCCGGCACCAGCCGGCCCTCGCATTTGGACACCGCCTTGCTGGTGACGACGACGACGTCGCCGTCGCGCAGCCATGGCGCCGCCGCGGCGACGGCCGCGCCCAGATCGTCGCCGGGCCGGAATTCGGGCAACCCGGCGACGGGCAGGATTTCGATGGCGGCGGCGGTGCCGTGCTCGCGGGGCGCCGAAGTCATCGGCGCCGCTCCTTCGCATCGCGTCGTTCCCCGCAAGCCACTGCGTCGTCGCGCATCACGGCGTCACCCCCGCCAGGTCGAGCCCGGCCCTGACCATCTCGGCGGTCGCCTTCGGGTCGGTCATCACCAGCGGCACCGAGCGCACCGCGATGCCGTCGATGCCGCCTTCGAATCCGGCCCCGTCACCTTCGCTGACCAGCCAGCCGTCCAAGATGCCGGTGTCCCGCCGCGCGCCGTAGTGCCGGGCGACCGCCTCGGCCGTGGATTCGACCCCGATCACCGACAGGCAGGCATCGGCCATGCCGCGCAAAGGCTTTCCACCGATGATCGGCGAGTAGCCGACGATCGGTGCCTTCGCGGCGCGCAGCGCGCCGCGAATGCCGGGGACGGCCAGGATGGCGCCGACACTCACCACCGGGTTCGAGGGCGCCAGCAGGATGACGTCGGCGTCGGCGATGGCCGCGGTGGCATCAATTGTGGCGGCCGCCTTTTCGGCGCCGACGAACGCGAAGCTGTGCGTGGGCACCTGGGCCCGGTAGCGCACCCACCACTCCTGGAAGTGAATGGCCCGCCGGCTGCCGTCGTCGGGATCGGTTATCACCACGTGGGTCTCGCACCGGTCATCACTGGCGGGCAACAGCCGCGCGCCGGGTTGCCAGCGGTCGCACAGTGCGGTGGTGATCTGCGACAGGGGGTAGCCGGCGTTGAGCATTTGGGTGCGCACCAGGTGGGTGCCCAGGTCACGGTCGCCGAGCCCGAACCAGTCCGGCTGCACCCCGTAGCGCGCCAATTCCTCTTTGGCGTGCCAGGTTTCGTCGCGGTGCCCCCACCCTCGCTCCGGATCTACACCTCCACCTAAGGTGTACATGCAGGTGTCCAAATCGGGGCAGATTCGCAGTCCGTGGATCCAGGCGTCATCGCCGATGTTGACGATCGCCGTCAGCTCGTGACTGTTGGCTTCCGTGTCCTGGCGCCGTTGCGTTTGAAATTGACCGAGCCCGAACAGCTGTTGAACCCCCAGCAGGAAGCGGGCGCCGCCAACCCCACCGACCAGAACGGTGACCTTCACATTGCACGACAGTACTGCCCGGCGGCAGCGCCGCGGCGGGCCCATCGGGGGAGCCTCAAAGTTGCGGTTCCCCACCGGTTGTGGGCAACTTCTGGGGAAGTTGAGGGCATTGTGATCGACACGCCGAAGGCCCGAAACAACAGAAACGCCGAAATTCGATCACGAGATGGTATGGAAATGCGCCGAAGTGCTTGACCCGGCAGATCAACCCGTGTCTAATCACAACAGTGTCATTTCCCGGTTGGCCGGCCGACTCCGGTGTCGCAGACCGAGATTCGATCACTTGTTCGAATTGTCTGTACATCAGAACAGTGGGAAACCAATCACACTCTCTCAATCAAGCTGAGGAGGCGGACGACCGTATGTCTTACGAAACTTTTCAAGGCGCAATGGCGAGCACGCCGCACACCGACATCGACCCGGCACTGGACCGCCCCGCTCGGCCGCATTTGACCGTGGTTCCTGATGCCCCAATCGCATTCGAGCCCGAGCCCATGCCGGAGCCGGTCGCCGACCAATGGCAGGACCGCGCGCTGTGCGCCCAGACCGACCCCGAGGCCTTCTTCCCGGAAAAGGGTGGCTCCACCCGCGAGGCCAAGAAGATCTGCCTGGGCTGCGAGGTGCGGCATGAGTGCCTCGAGTACGCCCTCGAGCACGACGAGCGCTTCGGCATCTGGGGCGGCTTGTCCGAACGCGAGCGCCGCCGCCTCAAGCGCGGCATCATCTGACGCACGCTGATCACACCGCGCGCTGAGCGTTAAGCCTCCAGCGCTCAACGCGCGACCGGAGAAGTTATTCGTCGTCGATCGTCGGATCGATCACCGACGGCTCAACGTCGAGGTAGATCGCGACCTGGGCCACCAGTATTTCGTGCAGCAGGTCGCCGAGCTCGACGGTGTCTTTGGCTCGTCGCTCAATTGGCTTGCGGAACAACACAATTCGCGCCCGCGTTGAGTTGCCGCGGATGTCGACGCCGGCCGGGATCAACCGTGCCAGCGGGATCGGCCCATCGGCGATCACCTCGGGTGGCCACTGCACACTCTCGGGATCCTTGGCCGAGATTCGGGGAATCTCGTCGACGGCCACGTCGAGTTCGGCCAGCCGATCCCGCCAACTTCGCTCGATGGGTTCGTAGGCCTCCAGCACCGCCATGTCGAATCGCTCGGCGCGGGTGCGCCACCCCGGCGCGGTCGGGGGCAATAGCGGGCCGCGCATGTCGCGGCCCCTGCGAAAGAGTCGGTGGGCCCCGGCCCGGCGCGGAGCCGATCCGTCGGAGAACCGATCACCTCGCGGGGAGCTGCGCGAATCACCCACGCGCCGATGGTAACGGTTGCACATCGAGGGCCGAGGAGTTGCGCGTGTCCGGCGCTTCGGCGACGTTTGCGCACGATAGCCTTTCGATCGTGAACGTTCCCCGTCGCTGTTGCCGGCCCGGGTGCCCGCACTACGCCGTGGCGACCCTGACGTTCGTCTATTCGGACTCGACGGCAGTCGTCGGTCCGTTGGCGACCGCGCGGGAACCGCATTCCTGGGATTTGTGCGTCAACCATGCCGGCCGGATCACCGCACCCCGTGGGTGGGAGCTGATGCGCCATGCCGGGCCCCTCCTCTCTGAGCCCGCCCACCCCGACGAGGACGACTTGGTCGCCCTGGCCGACGCGGTGCGCGAGCGCGGCGATCGCGGCGTTCCGTACGCCGGCGTCGCGACGCCGGTGAACGGCTTCGCCGACGCGCACATCCATCACGGCGGATCCCAGGCCACCGCGCCCAGCAGCAGCGTGCTGGCACCGCCCGAGCATCGCTCCGGACGGCGCCGCGGACATTTGCGCGTCTTGCCCGATCCCACCGACTAGCCCCATGGTGGCGACCCGCCACGGAGCGCGGTCCTGACCGGCGGGACGCGAAATCCGCACGCACCGCCGGGGCTCCAGTTCTCCGTGGCCCGATAGGCTGACGCCAAGAGTTCACGTCGTCAGGAGTCCCGCATGTCTCGGCCCGCCGCGACTGTCCACCGCGTCGTCAAGGCTTACGACGTGCGTGGGCTAGTCGGCGAAGAGCTCGACCAGCCGCTGGTCACCGATCTCGGCGCAGGTTTCGCCAAACTCATGCGCGGCGAGGGCGCGCGCCGGGTCGTGATCGGCCATGACATGCGGGACAGTTCGCCCACGCTGGCCGCCGCGTTCGCCGCCGGGGTGAGGAGCCAGGGACTGGACGTGGTGCGCATCGGCTTGGCGTCCACCGATCAGCTCTACTTCGCCTCCGGAATGCTGGACTGCCCGGGCGCCATGTTCACCGCGAGCCACAACCCGGCCGCCTACAACGGCATCAAGCTGTGCCGGGCGGGGGCCAAACCGGTCGGCGCCGAGACCGGGCTGCGGCTGGTCGCCGATGACGTGATCGCCGGCGTCGACCCCTACGAGGGGGAACCTGGAGACGTGAGCGAGCGCGACGTGCTGGCCGACTACGGTCAGTTCCTGCGGTCGCTGGTGGACACCTCCGGGCTGCGCCCACTGCGGGTGGCCGTGGACGCCGGCAACGGCATGGCCGGTCTGACCACGCCCGCCGTGCTCGGCCCGATCGGGTCGATCACGTTGGAGGCGTTGTACTTCGAGCTCGACGGCTCATTTCCCCATCACGAAGCCAACCCGCTCGACCCCGCCAACCTGGTGGACCTGCAGGCATTCGTGCGCGAGACCGGCGCCGACATCGGGCTGGCCTTCGACGGCGACGCCGATCGCTGCTTCGTCGTCGACGAACGCGGCAACCCCGTCTCGCCGTCGACGGTGACCAGCCTGGTGGCCACGCGTGAATTGAGCCGCGAGATCGGCGCGACGATCATCCATAACGTGATCACCTCGCGCGCGGTGCCCGAACTTGTCGCCGAGCGCGGCGGCACACCACTGCGGTCCCGGGTCGGGCACTCCTATATCAAGGCGTTAATGGCCGACACCGGCGCGATTTTCGGCGGCGAGCATTCGGCGCACTACTACTTCCGCGACTTCTGGGGTGCCGACTCCGGGATGCTGGCTGCGCTCCACGTGCTGGTCGCCCTCGGCGAGCAGGACCGCCCGCTGTCCGAGCTGACCGCGGACTATCAGCGGTACGAATCGTCCGGCGAAATCAACTTCACCGTCGCCGACGCCGGGCGATGCACGGAAGCGGTACTGAAGTCGTTCGGTACGCGGATTCACTCCCTCGATCACGTGGACGGGGTGACGGCCGACCTGGGCGACGGCAGCTGGTTCAACCTGCGCAGCTCCAATACCGAGCCATTGCTGCGGCTGAACGTCGAGGCGCGCACGGTCGAGGACGTTGCCGCGGTCGTCGACCAGATCAGTTCCGAAATCACCGCGGCCTCGGCGGCCGTGAAGGCCGCGCCGTGAACGCCACCCGGGCGGTCGATCTCGAGGACACCGATGGCCTGCTGGCCGCCGACCGCGACGGCCTGCTGCGCGCCGCCTCGTCGGCCGGTGCCCAGGTGCGTGCGGTCGCCGCGGCTGTCGAGGAGGGGGCGCTGCGGCCGCTGGGCGCCGACGACCGTCCGCGCAGCGTCATCTGGGTCGCCGGGCGCGGCACCGCCGAGACCGCCGGGACGATGCTGGCCGCGACCATGGGTGGAACCGCTTCCCAACCCTTCACCCTTGCCGACGAGGCACCGCCGTGGGTGGGTCCGCTCGATGTGCTGGTCGTCGCGGGCGGCGATCCGGGTGATCCCGCGCTGGTCGCTGCGGCCGCCACCGGGTTGCGCCGGGGCGCCCGGGTGGTCGTGGCGGCGCCCTACGAGGGCCCGTTGCGGGATGCCACCGCCGGGGGCGCCGCGGTGCTGTCGCCCCGGCTCTGGGTTCCTGACGAGTTCGGACTGTGCCGGTACCTTGCCGCCGGGCTCGCCCTGCTGCACGCCGTGGACCCCCGACCCAAGGTCGACCTGGCGCTGCTCGCCGACGAGTTGGACGCCGAGGCGCTGCGTAACAGCGCCGCCCGCGAGCTGTTCACCAACCCGGCCAAACTGCTCGCCGCGCGGATCGCCGAGCGTCAGGTGGTGTTGGCCGGCGACGGCGCCGCGACGCTGGCGTTGGCCCGGCACGGCAGCTCGGTGCTGCTGCGGGTCGCGAACCAGGTGACTCCGGCTGCCGGGCTGGCGGACGCGGTGGTCGCCTTGCGCGCCGGGGCATCGGCGGGCTTCGAGGACCCGGACGCCGCACTGTTCCACGACGAAGAGATCGACGGACCCTTGCCGCAGCGGTTGCGTGTGCTGGCCGTCGTCCTGGCATCCGAGCAGACGGGTGTCGCTGCGCGGACCGCCGGGCTCGACGACGTGTACCTGCTCGCTGCCGAGGACGTGCCCGACGGGCCCGGCGGCTCGGCCGGCTACGGCGTTTCGCCGGCGCTGGGGGGCCCCGGTTTCCCCGAGCAGCAACTGGCAGTATTGGCCGTCCGGCTGGAAATGGCCGCGGTTTATATGCGACTGGTGCGGGGATAGATACAACAGTGGAACTGCTTCGCGGGGCCTTGAGAACGTACGCCTGGGGTTCGCGTACCGCCATCGCCGAATTCACCGAGCGTCCGGTACCGGCGGCGCATCCGGAGGCGGAGCTGTGGTTTGGGGCGCACCCCGGCGATCCGGCGTGGCTGGAAACGGACAACGGCGAAATCACCTTGCTCGAGGCGCTGGTCGATGACCCGGAGGGCCAGCTCGGACAGACGTCGCGGGCGCGATTCGGCGACGTGCTGCCGTTCCTGGTCAAGGTGCTGGCCGCTGACGAGCCACTGTCCCTGCAGGCGCACCCCAGCGCCGCGCAGGCGGCCGAGGGCTATCTGCGCGAAGAGCGGGTCGGCATTCCGCTGACCTCGCCGGTGCGCAACTACCGCGACACATCCCACAAGCCCGAGTTGCTGGTGGCGCTGCACCCGTTCGAGGCGCTGGCCGGATTCCGGCAGGTCTCGCGCACCGTCGAGCTGTTGCGAGCCCTGGCCGTCTCCGACCTCGACCCGTTCATCGACCTGCTGAACGACCAGTCCGACGCCGACGGTCTGCGCGCGCTGTTCACCACCTGGATCACCGCGCCGCAGCCGGACATCGACGTGCTCGTGGCCGCCGTGCTGGACGGCGCCATCGCATACCTCAGCTCGGGCGCAACCGAATTCGCGGCCGAGGCGAAGACGGTCCTGGAGCTCGGCGAACGCTATCCCGGTGACGCCGGCGTGCTGGCGGCGCTGCTGCTGAACCGCATCAGCCTGGCCCCGGGCGAAGCCATCTTCGTCTCCGCCGGCAACCTGCACACCTATCTGCGCGGTTTCGCGGTGGAGGTGATGGCTAACTCGGACAACGTGTTACGCGGCGGCCTGACCCCCAAGCACGTGGACGTGCCCGAGCTGCTGCGCGTCCTGGACTTCGCGCCCACCACCGAGGAGCAGCTGCGGCCGCCGATCCGCCGTGAGGGCTTGGGACTGATCTACGAGACGCCGACCGACGAGTTCGCGGTCGCCCTGCTGGAGCTGGACGACGAGTACGTCGGCCACGAGGTGGACGCGAGCTGCAGCCACGACGGCCCACAGATCCTGTTGTGCAGCCAGGGTTGCACGACGGTGCACGGCAAGTCCGGCTCGCTCACGTTGAAGCGGGGGATGGCCGCCTGGGTGGCGGCCGACGACGCCCCGATCCGGCTGGAGGCGCACGAACCCACCAAGCTGTTCAGGGCGACGGTTGGGTTGTGAGCTGGCGCCGCCGTTTGGCGGCTTCGCGCCGCTCGCTTAACCACAGCCGCAGATTGTGCGCCATCGCGCGGCCGACGATCCGCGGCGGCGGAACCATGTAGAGGCTGTCGAGCAGCGAGAAGCGCCGCAAGAACCATTCCGCCAGAACGGGTTCGGTCTCGGCGGCGCCCAGGAATTGATCGAACAGCGCACCTGAGGGCCGCCACCACCAGGGGATCGGCTGCTTGGAGCCAGCATGGTGGAACGTGACGTCGCCGATCGCGTTCATCGTCCACACCGGGAAGGTGCTCTTGGCCGTGGCCCGGTTCAGCTCCGCGGCGAGTTGATCGTCCGGGAATTGCAGCGCGCGGCGCAGATGCCCGGCCTGCAGCGAGGTCATCGTCATGCCCTGCCCGAAGGTGGGATTGAAGCTGGCCACCGCGTCGCCGAACGCGACGATGCCGGCCGGCAGGCGATCCAACTTGTCGTAGCGGCGCCACTTACTGGCCGGGAACGCGTGAAACGCCGGATCGCCCAGCGGCTCGGCTCGCGTCAGCGCCGCATTGAAGTGGTCTGGAAGCAGCCGCTGCGCCAGCCCGAGCATTTCGGGAAAGGTCCGCGGCGGTTTCGCGTTGGCCACACCGAAGGTGGTGAGGACCCAGGTGCCGTCCTCGTAGCAGAGCATGCCCAGCCCCAGCGACATGTCATGCGACGCGCCGGCGACCACCACCTTCTCCGCAATCAGCCCGTCGGGGATGCGGAATCGCTGGGTGGCGTAATGAATGCCGATGTCCAGCTCCTGTTCGACAGGACGCTTGAATCCCCATTCGGCCAGCCACACCGGCAGCCGGGTGCCCCGGCCCGCCGCGTCGACGACCAGATCCGCGGCCACGAATTCGGGGTCGTTGCTTTCGGGGTCGGCCGGATCCAGCAGCACGCCGGTCACCCGTTGTCGGGCCCGGTCGAACCGCGGCTCGGCCACCGAGCGCCGCGCCACGGTGACGTTGTCGATGCCGCGGACGCGTTTTCGCAACTGCCATTCCAAATGTGGTCGGCTGGGCACGTACGCGGTGAACTCGTCGCGCAGGGTCTGGCCGGTACCCAGCACGTGGCCCGCGGCGCCGAGGTGGATGCAGTCGGGCCGGTTCTGCAATTTGGGCACGCCGGCGCTCACCATGTCGTCCAGCAGGCCCGGGAACAGGTCCTCGAATTCCATCGCCCCGCGCGCCATCAGCATGTGCAGATGCCGGTCCTGGGGAACCGTTGCCCGGTTCGCCGGCTCGGCCGGCAACTCGTCGCGCTCGTACACCGTCACCCGCGCATACGAATCCGAAAGCACCCTTGCGGCGCAAAGACCGGCGATGCTGCCCCCGATGACCACGGCGTGATTCCTGGCCGTTGCTCCGCTGTCCGGCATTTGCCGAGAGTACCCAGTACTGTGACGGACCAATGGCTCGCAGCGCTGGGAAAGGGCGAATGCATGGTCAATCGATGGCGGACGAAGTCGATCGAGCAATCAATCGCCGACACCGACGAGCCGGACACCAAGCTGCGCAAGGACCTGACCTGGCGGGACCTGGTGGTGTTCGGCGTCGCGGTGGTGATCGGCGCCGGCATCTTCACGGTTACCGCGTCGACGACCGGCGACATCACCGGCCCGGCCATCTGGGTGTCGTTCGTGATAGCGGCGGGCACCTGCGCGTTGGCCGCGCTGTGCTACGCGGAGTTCGCCTCGATGCTGCCGGTGGCCGGTAGCGCCTACACCTTCTCTTACGCCACCTTCGGGGAGTTCCTGGCCTGGATCATCGGCTGGAACCTGGTGCTCGAACTGGCCATCGGCGCCGCCGTGGTGGCCAAGGGCTGGTCGAGCTATCTGGGCACCGTGTTCGGATTCGCCGGCGGCACGGCGAGATTCGGCTCGGCGCAGGTGGACTGGGGGGCGTTGGTGATCGTCGCGGGAGTGGCGACCCTGATCGCGTTGGGCACCAAACTGTCCTCGAGGTTCTCCGCGGTGATCACCGCGATCAAGGTGTCGGTGGTGATCTTCGTCGTGGTGGTCGGCGTCTTCTACATCAAGCGCGCCAACTATTCGCCGTTCATCCCGAAGGCGGAGGCGGGCGGCGATGCCAAGGGCATCGACCAGTCCGTTCTGTCGTTGCTGACCGGCGCGCACAGCAGCCACTACGGCTGGTATGGCGTGCTGGCGGGGGCGTCGATCGTGTTCTTCGCGTTCATCGGGTTCGACATCGTCGCCACCATGGCCGAGGAGACCAAGAATCCGCAGCGCGATGTGCCGCGGGGCATCCTGGCGTCGCTGGGCATCGTCACCCTGCTCTACGTCGCTGTCGCGGTCGTGCTGTCCGGCATGGTCTCCTACACCCAACTCAAGACGGTCGGGGGCCGCGGGCAGGCGAACCTGGCCACCGCCTTCACCGCGAACGGCATCCATTGGGCGAGCAAGATCATCTCCATCGGGGCGCTGGCGGGACTGACCACCGTGGTGATGGTGTTGATGCTGGGCCAGTGCCGGGTCCTGTTCGCGATGGCGCGCGACGGTCTGCTGCCGCGGTCGCTGGCCAAGACGGGCTCGCACGGCACCCCGGTGCGGATCACCGTGGTGGTCGCGGTGGTGGTGGCCGTGACGGCGTCGGTGTTCCCCATTACCAAGCTCGAGGAGATGGTGAACGTCGGGACCCTGTTCGCCTTCGTCCTGGTGTCGGCCGGCGTGATGGTGCTGCGCCGGACGCGGCCGGATCTGGAGCGCGGGTTCAAGGCGCCGTGGGTTCCGTTGCTCCCGATCGCCTCGATTGCCGCGTGCGTGTGGCTGATGCTCAACCTCACGGCCCTCACCTGGGTCCGGTTCGCGGTCTGGTTGGCGGTCGGCACGGCCATCTACGCGGGGTACGGCTACCGGCACTCGGTGCTGGGTCGGCGTGCGGCACGGGAGACCGAACACGCCGGCGCGCTCGAGGCCGACCCCAACAGTCCGGTGCCGTAAATTTTCAGATCGCTTTACAAATTACCGACGTTTGTCTAGACAGAAGACGCAAAGGCCGGTATTGTCCAATCTCAACGTGGTGTGACTCACAAGGAGGTTTGGCATATGACCACATTCGAACCGCAACTGAGCAGGGAATCCGAGCCGCCTGCCTGGCGGGACAAGAAGCGCCGCCTGTGGCTGATGGGACTGATCGCCCCGACGGCGTTGTTCGTGATGCTGCCGCTCATCTGGGGATTGAACCGGCTGGGCTGGCACGCCGCCGCGCAGGTGCCGCTGTGGATCGGGCCGATCCTGCTCTGGCTTCTGCTGCCGATCCTCGACCTGCGCTTCGGACCCGACGGGCAGAACCCGCCCGACGAGGTGATGGAGCAGCTGGAGAACGACAAGTATTACCGCTACTGCACCTACATCTATGTGCCGTTCCAATACCTCAGCGTCGTCTTCGGCGCCTACCTGTTCACCGCGTCGAACCTGAGCTGGCTGGGCTTTGACGGCGCCCTCGGCTGGGCCGGCAAGCTGGGGCTGGCGCTGTCGGTCGGCGTGCTCGGCGGCGTCGGCATCAACACCGCCCACGAGATGGGCCATAAGAAGGACTCGCTGGAGCGCTGGCTGTCCAAGATCACGTTGGCGCAGACCTGTTACGGGCACTTCTACATCGAGCACAACCGCGGCCACCACGTGCGCGTCGCCACCCCGGAGGACCCCGCGTCGGCGCGCTTCGGCGAGACCTTCTGGGAGTTCCTGCCGCGCAGCGTCTTCGGCAGCCTGCGTTCGTCACTGCGCCTGGAGGCGCAACGGATCCGCCGGCAGGGCTCCAGCCCTTGGCACCCCAAGACGTATCTGTCCAACGACGTCCTCAATGCGTGGCTGATGTCGGTGGTGCTGTGGGGCGTGCTGATCGCGGCCTTCGGCCCCGCGCTGATCCCCTTCGTGATCGTCCAGGCGGTCTTCGGCTTCAGCCTGCTCGAATCGGTCAACTACCTGGAGCACTACGGCCTGCTGCGACAGAAGAATTCGAACGGGCGCTACGAGCGCTGCGCGCCGGTGCACAGCTGGAACTCCGACCACGTGGTGACCAATCTCTTCCTGTACCACCTGCAGCGGCACAGCGATCACCACGCCAACCCCACCCGGCGGTATCAGACGTTGCGCAGCATGGAGGGCGCGCCCAACCTGCCGAGCGGGTACGCGTCGATGATCTCGCTCACCTACTTCCCGCCCCTGTGGCGCAAGGTGATGGACCATCGCGTGCTGGCGCACTACGACGGCGACATCACCCGGATCAACGTGCAGCCACGCCTGCGCGAGAAGCTGCTGGCGCGCTACGGGGTGGCGGCATGACCGCCTACCGTTGCCCCGGCTGCGACTACACCTACGACGAAGCCAAAGGCGAACCGCGGGAAGGCTTTCGGCCCGGCACGCCCTTCGGTGACATCCCCGAAGACTGGTGCTGCCCCGATTGTGCGGTGCGCGAAAAGGTCGATTTCACCCAGATCCGAGAAGGAGTGAACCGATGAGCGACGACTACAAGCTTTTCATCTGCGTGCAGTGCGGATTCGAGTACGACGAGGCCAAGGGTTGGCCCGAGGATGGCATCGCCCCCGGGACGCGGTGGGCCGACATCCCCGCGGACTGGAGCTGCCCGGATTGCGGCGCGGCGAAGACCGATTTCGAGATGGTGGAGATCGCGCGGTCGTGATCGGAGCCACCGCCGCAGCGAAAGCCGCTATTGTCGCGCCTGTGAAGCGGATGCCGTACGCCGAGGCGTCGCGTGCCCTGCTGCGTGACTCCGTGCTCGATGCGATGCGGGATCTGCTGCTGACCCGGGACTGGTCGGCCGTCACCCTGTCCGATGTGGCCCGCGCAGCGGGCATCAGCCGGCAGACGATCTACAACGAGTTCGGGTCGCGGCAGGGCCTGGCGCAGGGGTACGGCCTGCGCCTGGCCGATCGGCTGGTCGACGCCGTCAACGCTGCGCTACTGGCGAACGCCGGCAACATCTATCAGGCGTTCCTGCAGGGTTTCCGCGACCTGTTCACCGAGCTCTCGGCCGACCCGCTGGTGATCTCGTTGCTCACCGGGGTGGCGAAGCCGGACCTGCTACAGATCATTACCATCGGCAGCGCCCCCATCATCAACCGCGCCTCCGAGCGGCTGGCCACGGCTTTGACGCACAGCTGGGTGGCCGCCAGCGACGAGGACGCCGGGGTGCTGGCGCGTGCCATCGTGCGGCTGGCGCTGAGCTACGTGTCGATGCCGCCCGAGGCGGACCACGACGTGGCGGCCGATCTGGCCCGGTTGATGACGCCGTTCGCGGAGCGGCACGGCGTCGTCAACGTTCCCTGACCCGCAAGGCGCGCCGGCCCGCGACTACAGTGGCCCAAGAACATACCTAAGCTAATTACCGCTTGGATACGAGCGAGCCGAAGAAGGAAGAACACACCTATGACGACGACCGAAAACGCACTCACTCCCGAGGTTCGAAACGGCATCGATTTCAAGGTCGCCGATCTGTCGTTGGCGGATTACGGTCGCCGGGACATCGAGCTGTCGGAGCAGGAGATGCCGGGTCTGATGTCGCTACGCCGGGAGTATCACGACGTGCAGCCGCTCAAGGGCGCGCGCATCTCGGGTTCGCTCCACATGACCGTGCAGACCGCGGTGCTGATCGAGACCCTCGTCGCGCTGGGCGCGCAGGTGCGCTGGGCTTCCTGCAACATCTTCTCCACCCAGGACCACGCCGCGGCCGCGGTGGTGGTCGGCCCGCACGGCACCCCGGAGGAGCCCAGGGGCGTTCCGGTGTACGCGTGGAAGGGCGAGACGCTCGAGGAGTACTGGTGGGCTGCCGAGCAGGTGCTGACCTGGCCCGACGAGCCGGCCAACATGATCCTGGACGACGGCGGGGATGCCACCATGCTGGTGCTGCGTGGTGCGCAGTACGAGAAGGCCGGCGTGGTGCCGCCCGACGAGGAAGACGACTCGACCGAGCACCGGGTGTTTTTGAACCTGCTGCGCGAGCGTTTCGAGACCGACAAGGACAAGTGGACCACGATCGCCGCGTCGATCAAGGGCGTCTCCGAGGAGACCACCACGGGCGTGCTGCGGCTCTACCAGTTCGCCGCCGCCGGCGACCTGGCGTTCCCCGCGATCAACGTCAATGACTCGGTCACCAAGAGCAAGTTCGACAACAAGTACGGCTGCCGGCACTCGCTGATCGACGGCATCAACCGCGGCACCGACGTGCTGATCGGCGGCAAGAAGGTGCTGGTCTGCGGGTACGGCGACGTCGGTAAGGGGTCCGCCGAGTCGGTGGCCGGCCAGGGCGCTCGGGTGACTGTCACCGAGATCGACCCCATCAACGCCCTGCAGGCGCTGATGGAGGGCTTCGACGTCAAGCGGGTGGAGGACGTGATCGGCGAGGCCGACATCATCATCACCACGACCGGCAACAAGGACATCATCACCCTCGAGCACATGAAGGCGATGAAGGACAAGGCGATCCTGGGCAACATCGGCCACTTCGACAACGAGATTCAGATCGCGCGGTTGGAGAAGTCCGGCGCCACCAAGACCAACATCCGCCCGCAGGTCGACCTGTGGACCTTCCCCGACACCGGCAAGTCGATCATCGTGCTGTCCGAGGGCCGGCTGCTGAACCTGGGCAACGCGACCGGGCACCCGTCCTTTGTGATGAGCAACAGCTTCTCCAACCAGGTCATCGCGCAGATCGAACTGTGGACCAAAAACGACGAGTACGACAACGAGGTCTACCGGCTGCCCAAGCACCTCGACGAGAAGGTGGCCCGCATCCACGTCGAGGCCCTGGGCGGCGTGCTGACCAAGCTCACCAAGGAGCAGGCCGAGTACATCGGCGTCGACGTCGACGGCCCGTACAAGGCCGACCACTACCGCTACTGAGCCGCGCGGCCGCCGAGTGTCGCGCCGGTGCGGCACTCGGCGGCGATAGGCTCGCGCCGTGCTGATCGCGATCGAAGGTATCGACGGCGCCGGCAAGCGGACGCTCACGGACAAGCTCCGCGCCCTCTTTGAGGCCGACGGCAAGTCGGTCGGCATGCTGGCCTTCCCGCGGTACGGGCGATCGGTGACCGCCGACATCGCGTCCGAGGCGCTGCACGGCGACCACGGCGACCTCGCGTCGTCGGTGTACGCGATGGCGATGCTTTTCGCGCTGGACCGCGCCGGGGCGGTCGACGAGATCGCTGCGCTGCGCCGCGAGCACGACGTGGTGATCATGGATCGCTACGTCGCCTCGAACGCGGCATACACCGCCGCCCGTCTGCACCAGGACGCCGACGGGCCTGCCGTGCGATGGATCCACGCGCTGGAATATGAGCGCCTCGGGCTGCCCGCGCCCGACTGGCAGGTGCTGCTCGCGGTCCCGGCCGAACTGGCCGGCAGGCGCGCCCGCAGCCGGGCCGAGTCCGATCCGGGCCGGGCGCGCGACAGCTACGAACGCGACGACGGGCTGCAGCAACGCACGGGCGCGGTCTATGCCCAATTGGCCGCCGCGGGCTGGGGCGGCCGCTGGCGCAGCGTCGACGCTGACGTCGATCCGGGCCGGTTGGCGGCCGATTTGGGCGCCAACTAGCACAGATTTGTCACGATTCGGCCGTTTCGAAGGAGAAACGCCCGTGTGGTGCCCGAGTTTTGTCCCGATCTGGTGACACCATGGACTCCATGAGGCAAAGGATTTTGGTCGTCGACGACGACGCTTCGCTAGCCGAGATGCTCACCATCGTGCTTCGTGGGGAGGGTTTCGACACTGCGGTCATCGGTGACGGCACCCAGGCCCTGACTGCGGTGCGCGAACTGCGCCCCGATCTGGTGTTGTTGGACCTGATGCTGCCCGGCATGAACGGCATCGACGTGTGCCGGGTGTTGCGCGCCGACTCCGGCGTGCCGATCGTCATGCTGACCGCCAAGACGGACACCGTCGACGTGGTCCTGGGCCTCGAGTCGGGTGCCGACGACTACATCATGAAGCCCTTCAAGCCCAAGGAGTTGGTGGCCCGGGTGCGGGCGCGGCTGCGACGCAACGACGACGAGCCGGCCGAGATGCTGTCCATCGCCGACGTCGAGATCGACGTGCCGGCGCACAAGGTCACGCGCAACGGCGAGCAGATCTCCCTGACACCGCTGGAATTCGACTTGCTGGTGGCGTTGGCGCGCAAACCGCGGCAGGTGTTTACTCGTGATGTGCTGCTCGAACAGGTGTGGGGCTATCGTCACCCGGCGGATACCCGCTTGGTGAACGTGCACGTCCAGCGACTGCGGGCCAAGGTCGAGAAAGACCCTGAGAACCCGACCGTGGTGTTGACCGTTCGAGGAGTGGGTTACAAGGCCGGACCTCCGTGACCTGCGCACGTCCAGAGCGTCGTAGGGGGGAGCGCCGGCGGTGATCTGGGGCTCCCGGCGACGCACTCGGAGCCGCTGGGGGCGCTCCGGCCCCATGACTCGTGGCATGGGTACGGTCAGTCGGGCCGTGGCTATCGCTTGGCGGCGCTCGCTGCAGCTGCGGGTGGTGGCGCTGACGCTGGGGCTGTCACTCGCGGTCATCCTGGCGCTCGGCTTCGTCTTGACCAGTCAGGTCACCAATCGCGTGCTCGACGTCAAGGTCAAGGCGGCGATCGAGCAGATCGAGCGGGCGCGCACCACCGTGGGCGGGATCGTCAACGGCGAAGAGGCGCGTTCGTTGGACAGCAGCCTCCAGCTGGCACGCAACACGCTGACCTCCAAGACCGATCCGGCCTCGGGTGCGGGGCTGGCGGGCGCCTTTGACGCGGTGCTGATGGTGCCGGGCGACGGCCCCCGCGCGGCCACCACGGCCGGCCCCGTCGACCAGGTGCCCGGCTCGCTGCGCGGTTTCGTCAAGGCCGGGCAGGCTTCCTATCAGTACGCGACCGTGCACACCGACGGGTTCTCCGGTCCGGCGCTGATCGTCGGCACGCCGGCGTCGTCCCAGGTGGCCAACCTGGAGCTGTACCTGATCTTCCCGCTGAAGAACGAGCAGGCCACTATCCAGCTGGTGCGCGGCACCATGATCACCGGCGGCGCGGTGCTGCTGGTGCTGCTGGCCGGGATCGCTCTGCTGGTGTCGCGGCAGGTGGTGGTGCCGGTGCGATCGGCCTCGCGCATCGCCGAACGGTTCGCCGAGGGCCACCTGTCCGAACGTATGCCGGTGCGCGGCGAGGACGACATGGCGCGGCTGGCCATGTCGTTCAACGACATGGCCGAGAGCCTGTCGCGCCAGATCACCCAGCTGGAGGAGTTCGGTAATCTGCAGCGGCGCTTCACATCCGACGTGAGCCACGAGCTGCGCACCCCGCTGACCACGGTGCGGATGGCCGCCGACCTGATCTATGACCACAGCGCCGACCTGGACCCCACGCTGGCCCGCTCCACCGAGCTGATGGTCAACGAGCTGGACCGGTTCGAGTCACTGCTCAACGACCTGCTCGAAATCTCCCGGCACGACGCGGGTGTCGCCGAACTGTCCGTCGAGGCCGTCGACCTGCGCACCACCGTGCAGAGCGCGCTGAGCAACGTGGGGCATCTGGCCGAGGACGCCGGCATCGAACTGAAGGTGAATCTGCCGGCCGAGGAGGTGATCGCCGAGGTCGACACGCGCCGCGTGGAGCGCATCCTGCGCAACCTGATCGCCAATGCCATCGACCACGCCGAGCACAAGCCGGTCAAGATCCGGATGGCCGCCGACGAGGACACGGTTGCCGTCACCGTCCGCGACTACGGGGTCGGGCTGCGACCGGGTGAGGAGAAGCTGGTGTTCAGCCGGTTCTGGCGGGCCGACCCCTCGCGGGTGCGTCGCAGCGGCGGCACGGGACTCGGCCTGGCGATCAGCATCGAGGACGCGCGCCTGCACCAGGGCAGGCTGGAAGCGTGGGGCGAACCGGGTGACGGCTCGTGCTTCCGGCTGACGCTGCCGCTGGTTCGCGGCCACAAGGTCACCACCAGCCCGCTGCCCATGAAGCCGATTCCGCAGCCCGCGCCCACCGGCCCTCAGCACGCGAAAGACCGTCCGCGGCAACGAGAACCGGCCGAGAGGTCCCTGTGATGCGGCGGTTGTCGGGCCTGCTGATGCTGGCGATGCTGCTCGCCGGCTGCGCCGGGGTGCCCAGCTCGTCGGCGCCCCAAGCCATCGGCACGGTCGAGCGGCCTGCGCCGTCGAACCTGCCCAAGCCGACCCCGGGCATGGACCCGGACGTGCTGCTCCGCGAATTCTTCAAGGCCACAGCCGATCCCGCGAACCGGCATCTGGCTGCGCGGCAGTTCCTCACCCAATCTGCCTCCAACGCCTGGGACGATGCCGGTAGCGCGCTGCTGATCGACCATGTGGTGTTCGTCGAAACCCGTGCGGCCGAACGCGTTTCGGCGACAATGCGGGCGGACATACTGGGTTCGCTGTCCGACGTGGGGGTGTTCGAGACCGCCGAGGGGGTGCTGCCCGACCCGGGTCCGATCGAATTGGTCAAGACTTCCGGCGGTTGGCGTATCGACCGGCTGCCCAACGGGGTGTTCCTGGACTGGCAGCAGTTTCAGTCCACCTACAAACGCAACACCCTGTACTTCGACGACCCGACCGGCAAGACGGTGGTTCCCGACCCCCGCTATGTCGCGGTGCCCGACCACGACCAGTTGGCCACCGAGCTGATCTCCAAGCTGATCGCCGGGCCGCGGCCCGAGATGGCGCATACGGTCCGCAACCTACTCGCACCGCCACTTCGGCTGCGCGGGCCCGTGACCCGGGCCGACGGCGGCAAGAACGGCATCGGACGCGGTTACGGCGGTGCGCGCGTCGATCTCGAGAAGCTGTCCACCACCGATCCGCACAGCCGGCAATTGCTTGCGGCACAGATCATTTGGACCCTGGCCAGGGCCGACATCCGCGGACCGTATGTGATCAGCGCCGACGGCGCGCCGCTGGACGACCGGTTCCGCGACGGGTGGACCACCTCGGATGTCGCGGCGACCGATCCCGGCGCCGCCGACGGCGCAGGCGCGGGTCTGCACGCGCTGGTGAACGGCTCACTGGTGTCGCTGGACGGCCAGCACACGACGATGGTGGCCGGCGCGTTCGGGCGCATGGGTGACCAGACCGGCGCGGCGCTGTCGCGCAGCGGCAGGCAGGCGGCGTCGGTGGTGACCCTGCATCGCGGTGCCCCGGACATGGCCGCGTCCTTGTGGATCGGTGATCTCGGCCAGGAGGCGGTGCAGTCCGCCGACGGGCACACCCTGTCGCGGCCGACCTGGTCGCTGGATGACGTTGTCTGGGTGGTGGTCGACGGCAACAACGTGTTGCGGGCGATTCAGGAGCCGGCCTCCGGCCAACCCGCGCGCCTGCCGGTGGATTCGATGGCGGTGGCCACGCGGTTCCCGGGACCGATCACCGACCTGCAGCTGTCCCGTGACAGCACCCGCGCCGCGATGGTGATCGGTGGCCAGGTGATTCTCGCCAGCGTCGAGCAGACCCAGGCCGGGCAGTACGCCCTGACCTTCCCGCGCCGGCTTGGTTTCGGGCTTGGGAACTCGGTGGTGTCGCTGTCGTGGCGCACCGGTGATGACCTCGTGGTGACCCGTACCGACGCCAGCCATCCGGTGTCGTACGTGAACATCGACGGGGTGAACTCCGACGCGCCGCCGCACGGTTTACAAATGCCGGTGACGACGGTGGTCGCCAACCCGTCGACGGCCTACGTCGCGGGTCCGCAAGGGGTGCTGCAGTATTCGCCGTCGGCCGACGGTCAGCAGGGCTGGGCGGACGTCCCCGGGCTGACGGTTCCCGGGGCGGCCCCGGTGCTGCCGGGCTAGGCCGTCGCTAGTGGGGTTAACGGATTCGGCCTTCGGTTTGATAGTCGCGATGATGTGGATGGACGGCAATACACGTCGTCGAATTCACCGTGTCGCACGTTCAACCGTCAGTGTCACCCGTTTCCGCCGGCCGGGTTATAGCTAGGAGACGCGAAGCACAACCTTTCCCTTCTTGCCGTGTTCGGCGGTGCGAGCGAAAGCCGCTTCGAACTGGTCCAGCGGAAAGACGCTGTCGATCTGCGGCTTCAATTCCGGCAACTCACGGAGTTGCGCACCGTCCGGCTCCACAACGAAGTACTGGGCGCCGGGCGCCTCAGCTGCGACCGTGACGATCCGTGCGGCGCCGCCGGCACTACGCGCGAGCGCTTCCCCGCCGGTGGTGTCGAAGAGCAGGTCACAGGCCTCGCCTTCTTCGACCAGAACCGCCCCGAGGTGAGACGCGAGTTGGGTGGCAATGTGTCCAACTCCGCCATGGGGGCCGGTGATCAGCACCCGCTCGCCGCTTTTGACCTTGCCATGGACGACCAGCGCCTGCCACGCGGTCGTCCCTGGCAGCGGAAGCGCCGCCGCCTGCGCATAAGTTAATGCGGAAGGCTTCTGCGCAAGTAGGGATTTCGGCACCGCCGCGAACTCGGCGGCGACGCCATCGCGATCGAACGGCGTCAGCGCGATGACCTCCTCGTGTGTCGACTCGACGACGCCACACAGCTCGTAGGAGGGAATCGCAGGCAGCCGATCGGTAGACCAGGTCAGCTCATCCCGCGTGATCGCCGCGGCGTGGACGCGAACGAGCAACTCGTCGGGACCTGGTACGGGTCGGGCAATCTCCTCAAGCCGCAACCCGTCCGCGTACTGGCGTAGCGCCTTCATCAAATTCTCCTTGGTAGAAGGGATCTCACAACAACAAATCGCGGTACACAACTATCTTCGGGGCGCCAGCGCGCATGGCCCGTACAGCTCGTTATCAAATGAGTTCGCCGGGAAATTTCAAGTCGAAGCGTTTGCATAGTTCGGGGACGCTGTCGATGTCCATCTCCAGGTCGTATCGCGCACAGAGTGCGTCCAGGTCCTGTTTCGATATCCTGTCTACGCCGCCGAGGGCGGAGAGTTCGTCGAAGAACTGCTCAAAGCCCGCGGGGGAGATGATCTCGAGGATGCGGGCGGGCTCATCGCCAGCGTTCCAGAATGTATGCCATTGGCCCTCAAACTCATACAGGGCATCCTTCCTACTGGCGCACGGATCCGTTTCGATCGCCATGCTCCGTATCGTTGCTCGAAAGCAGCTCAGCGCGAGGGCGGCTCCGAAGGGGCTGACACCCCGGCATGGGTCTGGATGTACTGAGAGTGCGGCAAGACGGGGTGAGGTGTCATCACCCCAATCGCACATTCACCCGGGTGATTGATGCGCCGCGGTGTAGGCCCGATTGCGGGCTTTGGACGTCACCCGTCAGACAGGATCTCGCTACTGCGTGGCGGGTTCGGTGTGCCGTATATCAGTCGAGAATGGCGGCGAAGGCTTCCAGGGCCGCGCGCGGCATCTCCTGAGGCACATCGCGGCAGCCCAGGCGAAGCCCTCCAGGTCGGCCTCATACGTGACCGTCCCTGACGGCAAAGGTACCGACTCGGGGGTACTACGCTCTGGTCAGTTCGGTGATTATGCTTGGCACTTCGGCCATTACGCGAAGAGTGATCGCTGAATTGCTGGCGCACGACGGCGGCGGCGATATCGTCGATATCGCGACCACCTTCGCGGATCAGCCAACACAAGTATCCCAGTCATCACAGCGGAAGCACGTGAACGATGCTGCGAAGCAACAAGTCCGGGTAGGAGTGGGGAATGATGTTGTGGCTGTGCCAGCCTGCACGGAGTCAAACGTCCTGGAGCTGCGCCAGACGCCGCTCCCGGGCGATGAGAAAGACTGGAACGGCCACGCTGATATCGACGACGAACCCCAGCGCGACGTACACCCACAGGTACTTGACGCCGGTCCTGCGTGCCTCGACAACGATGAAGACCAGCGCTGCGACGGAGACAAGTGTGAGGTCGATGGTCATGGAGCTGACCGCGTGATTCGCGAAACAGCTGGCGAGGAAGTCGAGCGTGTCTCCGCCGGCCGAGAAATACGCGATGTTGTGCGCCCAAGTGGCGATGAGCGCCACCAGCGCGATCACACCGTAAAGGATGCAGAGGTTTCTTCTGGCAGCGGTCATACCCGTCAGTATTTGGTCATGACACCAATTGTCAATACCTGTGGATCGGTGTTGTTTCAGCCGACCTCCGTCTCGGTTGGCTCGATAGGTTCGGTGAGCGTGATGCCGATGAGGCGTTCGAGCAGTTTTGCATTCGTGGAACGCCGCGCCGGCACGGACGAGGCGACTAAGTGCGGGGTGCTGATGGCCCGCCAGCGTGCCTGTGAGTGCTCAACGACCTTGTAGGCCATGGCAATACCGGCCGCGCGTGAATGCGGGCCGTTGTCACTTTGATCGGCAAACGCACGGTCGCGAATATCGACCAATCGGGTTTGCGGCGCGTCGCCGTGCGGACGATGGAGGGCCCGCAGCGCTGATCGAGGCGGTGCCGGGGTAGCGCGAGCGGGCGGCTGTCACACCCGGGCGGCACACTGACGCCATGCTCGATCTGTTCCTGCCGGCCGAATGCGGCGGCTGCGGGGCGCCGTCGACCCGTTGGTGCGACGCGTGCGCCCTCGAGCTGTCGGTGACCGCCGATCAGCCGCATGTGGTGAACCCGCGCATCGACCCGGAGGTCCCGGTGTTCGCGCTGGGCCGCTACGCCAATGCACGGCGGCGC
This sequence comes from Mycobacterium sp. NGS58, assembly GCF_059812385.1. Classification (NCBI taxonomy): domain Bacteria; kingdom Bacillati; phylum Actinomycetota; class Actinomycetes; order Mycobacteriales; family Mycobacteriaceae; genus Mycobacterium; species Mycobacterium sp. NGS58. Next base: position 78,666 of record NZ_JCALCO010000014.1, on the reverse strand, counting down.
GCGATCCTGGCGCTCAAGGAGCAGGGCCGCGCCGACCTCGTCGAACCGTTGGCCCGCGCACTGGCCATCGGGGTGCACCGGCTGGTGTCGTGGGGGATCGTGCCGACCCCGCTGACCGTCGTGCCCGCACCCACCCGGCGTTCGGCCGCGCGCCGGCGCGGCGGTGACCCCGTCGCCCGGCTGGCGCGCGCCGCGGTGGCGCGGCATCCGGACGTCACGGTCGCGCCGGCGTTGCGGCTCAAGGCGCTGACGCGCGACTCGGTGGGCCTGGGGACCACGGCGCGCGAGCGCAACATCGCCGGCCGGGTGGTGCTGCGCGGCTCGCCGCCGCGCGGCGAAGTCATCCTCGTCGACGACATCGTCACCACCGGGGCGACGGCCCGCGAATCGGTGCGGATCCTGCAGGCCGCTGGGGTTCGGGTCGCCGCGGTGCTGGCGATCGCCGCGGTCTGAATCGGCCGCGGCCGCCAACTTATGGGCCGGCCAAGAGGTTGTGAAGAACATGCAACAGCTCGACGAAATTAGTGGCATCGGCGGGCGAACACGAGCTAACGTCGAGAACAACGAAGAACGACTCATCGGTCTGACTCACTGGTCGCGAACGTGCAGGTGAGACCCATCCGCGGGAAGGGGTGAGTAATCGACACCTTGCTCCGGCGGGCAGCCTGCGGCGGTAGCCAGTCTCGAACCGCTCCCACCTCGTCGGCGCGTTAATCAGCCGGGCACGCAGGGCGCGTGTGACGTGAAGAAGAGAAACGAGTTGTCACGTATGTCAAGGCTATCCGTGGATTCCGGTCAGATTCTGGACCAACCGCCCGTCACCGACGGGCAAGCCCCACCGACAACCACCGCCGACGTTGTGTTCAAGGGCCGCAACGTGGAAATCCCCGATCATTACCGTCTGTACGTCTCGCAAAAACTCGCTCGCCTCGAGCGGTTCGATCGCTCCATCTATCTCTTCGATGTCGAGCTCAAGCACGCGCCCAACCGGCGTCAGCGTAAATCCTGTCAGCGCGTGGAGATCACCGCCCGTGGCCGCGGCCCGGTGACGCGGGCGGAAGCCTGCGCCAATAGTTTCTACGCCGCGTTCGAGTCCGCGGTCGACAAGCTGGAGAACCGGCTGCGCCGCGTCAAGGACCGTCGCAAGGTGCACTACGGCGACAAGACCCCCGTGTCATTGGCCGCCGCCACCGCGGTGCCGCCACCTGCCCCGCCGCGCAGCGCGGCGCAGTCCCCGCCGGACGGGCACGACGGCGTGGAGCGCGACCATGAGCCCGGACGGATCGTGCGGACCAAGGAGCACCCGGCCACGCCGATGACGGTCGACGACGCGCTCTACGAGATGGAGCTCGTCGGACACGACTTCTTCCTGTTCCACGACAAGCAGACCGAACGGCCCTGCGTGGTCTACCGACGGCACGCCTACGACTACGGGCTGATCAGGCTCTCCTGAGGTTCGGCGGCCATCGGGGGGTCGTCGCCTACCATGGGAGTCGCTCAATACAAGACTCCTACCAACAGGGGACATAGCTGTGCTGTCGAAGTTGCTGCGCCTTGGCGAAGGTCGCATGCTCAAGCGTCTCAAGCGGGTGTCTGACTACGTCAACACCTTGTCCGACGAGATCGAGAAGCTCACCGACGCCGAGTTGCGGGCCAAGACCGACGAGTTCAAGAAGCGGCACGCCGACGGCGAAAGCCTAGACGACCTGCTGCCGGAGGCCTTCGCGGTGGCCCGCGAAGCCGCCTGGCGGGTGCTTGACCAGCGGCCCTTCGACGTGCAGGTGATGGGCGCCGCCGCACTGCACTTCGGCAACGTCGCCGAGATGAAGACCGGCGAGGGCAAGACGCTGACCTCGGTGCTGCCGGCCTACCTGAACGGCATCGGCGGCAAGGGTGTGCACGTCGTCACCGTGAACGACTACCTGGCCAAACGCGACAGCGAGTGGATGGGCCGCGTGCACCGCTTCCTCGGCCTGGACGTCGGCGTGATCCTGGCGCAGATGACACCAGACGAGCGCCGGGTCGCCTATAACGCCGACATCACCTACGGCACCAACAACGAGTTCGGCTTCGACTACCTGCGCGACAACATGGCGCATTCTCTCGACGACCTGGTGCAGCGCGGGCACAACTTCGCCATCGTCGACGAGGTCGACTCCATTCTGATCGACGAGGCGCGCACCCCGCTGATCATCTCCGGCCCCGCCGACGGCGCCTCGAACTGGTACAGCGAGTTCGCCCGGTTGGCGCCGCTGATGGAGAAGGACACCCACTACGAGGTGGATCTGCGCAAGCGCACCGTCGGGGTGCACGAGCTGGGCGTGGAGTTCGTCGAGGACCAGCTCGGCATCGACAACCTGTACGAGGCGGCCAATTCGCCGCTGGTCAGCTACCTCAACAACGCGCTGAAGGCCAAGGAGCTGTTCAATCGCGACAAGGACTACATCGTGCGTGACGGCGAGGTCCTGATCGTCGACGAGTTCACCGGCCGCGTGCTTTATGGCCGCCGCTACAACGAGGGCATGCACCAGGCCATCGAGGCCAAAGAGCACGTCGAGATCAAGGCCGAGAACCAGACGCTGGCCACCATCACGCTGCAGAACTACTTCCGGCTCTACGACAAGCTCGCCGGCATGACCGGAACCGCCCAGACCGAGGCGGCCGAGCTGCACGAAATCTACAAGCTGGGCGTGGTCCCCATCCCGACCAACAAGCCGATGATCCGCGCCGACCAGTCCGACCTGATCTACAAGACCGAGGAAGCCAAATACATCGCCGTGGTCGATGACGTCGTCGAGCGCTACGAAAAGGGCCAGCCGGTGCTGATCGGTACCACCAGCGTCGAGCGCTCGGAGTACCTGTCGAGGCAGTTCCAGAAGCGCCGCGTGCCGCACAACGTGCTCAACGCGAAGTTTCACGAGCAGGAGGCGACCATCGTCGCCGTCGCAGGCCGCCGCGGCGGCATCACCGTGGCCACCAACATGGCCGGCCGCGGTACCGACATCGTGCTGGGCGGCAACCCCGACTTCCTCGCCGACCAGCGGCTGCGTGAGCGCGGCCTCGACCCGGTGGAGACGCCCGACGAGTACGAGGCGGCCTGGCATGAGGAGCTGCCCAAGGTCAAGGAGGAGGCGGCCAAAGAGGCTGAAGAGGTGATCGAGGCCGGTGGCCTGTATGTGCTCGGCACCGAGCGCCACGAGTCGCGCCGCATCGACAACCAGCTGCGCGGCCGCTCCGGCCGGCAGGGCGACCCGGGTGAGTCGCGGTTCTACCTGTCGCTGGGTGACGAACTGATGCGCCGGTTCAACGGCGCGGCGCTCGAGGCGATGCTCAACCGGCTGAACCTGCCCGACGACGTGCCGATCGAGGCCAAGATGGTCACCCGCGCGATCAAGAGCGCCCAGACCCAGGTGGAGCAGCAGAACTTCGAGGTCCGCAAGAATGTCCTGAAGTACGACGAGGTGATGAACCAGCAGCGCAAGGTGATCTATGCCGAGCGTCGCCGCATCCTGGAGGGTGAGAACCTCAAGGAGCAGGCGCTGGACATGGTCCGCGACGTGGTCACCGCTTACGTGAACGGCGCGACCGCCGAGGGCTACGCCGAGGATTGGGACCTGGAGGCCCTGTGGACGGCGCTGAAGACGCTGTACCCGGTGGGCATCGATCACGCGCCGCTGACCCAGCACGACGCCGACTCCGACCGAGACGACCTCACCCGGGAGGAATTGCTCGAGGAGCTGCTGAAAGACGCCGAAAACGCTTACGCCACAAGGGAAGCCGAACTCGAGGGGATCGCCGGCGAGGGCGCGATGCGCCAGCTGGAACGCAACGTGCTGCTCAACGTCATCGACCGCAAGTGGCGCGAGCACCTCTACGAGATGGACTACCTCAAGGAGGGCATCGGGCTGCGCGCGATGGCGCAGCGCGATCCGTTGGTGGAGTACCAGCGCGAGGGTTACGACATGTTCATGGCGATGCTCGACGGTATGAAGGAGGAGTCGGTCGGCTTCCTGTTCAATGTCACCGTCGAGGCGGTACCCAGCCCGCAGGTCGCGCCGGTCGAAGCGCCGGAGGGGTTGGAGGAATTCGCCACCGCGGCCGCCGCGCAGCAGGGTGGCGCGGCGACGGCCGTGCGTGAGGAGGCGCCAACCCAGTTGCGCGCCAAGGGGATCGAGACCGAGGCGCCGGCCATGACCTATTCCGGTCCGTCCGAGGACGGCTCGGCGGCGCTGCAGCGCAACGGTGGCGATGGTAAGGCCCCGGCCGGGGTGCCCGGCGGCGCCAGCCGGCGTGAGCGCCGCGCCGCGGCGAGGCAACAGGGCCGCGGCACCAAGTCGCCCAAGTCGGTCAAGCGGCGCTGAGCCCGGCGATCGGACCGTAGGCGCCCCTGCGCCGACTGTGAAGCTAGCGTCTCGCCCGGGCGCGACTAGCTTCACGCTCGCCGACAGCGTGCGGCTGGCAACCCCCATGCCCTAGGCTTATCAGGCATCGGCTTTCGTGTGGCTATACAGGCGCCGCGCCGATGAGGGGCCGAGAAAGGGACGAGTTCCATGCCCTTCGACGGAGCCGTGTCGCGGACCGATGTCCTGGCGGCGCTATCTCTGGCGATCGACCTCGGGCTCGGGCAGCCGATGGATCACATGCTGCGGTCGGCGGCGATGGGGTCGAGATTGGCGACGCGGCTGGGCCTCGACGAGCGCGAGTGCGGGACCGTCTTCTACACGGCCCTGGTGATGTGGATCGGCTGTCACGCCGACTCGCACGAGTATGCGCAGTGGTTCGGCGACGACATCGCGGTGCGACATGACAGCCACTACATCGACTGGTCGGGCGCGCCGTACCGCCGATTTCTCATGACCAATCTGGGCCGTGGGACGACGTTGCCGAAACGAGCCCAGTTGGCGGCCAAGGTTTTCTGGGACGCGCGCGGAAATCTCGGCGCGTTGGTGCACTCCCACTGCCTGTCGGCCGCGCTGCTGGCCGAGGAGATCGGGCTGGGCGCCGATGTGTGTAAAGCCCTGCCCTACGCGTACGAACGATGGGACGGTAGCGGTCTCCCCGCCGGCGCCGCCGGAAGCCAGATACCCGTGGCGATGCGGGTGGCGCAGATCTGCGACATCGCCGACGTGCACCATCGCGCTTACGGCGCGGGCGCCGCAATCTCGGAGATTCGCCGTCGCAGCGGCAAACAGTTCGACCCGGATATCGTCGCGGTGTTCGCCGCGGCCGCCGGCGACCTGCTACGCGAGAACGAAGACGTGTGGTCGACGGCCGCCGGTCTGGCGCCGGATCCGGGCGAGGCGATGAGCGGACCGGCGCTGGACCGACTTCTGTGCGCGATGGGTGACTTCGTGGATCTGAAATGCCCTTTTTCTCTTGGTCATTCGCGTGCCGTCGCGCAACTGGCGGAGAGCGCCGGGCAATGCGCGGGGCTGCCGCAAGACGAGATCGACATCCTGCGCCGCGCGGGCTACGTTCACGATCTCGGTCGGATTGGCGTGTCGAACCAGGTGTGGGAAAAGCCGGGCGCCTTGACCGATGCCGAACGCGAGCGCGTGCATTTGCACCCCTATCTGACCGGCAGGATCCTGGCCCGGGTCGGTGGGCTCAAGGCCGTCCGGGAGGTCGCGGTGAACCATCACGAGCGGCTGGACGGGTCGGGCTACCCGAACGGTCTGCGCGGTGATGACCTGTCGGTTCGTGACCGTGTGCTCGCGGCCGCCGAAAGCTATTGCTCCGCAACGGAACCGCGGCCTTATCGCGATGCCCACGACGGGGACGCCGCGGCCAGGAAATTGCGAGACGGGGCGGTGCGCGGCCGCCTGGACGGTGACGCGGTCGAAGCCGTCCTGGAAGCCGCGGGTCACCGGCCGTCGCGCAGAGCCGCCAGGCCGGCGGGATTGACGCGGCGCGAGGCCGAAGTGTTGCTCCATGTCGCACAGGGGCTTTCCAACAAGGAGATCGCCTCGGCACTCTGGATTTCCGAGAAGACGGTACGCAATCACGTCGAACACATCTACGCCAAGATCGAGGTCTCGAACCGGATCGGAGCCAGCTTGTACGCGACCCGGCACGGCTTGAGCGGCGGCGTCGCCAACTGACGACCGTCCACGAAAGCCCGCCCGGCGCGGCGGTCATCGCATGGATGCGCCGGGCCGGGATCGCCGGTCCAGCACCCACGCGGTGGCCAGCGTGAGGGCGACGGCGAACGAGCCGAGCGCGATGAGGCTTACGACGTTGCCTCCCTGAAAGGTCTGCCGGTAGGCGGACATGGCGGGCAGCGTGGTGGTGTAGCGGTCGAGTCGCAGGTCGCGGCCCAACGCGTCGAAGGCGTGGCGGTTGGACAGGACCAGGCTCATCAGGCGTCCGGGCGTGGCCATCTGGTCGACGGGCACGATGGCGCCCCCGAACAGGACCTGAGGGAAGCACAGCATCGGCAGGGCAAGGGCCGCCTGCGCGGCGTTGGAGACGGCGGCCGAGGCGAACAGCCCCAGCGCCAGTGCCGAGATCGCTTCGATCACAACGGTCGCGAACAGCACGGCGTACACGTGCCACCCGAGCGCGGGGAGTCGGCCGAGCGCCCGCAGCACCACCAGCAACACCGCGCTCACCGCCGCGAGAATTGGCAGCAGCGCCGCCACCTTTGATGCCACGTACGCGCCCACGCTGAGCCCGGCCAGGCGTTCGCGCCGGAAGACGGCAAACTCGCCGACGATCTGTAGCAAGCCGTAGGTGAGCCCAAAGAAGAAGCCGTCGAAGGCGATCCAGAACACGATCTGGGCCGGACCGACGCCGGCGGCGTCACCCGGATCGAACGCACCCCGCTTGAACAACGTCGCCATCATCGCCGTCACCAGCACCGGCGAGCCGAGCAGGATCGCCAGGGTCAGCCGATTGCGAAACAGAACATCGACGTTGCGGCGGGTGAGGAGCCACCATTGCCGGACCGTGCCCGTGCGATTGACGCCGGGCGGCGTGGCCGAGACGGACTCGCGAGTGAATCCGGGCCGGGCCGTTGGCTTCTCGCGGCCGTCGGCGAACCGATCCGCCCAGACCCGCGGAGTGCGTTCCCCCGCGAGGCGGTCGTAGACCTCGGTGAGGTCTTGCACGCCGAAGTAGCGGCGGGCCGCGCCCGGGGTGCCGGCGAAGGCCAGGTGGCCGTCGCGCGCCAGAAATATCACGCGGTCGCACTGCTCGATGGCGGCCGGCTCGTGGGTGGTCAGCACAACGGTGACGCCCCGCCGGCTGAGCCGGCGCAGCAGGCGGATCACCTCAGCGGCGGTGGAGGGATCGAGCCCGGAAGTGGGTTCGTCGAGGAAGAAGAGGCGTGGCCGGGTCAGCAACTCCACGGCGATGCTGGCCCGCTTGCGCTGGCCGCCGGACAGCGCACGCACCGGCACGTCGGCCCGGTCGGACAGGTCGAGGCTTTGCAGGGTTTCGTCGACGACCCGCTCAGCTTCGGCCGCGGATGTGCCGCCGGGGAGCCGTAGCATCGCCGCGTAGCGCAGGGTGCGGCGCAGGGGCATCTCGAGGTGGATGATGTCGTCCTGGGGCACGTAGCCGACCGTCGCGCCGGCGCGGGCGCGGTTGCGCGGGACGACGCCGTCGTGCCGTACCTCGCCCGCGGACGGCGGTTGCAGCCCGGCGAGGACCTCCAGCAGCGTGGTTTTGCCGGCTCCGCTACCGCCGGCGACGGCGACCAGTTCGCCGGGCTCGACGGAGAGCGACATGTCGTGCAGGAGTTGTCGGCCACCAACGCGCCGGCCGATATCGATTGCGTCGATCCGTGCGCCGTCCGGCACGTGCGCCGGGTGAGCAACGAGCAGCTCGATGGCAGGGCTGTTGCCTGTGGACTCGCTCATGATGTGTCTCCGTGCTTCTCGAGGTAGGCCTGTCACCCGTGATCATCGGTCCGCCCCGTGCGCCGCCACATGAGGCGTTTGCCTCAAATGATCGACCGGTGAGCGGCCACGCCAGCGGCCGCGCCCGCAGAAAATTGGGGCAAATGACCTATATGCGTGCGCGCCGATCAGGCGCACAATCAGCAAATGAAGCGTTATCTGACGGTCGGCTACGGCGCGGCCGCTTATCTGCTCTTTCTTGCCGTATTTCTGTATCTTGTCGCGTTCCTGGGCAACTTCTGGGTGCCGAGGACGGTCGACCATGGGATATCCGCGCCGATCGGCCAGGCGGTGCTGGTCAACATGGTGCTGCTCGGTCTGTTCGGGCTCCAGCACACCGTCATGGCACGGCCGGGGTTCAAGTCGCGGTGGACGCGGTTGGTGCCGCCTTCGATAGAGCGCAGCACCTACGTGATGGTGTCCAACGTCGTGCTGGTGCTGCTGTATTGGCAGTGGCGAACGATGTCGGCCGTCATCTGGGAGGTTGAAGTACCGCTCGGACGCCTGGCGTTGTGGACGCTGTTCTGGCTCGGCTGGGCGATCGCCCTGGCGTCGACGTTCATGATCAACCATTTCGACTTGTTCGGGCTCCGGCAGGTCTACTTCGCTTGGCGCGCAAAGCCTTACACCGACCTTGATTTCCGGGTTCGGTTCTTCTACCGACTGGTGCGTCACCCGCTCATGTTCGGTTTCATCATCGCCTTCTGGGCGGCGCCCACCATGACGGCCGGGCATCTGCTCTTCTCGATCGCGATGACGGGCTACATCCTGATCGCCACGCAGTTCGAAGAGCGAGACCTGGTTGCCGCGCTGGGCGACGACTATCGCAACTACCGGCGCGAGGTACCGGCGCTGCTGCCGCTAGGACGCCGCCAGCGCCGAGGCCCCGGCCAACCGGCGGAACTGCACTAGGTTTCCAGCAGCGCGGCGATCCGCTCCAGCGTCGCGGCCATGCCCTGCTCGGTTTGGCGGGGCATGGAACCGCTGGTGATCATCCACTTCTGCTTGTCGCGCGACACGTCCCAGGTTTCGCGCACCAGCGTGCCGGCGTCGGTGGCCGCGAGTTCGTATCGCCAGATGCGGCCGCCGACCAGACCGCCCATCCCGAAGGTCTGCCACGCGATGCGGCGATCCGGTTCGTACTCGATAACCGTGTTGGTGGTGCGGTAGGGGATGAACAGCGTTTCCTTGCGACCCCGCATCGCCATCGAGAATTTCGAACCCATCGTCAGCGGGATCGAAGTTTCCGACGCGTGGTTCACCGATCCCGAGCCGTCGAAGCCGGCGTGCTTGCCCGCGTCGGCCAGCAGCGCGAAGATCGCGCCGGGCGGCGCCTTGATGACACGCTCGACGCTGACGGTGTTTCCATCCATCCGCTTACAGTAGCGCCGGGCGACCTGTCAGGATTGACGTTATGGATGTCAAGGAGGTGTTGCTCCCCGGGGTCGGTCTTCGCTACGAATTCACCGATCGCAACGGCGACCGCATCGGCATCATCGCTCGGCGCAGCGGCGATTTCGATGTCGTCGTGTATGCGCGCGAAGATCCGGACGAGGCCCGGCCGCTGCTCCACCTCAACGATCAGGAGGCCGAAGCCGTGGCCCAGATCCTGGGGGCGCCGCGGATCGCCGAGCGGTTCACCGAGCTGGCCCGCGAAATCCCCGGACTCGAGACGGGCCAGGTGCACATTTTGGCCGGCAGCCCCTTCGTGGATCACCCGTTGGGAGACACGCGGGCTCGCACCCGTACCGGCGCGTCCATCGTGGCGATCGTGCGCAACGAGGAAGTGCTGGCCTCGCCTGGGCCGGCCGAGATGCTGCACGCCCAAGACGTTCTGATCGTCATCGGCACCGAGAACGGCATCGCGGGCGTCGAGAGAATTATCGACAAAGGCTGAGCCGGTGCAGATTTCGGGGACGCTGCTGCTGCAACTCGGCGCCCTCCTGGCCACTCTGGCCGTATTGGGCGCCGCCGCACGGCGATTCGCGTTGTCGCCCATACCGGTGTACCTGCTGGCGGGCCTGGCCTTGGGCAACGGCGGCATTCTCCCCTTGGCGGCCGGCGGGCAGTTCATCACCACCAGCGCACCCATCGGCGTGGTGTTGCTGCTGCTCACCCTGGGCTGCGAGTTCTCGGCGGCCGAATTCTCCTCCAGCATGCGCCACCACCTGCCGTCCGCGGGCGTCGACATCGTGCTCAACGCCGCACCCGGCGCGATCGCCGGCTGGCTGATGGGATTGGACGGCGTGGCCATTCTGTGCCTGGCCGGCGTCACCTACATCTCCTCGTCGGGCGTCATCGCGCGACTGCTGGGGGACCTGCACCGGCTCGGCAACCGGGAGACCCCGGCGGTGCTGTCGGTGCTGGTGCTCGAAGATTTCGCGATGGCCGCCTACCTGCCGCTGTTCGCGGTACTGGCCTCGGGCGGCGGGTGGCTGCACGCCGTCGGCGGCATGGTCGTGGCCGTGGGCGCGCTGATGGCGGCGTTCGCCGCGTCCTACCGATGGGGCCACCACGTGGACCGGCTGGTGGAACACCCCGACTCCGAACAGCTCATGCTGCGGGTGCTGGGCATCACCCTGATCGTGGCGGCCATGGCCGAGTCGCTGCACGCCTCGGCCGCCGTCGGCGCCTTCCTCGTCGGCCTCACCCTGACCGGCGAGACGGCCGAGCGGGCGCGCCAGGTGCTGGGCCCGCTGCGCGACCTGTTCGCCGCCATCTTCTTCCTGGCGATCGGCTACTCGGTGGACCCGCACGAACTGGTTCCGATGCTGCCGGCGGCACTGATCCTGGCGGCGGTGACCGCGGCGACCAAGGTGGCCACCGGGATGTTCGCCGCCCGGCACGACGGGGTGGCTCGGCGCGGGCAACTGAGGGCGGGCACCGCGCTGATCGCCCGCGGTGAGTTCTCGCTGATCATCATCGGTTTGGCGGGCAAGTCGCTGCCCGCCGTCGCGGCGCTGGCGACGTCCTACGTTTTCATCATGGCGATCGTGGGGCCGATCCTCACCCGTTACGCCGGCGGCCCGCGGGCGGCCGGCACCGCAGCGACGACCTGACCGAGTGGCCGCCGTCATCCGATGTGCAGGGCCACCACCATCCATCGGGTGCCGCCCGCAGCGGTGACCCGCTCGACCCGGCCGGCGATAGCGTGCATCCGGTTACCGCGGCTGTAGGAACCGAAGACCTCGACCGCCGAATCCGGCTCAGGGTGACCGGACGGCTGCACCCGCATGCGGCGCAATACGGCGGCGTCGCGATTACGGCTTGCGGCCGAACGACCAACCGCGGCAACCGAATCCACCAGGCTTGGCGCCAGCAGCGGATTCAATTGGACGGGAGGACGGCGGCGGTCGATGACCTCCAGCACGCGGCGCAGCGCGGCGTCGGCGAAGACGGCCGCCTGGCGCAGCCGCGGGGACACGACCGCGCTCGGATCCGGTGCCGACCCCCCGCCGGGTTGCCCGGTGCAGGGCCGCGCGGGTGCGTGGCTGCTGCGGCGGCGCAACGGCGGTCGGGCGGATTGCCCGCAATGGGGGACGGTGCGCGGAACGTCCTGCGTCGGCGGCTCGTAGTCGGCGACTGGTATGACGGTGAAAGCGTCAGATGGATTCGCAACGGGACTACTGTTCAACGCGCACTCTCCAACTCTGCGGCCGGACCTTCAAGCCTGCTGGAGAGGGGCAGACAGCGGTTAGTCAGTGGTCATCATGGCACAACTCGGCCGCGCGCGTACCCACGCTGACTTGGTGCACTGCCACACGATTACCGTGGTCGGGACATCGGGCCCCACGGGTCCAGGGGCCCCGAGCGCACGGGCGACGAACTGACCAGGAGGACGGCGCCGCATGGTGACTCGCTTGTCCCCGCCGGACGCGTCGTTCTATCGGCTGGAGAACACCGCGACCCCCATGTACGTCGGATCGCTGTCGATCCTGCGTCGCCCCCGTGCCGGCTTGAGCTACGAGAACTTACTGGCCACCGTGGAGCAGCGGCTGCCACAGATACCGCGCTACCGGCAGAAGGTGCGGGAAGTGCGGGTCGGCACGGCGCGACCGGTGTGGGTGGACGACAACGACTTCGACATCACCTATCACGTGCGGCGCTCGGCGTTGCCCTCGCCGGGCAGCGACGAGCAGCTGCACGAGCTGATCGCGCGGCTGGCCGCCCGGCCGCTGGACAAGTCGCGCCCGCTCTGGGAGATGTACCTGGTCGAAGGCCTGTCCCAGAACCGGTTGGCCCTCTACACCAAGTCGCATCAAGCATTGATCAACGGCATGTCGGCGCTGGAGATCAATCACGTCATCGGGGATCGGACGAAGCGGCCGCCACCTTTCCCCGAGGACATCTGGATACCGGAGCGCGACCCCGGCAACACCCGGCTGGTGTTGGGCGCGATCAGTGAATGGGTCACGGGACCGGGCGCCCAGCTGCAGGCCGTCGGGTCGATGATCGGCGGTCTGGTGACCAACCACGGCGAGCTGCTCGAGGCCGGCCGCCGGGCCGTCGACCTGGTGCGCACCGTGGCCCGGGGGACCGCACCCAGCAGCCCGCTCAACGCCACCGTGTCGCGGCACCGGCGGTTCACGGTCGCGCGGGGCAGGCTCGAGGATTACCGCACCGTGCGTGCGCGCTACGACTGCGACGTCAACGACGTTGTCCTCGCGGTGATCGCCGGCGCGCTGGGGAACTGGCTGATGTCACGGGGAGTGGCGGTGTCGTCGACCGCGACGGTGCGGGCGATGGCGCCGCTGCCGGTCTACGACGACGGCGACCTCGACGCGAGCGGTCCCGGTCAGGCGATCAGCCAGGTGATGCCGTTTCTCGTCGACCTGCCGGTGGGAGAGCCCAACGCCGTGGTGCGGCTGTCGCAGATCGCGCACGCAACCGAGTCGAACCCGACGGCCGCCCAGCTGGTGGACGCCAGGACCATCGTCACCCTGTCGGGTTTCGCCCCACCGACCCTGCACGCCATGGGCATCCGGGTGGCGACCAGTTTTCCGAGCTTCTCCAAGCGCACGTTCAACCTGTTGATCACCAACGCCCCCGGCGCGCAGTCGCAGATGTACATCGCGGGCACCAAGTTGCTGGAGACCTATGCGGTGCCGCCGCTGCTGCACAATCAGGCGCTGGCCATCGGCGTGACCTCGTACAACGGCGAGCTGTACTACGGGATCAACGCCGACCGCGAAGCCATGAGCGATGTCGACCTGCTGCCCGGGCTGCTGAACCAGGCGCTCGAAGAACTACTCGAGGCGTCCCGGTCCTAGTCGGCGATGAAAACCCCTGCGTGGGGCTATCATTCGTTGCTGTGAGCACCGCGAAAAGTAACGGCGCGCCGAACAAGAAAAAGTCGGCCCGGCCGGCCGTGCCCAAGATTTCGGACCACGTCTACGAAGCCGAATTGTTCCGGCTGCAAACCGAATTGGTGAAACTGCAGGAGTGGTTGCGGCACGCCGAACAACGCCTGGTTGTCATCTTCGAGGGCCGCGACGGGGCGGGCAAGGGCGGTACCATCAAGCGGATCACCGAATATCTGAACCCCCGCATCACCCGCATCGCGGCTTTGCCCGCGCCGACCGACCGGGAGCGCGGACAGTGGTATTACCAGCGTTACATCGCCCACCTCCCTACCAAAGGGGAGATCGTGCTGTTCGATCGGTCCTGGTACAACCGGGCCGGCGTCGAGCAGGTGATGGGATATTGCACACCCCAAGAGCATGCGCTGTTCCTGCGGCAGACGCCGATCTTCGAGCAGATGCTGATCGACGACGGGATATTGTTGCGCAAATACTGGTTCTCGGTTTCCGAGGCCGAACAACTGCGCCGGTTTAAGGCCCGGCGCAACGACCCTGTGCGGCAATGGAAACTGTCCCCGATGGACATGGAATCGCTATACCGGTGGGATGATTATTCGCGTGCCAAGGACGAGATGATGGTGCACACCGACACCCCGGTGAGCCCCTGGTACATCGTGGAATCGGACATCAAGAAACACGCGCGAATAAACATGATGGCCCATTTGCTGTCCACCGTCCCTTACCACGACGTCGAGACGCCGAAGGTCAAGCTGCCGGAGCGGCCCGTCGTCAGCGGTAACTACCAGCGCCCGCCCCGCGAATTGTCGACGTACGTCGACGACTACGCGGCCACGCTCATCTAGCCGCTTATGACGGTCGTATACATCCCCGCCACGCTGCCCATGTTGGCGCAGCTCGTCGCCGACGGCTCGCTGCGGCCGGTCAACGGCACCGCGTTCGCGCTGACGCCGAGGTTGCGCGAGGCCTACGCCGAGGGCGACGACGACGAGCTCGCCGACGTGGCGCTGCGCGAGGCGGCGCTGGCGTCGCTGCGCCTGCTGGCCGCCCGGGAAACGGAAGCCGAAGGGGCGGAGTCACTGCGGCCGCGGCGCGCGGTGTTGGCCGCCGACGTCGAGGAGGTCACGTACCGTCCCGACCTCGACGACGCCGTGGTCCGGCTGTCCGGTCCGGTGCCGATCGAGGACGTGATCGCCGCCTACGTCGACAACGCCGGGGCCGAACCGGCGGTGGCGAAGGCCATCGAGGCCGTCGACGCCGCGGACCTGGGTGACGAGGACGCGGACCTGATCGTCGGCGACGCGCAGGACCACGATCTGGCCTGGTACGCCAACCAGGAGTTGCCGTTTCTGCTGGAGCTGATGTGAGGTGATCCACGCTGCGGCGCTAGCTACGACACCGTAGGTTACGGTACCGTAGGTTTCGTGGAGCGCACAGAATCGATCACAATGTGAGCGCAAGTCAGACGACACATCGTGAGCAGGAGCTTCCCCTGGGCAGACGTAACCCATCGATCACGGGCAACGTCGTCGATACCAAGCGACCCGTTGTCGCCGGCGCGGACCGGCATCCCGGCTGGCACGCACTGCGCAAGCTGGCAGCCCGCATCACTACGCCGCTGCTGCCCGACGATTATCTGCATCTGGCCAACCCGCTGTGGTCGGCGCGCGAATTGCGGGGACGGATCTTGCAGGTGCGCCGCGAGACGGAAGATTCCGCGACCCTGGTGATCAAGCCGGGCTGGGGTTTCAATTTCGACTACCAGCCGGGCCAGTACATCGGCATCGGGCTGCTGATAGACGGGCGATGGCGCTGGCGGTCGTATTCACTCACCTCGGCTCCGGCCGGCGGGACCGCGCGCTCCGGTTCCGGCCGCACCGTGACCATCACCGTGAAGGCGATGCCGGAGGGATTTTTGTCGTCGCACCTGGTGGCCGGCGTCGAGCCGGGCACCATCGTCCGGCTTGCCGCGCCGCAGGGTAACTTCGTGCTGCCCGACCCGGCGCCCGAGTCGATCCTGTTCCTCACCGCCGGATCCGGGATCACGCCGGTGATGTCGATGCTGCGGACCCTGGTGCGCCGCAACCAAATTGGTGACATCGCTCACGTGCACTCGGCGCCCACCCAATCCGATGTCATGTTCCGGGCCGAGTTGGCCGCGCTGGCCGCCGAGCATCCCGGTTATCGGATGCGGCTACGCGAGACACGCACGCAGGGCCGTCTCGACCTGTCGGTGCTGGATCGGGAGGTGCCGGACTGGCGCGACCGGCAGACCTGGGCCTGCGGGCCGGAAGGCATGCTCGCCGAGGCCGAGCGCGTATGGTCGGCCGCGGGCATCGGCGAGCGCTTGCACCTCGAGCGGTTCGCGGTGTCCAAGGCCGCACCCACCGGCGCCGGGGGAACGGTTACCTTCGCCCAAAGCGGACGCACCGCGGCTGCCGACGCCGCGACGTCGCTGATGGACGCGGGCGAGGGCGTGGGGGTGCAGATGCCCTTCGGGTGCCGCATGGGGATTTGCCAGTCGTGCGTGGTGAGCCTGGTCGAGGGGCACGTGCGTGATCTGCGGACCGGCCAGGAGCACGACCCGGGGACTCGGGTGCAGACCTGCGTGTCCGCGGCTTCGGGCGATTGCGTGCTCGACATTTAAAGGCTACTCACAGGTAACCTACGGCTTCGTAGGTTACGATAGCGTAGGTCTGGAACGTTAAGACCAACCAATCGACCGCAGGGAGATGACGACGATGGCGATCACAGACGTCGACGTATTCGCCCATCTGACGGACGCCGATATCGAAAGCCTGGCCGTTGAGCTCGATGCCATCCGCCAGGACGTAGAAGACTCACGCGGCGAGCGGGACGCTCGCTACATCCGCCGCACCATCGCGGCCCAGCGCGCGCTCGAGGTGACGGGCCGGCTGCTGCTGGTCGCCAGCTCGCGGCGTTCGGCCTGGTGGGCGGGGACGGTGACCCTGGGCGTGGCCAAGATCGTCGAGAACATGGAGATCGGCCACAACGTCATGCACGGCCAGTGGGACTGGATGAACGACCCCGAGATCCACTCCTCGACGTGGGAGTGGGACATGAGCGGGTCGTCCAAGCACTGGCGCTACACGCACAACTTCGTGCACCACAAGTACACCAACATTCTCGGGATGGACGACGATGTCGGCTACGGCCTGCTGCGCGTCACTCGCGACCAGCGCTGGAAGCGCTTCAACCTCCTCAACCTGGTGTACAACACCATGCTCGCGCTGCTCTTCGAGTGGGGAGTTGGCCTGCAGCACGTGGAACTCGGCAAGATCGCCAAGCGCCGCATGGACAACGACGAGGCCCGGCAACGGGTCGACGAATTCTTGGCCAAAGCCGGCCGCCAGGTACTCAAGGATTACGTCGCGTTCCCTGCTCTGACGTCGCTGTCGCCCGGCGCCACCTACAAGTCCACGTTGAAGGCCAACGCGCTTGCCAACGTGATTCGCAACGTGTGGGCAAACGCGGTGATCTTCTGCGGCCATTTCCCCGACGGCGCAGAGAAATTCACCAAGACCGACATGATCGGCGAGACCAAGGGGCAGTGGTACCTGCGTCAGATGCTGGGTAGCGCCAACTTCGAGGCAGGCCCGGCGCTGCGTTTCATGAGCGGCAACCTGTGCCACCAGATCGAGCACCACCTGTACCCGGACCTGCCGAGTAACCGGCTGCACGAGATCTCGGTGCGGGTGCGCCAGGTCTGCGACAAGTACGACTTGCCCTACACCACAGGCTCTTTCCTGTTTCAGTATGCCAAGACATGGCGCACGCTGGCCAAGCTCTCGCTGCCGAACAAGTATCTGCGTGACGACGCCGACAACGCGCCGGAGACGCGCAGTGAGCGGATGTTCGCCGAGCTCGAGCCCGGCTTTGTGGGCACCGATCCGGCGACCGGCCGCCGTCGCGGTCTGAAGTCCGCGATCGCCGCGGTTCGTGGTTGGCGGCGTGGCAAGCGCGCGGCCGCGGTCCGCCGCGCCGACGACGACCTGGCTGCCTAACTGCTCACCGTCCGTTGGCTTTTCGGGCCCGAGCGGTCATCTGCTGGGGTGGTCGATCTGGATCAGCCTGCGGGCCAGGTCGGCCAACGGAGTGTTAGAGGTCTGCGACAGCCTCACCAGCAGATCGAAGGCCGCCGCCGCATTCATAGAAGGCCGCAGCAGCTATCGGGGCGACACCGAGTTCCCCGGCGACCGCGTCGATCGCCCGCTGCGCGGCGTCCAGGTCAACCCGATAGTCGGGAGTGAAATACGGGCCGACATAACGCTCGTAGTGCCGTTGCGCTTCGTCGGGAGTGAGCCGGTCGAGGAACCAGTTGACGTAGACGGCGGCACGGCCGGGTTGTTCGGCGAGAAGCCGCAGCGCACGTCGGTTGGCCCGGATCACGGCCTGCAGCGCCGGGCTGTCCGGTGGGATATGCACGGGGTCGACGGCGACGCCCACCGTGGGGATCTGGAAGTGGTCGCCGACCCAGGCCAGCAGGTGGAACCCCTCTTCGGCGGCGACCTGTTCGGGGGAGAGGGTGCTGCCAACGTAGGCGGCATCGATCGAGCCGTCACGCAACCGGCGGAGGTCCATTTGGTAGTCACCCGGATGCCGCACCACGCAGTGCAGGTCGCGGTCTGGGTCCAGCCCGTGCTTGCGCAGGACGATGCGGGCGAAGGTCCCCGGCGGGTTGTCGCCGGCGTGCACGGCCAGTCGACGCCCGCGAAGGTCCGCCATCGACTTCACCTCGGCGTTGCCGAGAAACCAGAACAGCGGGCGATCGGTGTTGACGCTCAACGCTTTCCAGCTGATCCCGTCCTGCAGCCGCGACAGCAGGGCGCGGCCCAGGCCGATCACCGCGGCGTGGCGCAGCCGCTCCGCTTTCCAGCCG
Organism: Mycobacterium sp. NGS58; assembly: GCF_059812385.1. Taxonomy (NCBI): domain Bacteria; kingdom Bacillati; phylum Actinomycetota; class Actinomycetes; order Mycobacteriales; family Mycobacteriaceae; genus Mycobacterium; species Mycobacterium sp. NGS58. Next base: position 60,547 of record NZ_JCALCO010000014.1, on the reverse strand, counting down.
ACCCCGTCGCGGATGGCGACGTGGACACCTTCGTCCTGGTAGAAGCCCTCCTGATCGGCGACATGGGCGACCAGCTCCTCGTGAATGCCACGCCCGACGTAAGCGAGATCGATCGTCTGCACACCGAATCCCCTTCTCAGTTCATGGCCAGGCCGCCGTTGACCTCCAGGCAGTGGCCGGTGATGAAACCGGAGTCCTCGCCGGCCAGGAACGCCACCGTGTTGGCCACCTCGCCGGGGCTGACAAGCCTCCCCATGGGATTCGTCGCGCCGAGCTGGTGTATCTCTGCGGGCGTCAGCAACGCGTTCGCCGTGGGATCGGCAACGGTGGCGGGCGAAACGAGGTTCGCGGTGATCTGGTGCGGGGCCAGCTCGAGTGCGACGTACCGGACAAACTGGTCCATTGCCGCCTTGGCGGTTCCCACCGTGATCATGCCCTGCCGGGGCCGGCGAGACAGCACCGTGGTGAGATAGATCAGCCGGCCATAGCTTCGCGAAATCATTTCGGGCACAACGGCTTTGGTCATCAGGAAGGCGGCATGTAGTTCTCGGTCCAGTTTGCCGCCCAGTTGCTCCCAGCTCAGGTCGGCGAACGAGGTGACGGCGTAGGGGATCAGTGCGTTGTGCACGAGCACGTCGACGCCGCCCCACCTCCGGGTGGTTTCGCCGATCATCGCGGCGACGTCGTCGGGTTCGGTGACATCGGCTCGGATCGCGATGGCCTCGCCACCGGCGGACGTCGCGGCCGCCACCACCTCGTCGGCCTCCGCGGCGCTGGACCGGTAGTTGACCACCACCCGAAATCCCTGCTCCGCCAAGGCCAATGCGGTTGCGGCGCCGATTCCCCGGCTGGCCCCGGTGATCACCGCGACACGACCCACCGGCGTCACCTCCGACCACGCTCACCGCGCCAGGCTGACACGCGCGAACGATACTCCCGCTGTCCACCCGGGTAAAGGGTCGGCGGCCCGCCCGGGGGCGCGATGGCGATGCGGCCATTCGGCCGGAGATTATTGGCCATACTGGGAGATGTGCAGGTGTTCGTCGGATCCCAGGTGTCGCATTGGGATTTCCCGCGGAGCACGGCCAGTGTCGCGTTGATGACCGAGTTCGGTTGCAAGAACGGGCTTGCCGTCGCGGACGTGCTCAACGGGTCGGGACTGTCGGAAGCCGACCTGCGCGATCACGACCGGATGATCGTCGGGCGCCAGGAATTGGCGGTCGCGACGAATCTGGTGAACTTGCTGGGTGACGCGGCCAACCTGGGCATGCGGGTTGGCGGCAGCTATCACGTCGGGTCGCTCGGGATCTTCGGCTTCGCTTGCCTGACCAGTTCGACGCTGGGCGATGCCGTCCGCTTCGCGGCGCGGTACTACGAGCTCAGCTACGGCTTCTGCCTGCCAACCGTCACCGTCGAGGGACCGGTGGCCGCGCTGCGGCTCGACCTGCCCGACCTCACCGGTCCGGTGGCCGAGTTTCTGGTGCGCCGTGACCTCGCGGCGATCGCGCGCGTCATGGCGGAATTGCTGGGCAGCCGGGTCCCGTTCACCTCGATCGAATTCACCGGCCCGGCGCCGCCGTCGGGTGCCGACGCGGCCCACGACGCGTTCGGCGTGGCACCGCGGTACGACTCGCCGGCCAATGTCGCACGCCTGCCGCTCGCGCTGCTGGACAAACGGCTGCCCCGCGCCAGCGAGATGAGCGTGGCCATGTGCGAGCAACAGTGCAGCGCCCTGCTGGAACGCCGCCGGGCCAGGACAGGTGTCGCACTGCAGGTGCGAGAACGGCTGGCGTCGATCGACGGCGAACCGCACACGATCGCGGCCGTGGCCCGGCAATTGGCGATGAGCGAGCGGACGCTGCGCCGGCGCCTGGCCGAGGAGAACACGACCTTTCGGGAACTGGTCGAGGAGGTCCATCGCGTGCTGGCCGAGGAGCTGCTGGCCACCGGCGCCCTTTCGGTGGACGACGTCGCGCTGCGCCTGGGCTACGCCGAGGCGACCAGCTTCATCGCCGCGTTCAAACGCTGGACGGGCACCACGCCGGCCCGCTACCAGCGCTCGGTGGCGCCCCGCGCGCGGTCTCTCGCCGTCTGAACGCGTTCGTCGGTCCGGCGCTGTGGCCGGAATTATGGATTTTTCGACCGCAATCGACTCCGGGCATCGCGTCGCGCCCTCCTAGCGTTTGAGCCATGACGTCGACCCATCGCCCTCGCGTGCTGGTCATCGGGGCCGGCTTCGGTGGCCTCGCCGCCGCGTACGAACTATCCAAAGACGGCCTCGCCGACGTGACGGTGCTGGAGAAGGCCGGCGATGTCGGAGGCGTCTGGCGGGAAAACACCTACCCGGGCGCCGCCTGCGACGTCCCGTCGAACCTGTACTCCTACTCGTTCGCACGCAAGGCGAACTGGGGCCGGCGTTACGCCGAGCAGCCCGACATCCTCGCTTACATCCGTGACACCGCCGACCGGTTCGGCCTGCGGGACTCGGTGCGGACCGGCGTGGAGGTCACCTCAGCCTGTTACGACGACGGCACCGCCACCTGGCGGGTGAGGACGTCGGCGGGCGAGACGGTCGAGGCCGACATCCTGGTGCCCGCCGTGGGCCAGCTGTCCCGTCCGGCGTTTCCGGCCATCCCGGGGCTGGACACGTTCGCGGGCCCGTCATTCCATTCGGCGCAGTGGCGCCACGACGTCGACCTCGCCGGCAAGCGCGTGGCGGTCCTCGGAACCGGCGCGTCGGCGATCCAGTTCGTCCCCCGCATCCGCGAGGCCGCGGCCCTCGTCACCGTCTTTCAGCGCTCCGCGCCGTACGTCATCCCGAAGCCGGATCGCGCCTACACCGTGGCGCACCATGCCGCCTTCAGGAAGGTGCCGGGATTCGCCGCCGCCATGCGAGGGCTGATCTGGGAGATCTCGGAGTTCTTCGGGTTGGCGCTGACCAAGGTCGCCCCGCTGGCCCGGCTGATAGGCATAGTCGCGGCGTTGAACATCAAGCGGCACATCAAGGATCCGGTGTTGCGCGCCAAAGTGACCCCCGATTATCCGATCGGCTGCAAGCGGGTGCTGTTCAGTAGTGAGTGGTATCCGGCGCTGGCTCGCGACAACGTCTCGGTCGAGACCGGCGAAGTCGCCGAGGTGACGGCGACCGGGGTACGCACCGCCGACGGCCGGCGGCATGAGGCCGACGTCATCATCTACGGCACCGGGTTCAAGGCCACCGAATTCCTTGCGCCGATGACGATTACCGGCCGCGACGGGCGAGATCTGCACGCGCAGTGGGCCCAGGGGGCGCGCGCCCACCTCGGCATGGCCGTGCCCGGCTTCCCGAACATGTTCCTGATCTACGGCCCCAACACCAATCTCGGCAGCAGCTCGATCATCCTGATGATGGAGCAGCAGGCCCGCTACATCCGCCAGATCGCCGAGCGGCTCGCCAGTGGCGCCCCTGGTCGCGCGTTCGAGGTGCGGCGCAGCGTTGAACAGGCCTACGACACCGGCATCCAGTCCCGCCTCGAGAACGGGGTGTGGACCACGTGCGACTCCTGGTACCGCGCCGCCTCGGGGCGGGTCACCACCAACTGGCCGGGCCTGGTTCGCGAATATCAGCGGCGCGCGCGGACGGTGGCGTTCGCGGACTACATGGAAGTCCAACCGGCCAAGGAACCCGAGCGGGTCGGCGCATGACCCAATTCGACTACGACGTGCTCGTCGTCGGGTCCGGCTTCGGCGGCAGCGTCACGGCGCTGCGCCTGAGCGAAAAGGGTTACCGCGTCGGCGTACTCGAGGCCGGCCGACGGTTCCGTGACGAAGACTTCGCCAAAAACAGTTGGCATGTCAGGGATTACCTGTTCAAGCCCGCGGTCGGTTGCTACGGCATCCAGCGCATCGACCTGCTCTCCGACGCCGTGGTGCTCAGCGGCGCCGGGGTGGGCGGCGGGTCGCTGGTCTACGCCAACACGCTGTACGAGCCGGGTGACCCCTTCTACGCCGACCCACGCTGGAGTCACATCACCGACTGGAAAGACGAACTCGCGGCCCCGTACGACCAGGCGAAGCGGATGCTCGGCGTGGCGACCTATCCGCGAATAACGCCCTCGGACAAGGTGATGCTGCAGATCGCCACCGACCTCGGGGTCGCGGATTCCTTTCATGCCACCCGGGTCGGGGTGTGCTTCGACGGTGGGGACGGCGTCCCCGCCACCCCGGGCGCCCCAGTCGGTGACCCCTACTTCGGCGGGGCGGGACCCGACCGCAACGCCTGCCTGCACTGCGGCGAATGCATGACGGGCTGCCGGCACAACGCCAAGAACACGCTGGTCAAGAACTACCTGTACCTCGCGGAGAAGCTCGGCGCGCAGGTCCATCCGCTGACCACGGTCGTCGATGTCCGGCCGCGTCCCGGCGGCGGATTTGACGTGATCACGCGCCGCACCGGGGGCAAGATCCGCCGGCGCCGGCGTACGTTCACCGCCGAGCAGGTGGTGTTCTCGGCCGCCGCCCTGGGCACGCAGCGGCTGCTGCACCGGTTGCGCGACCGCGGCAGCCTGCCGCGCGTCTCGGCCCGGCTCGGCGAGCTGTCGCGGACCAACTCCGAGGCGATCCTGGCGGTGCGGGCGCGCGGCGACGACGTGGATTACTCGGAGGGCGTCGCGATCACGTCGTCGATCCATCCGGACGGCCACACCCATGTGGAGCCCTGCCGCTATGGCCATGGCTCCAACCTGATGGGGCTGCTCGGCACCGTCCTGGTGGACGGCCTGGACGGGCTTGGAAAGGGTCGTGGCCGCTGGCGGACGGGACTGAAAGAGATTGTGCGCCAACGCCAAGACCTCCGGCGCCTGCTAAACCCGAAGCACTGGTCGGAACAGACCATCCCGCTGCTGGTGATGCAGACGCACGATAACTCGTTGACCACCTACACGCGGCGCTGGTTGTTCGGGCGACGGATGGCGACCCGTCAGGGCGTGGGGGAGCCGAATCCGACGTGGATCCCGGTCGGCCACGAGGTCGCCCGGCGCGCGGCGGAACACCTCGACGGCATCGCCGGCGGCGCGTGGGCGGATCTGGCGGATATCCCGATGACGGGACACTTCATCGGCGGTTGCGTGATCGGCGAGACCGGCTCCGAGGGTGTCGTCGATCCCTACCACCGCATGCATGGGCATCCGGGGCTGCACGTCATCGACGGTTCGACGATCACTGCCAATTTGGGCGTGAACCCGTCGCTGACCATCACCGCGCTCGCCGAGCGCGCAACCTCGTTGTGGCCCAACAGAGGAGAGCCGGACCCGCGCCCGCCGCTTGGTTCGCCCTACGTGCGCGTCGCTCCCGTGGCGCCCGCAATGCCGGCCGTCCCGGCCAGCGCGCCCGGCGCATTGCGTATCGCGGAAGGCGTAGCGCGCGCCTAGGTTCGGGGCCGGGTTCGCGTAGTCGATTACGCTATGCCGCGCCGCGGCGTGGGCACATACTTGTACCGGTGCAAGGAAAGGTGGTCCGATGTCCGCGTCTCAGCCCCCACCGGTAGAAACCTGTGACGTTTGCATCGTTGGAGCAGGCATCGCCGGGCTGAATGCCCTGTTCGCCGCGAGCCGATACCTGTCGCGGGACAAGAAGGTGATCCTGATCGATCGTCGGCCGCGCGTCGGCGGCATGTGGGTCGATGTGTACCCGTATGTGCGCCTGCACCAACCGCACCCGATGTTCACGGCGGGCAACATCGCGTGGACCATCGGCAAGGACCCCTCCTACTTGGCGACCAAAGGCGAAGTGCTCGACCATTTTCAGCACTGCATGGACGTGATAAGGGAACGCGTGCAGGTGGACGAATACTTCGGCTGGGACTTCGAGTCGGAGGAAGAAGCGAACGGAATCGTGCGGGTCACCGCCAGGGCTGCCGACGGCCGGATGCTCGCCGTCGAGGCCAAGCGATTGATCAAAGCCTATGGCCTGGGAATCACGCCTAACGAACCGCTCGCCATCTCCAGCACACGTGTCCATTCGGTGTCGCCCGACTACTGTGACGTCCGGTCGGGCGAGATCAGCGAGAGCGATGCGCCGGTGTGGATCATCGGCGGCGGAAAAACCGCGATGGACACCGCGCATGCTTTGATCTCCACGCACCCCGGCCGCGAGGTCAACCTCGTCGCCGGCCGCGGAACATTCTTCTCCTGTCGCGACGATCTGTTTCCGAGCGGCACTCGGCGGTGGTGGAAGGGCACACCGACGAGCAACCTCGCCACACAATTGAGTCGCCGCTACGACGGCACGAATGAGTCAGACGTCCAAAATTGGTACCGGGCCACCCATGGCACGTTCCTGACCCCGCAGGCGGACAACTTTGTGTTGGGAGTGTTGTCGCAGGCCGAGAACCGCACGATCTCGGCGGGGTTGAACGATGTCGTCATGGACTATTTCGAGGATGCCGTCGATCGCAATGACACGACCGAGTTGGTGTTCCGGAGCGGGTCGACGAAGGCGATCGAACCAGGCAGCTGGGTCGTCAACTGCACGGGATACGTCAAATTCCCCGACGAGTACCCCTACGAGCCCTACGTTTCGCCCAGTGGCGCAGTCGTTTCCATCAACGTGCGGTCGGCCGTACTGCACTTGCCCGCGTTCATCGGGTACTTCCTGGGCCACCTGCTGTTCCTGGACAAGCTGGGTGAGCTCCCGCTCTACGAAGTCGACTGGATGGGCCTGAGGCAGAAGACGCCGTTGGCTTTTCCGTACGTGCTGTTCGCGCTCGTCCAGCACAACCTCGGCCTGATCTACGACAACGTCCCCAGGCACATATTCAGCGAAAACGGACTCGATTTCGATAACTGGTACCCGCTGCCGCGCCGCCTGCCCGGCCTGGCGCGCTTCATGCTCACGCATCGCCGGGAACGCGAGCGCCAGCGCCGTGTCCTCGACACGGTCCGCGAGCGTTTCGACATCCGCTGCGGTCCGCTGGGCGAGCAGTATGCACCCAGCGCCACAACGTAACTGGGCAGCTTCAGCAGCCTCCGGTCACCTTGGCGGCCAGCGCCGCCAGCTTCGCGTCGAGCCCCTGTGCGGCGCTGAGCAACTCGGGGTTGGGCTCGAACACCATCAGCGACGACGGCTTGACGTAGGTCAGGCTGCTGCCGGCGCCCTCGTCGGCGATCAGCAGCTCGACCGGGGCGAACAATCCCGCCTTGACGTCGTGGCGCAGCATCGTGATCGCGATCAACGGGTTGCCGAGAATCACCCGCAGCGCCTTGCGGTCGATGCCGGCCTTGGGGATCCACGCCCCGTGGTCGACGACGCCGAACAACATGAATCCGCTTGGCCCCACCAGTGGTTCGATGCGCTCTTGATATGACTTCCAGTCGCCGGGGGTCGCCGCGATGTCGTTGATCGGCACCGGTTGCTCGCCGATGTCGGCGAGCAACGCGGCGCGCAGTTCGTCGTAGCTCCTGGAGCTGTCGTAGCGCACCCGGACCCCGGTGAATTCGATCTCGGTCATCGGACTAGCCCAACCGCTCGATGATGGTGGCGTTGGCCATGCCGCCGCCCTCACACATCGTCTGTAAGGCGTACCGTCCGCCGCGCTGTTCGAGCGCGTTGACCAGAGTCGTCATCAGCCGAGCGCCGCTGGCGCCCAACGGGTGACCGATCGCGATCGCACCACCGTTGACGTTGGTCTTGGCCAGATCCGCGCCGGTGTCCTTGGCCCAGGCCAGCACGACGGGCGCGAACGCCTCGTTCACCTCGAACAGGTCGATGTCGGCGAGTGTCAGCCCGGCCCGCCGTAACACCTTCTCGGTGGCCGGAATCACGCCGGTCAGCATGTACAGCGGGTCGGAGCCCACCACGGTGGTGGTGTGGATCCGGGCCAGCGGACGCAGGCCCAGTCTGCCGGCGACCTCGCTGCTGGTGATCAACACCGCCGCACTGCCATCGGACAGCGGCGACGAATTGCCGGGCGTGATCTCCCAATTGATCTGTGGGAAGCGGGCGTTGGCTGCGTCGCTGTAGAACGCCGGCTGCAACCCGGCCAGCGTGTCGACCGTCGTGCCGGGCCGGATGATCTCGTCGGTGGCCAGGCCGGCGATCGGAATGAGCTCGTTGTCGAACAGGCCTTCCTTGGTGGCGCGGGCGGCCTTCTCGTGGCTGCCCGCGGAGAACTCGTCGAGCTGCGCGCGCGAGAAGCCCCACTTCGCGGCGATCAGTTCGGCGCTGATGCCCTGCGGCACCAGTCCGTCGGGGTAGCGCCGGGTCATGTCCTCACCCATCGGGTTGCTGCCCGGCAGGACCTGGGTGCCCATCGGGACGCGGCTCATCGACTCCACGCCACCGGCGATGACCAGGTCGTAGGCGCCGGCGATCACACCCTGGGCCGCGAAGCTGATGGCCTGCTGGCTGCTGCCGCATTGCCGGTCGATCGTGACGCCGGGGACCGACTCCGGGAAACCCGCGCCCAGCAGGGCATTACGGGCGATGTTGGCCGTCTGGTCGCCGACCTGGGTGACCGCGCCGGCGATGACATCGTCGACTTGCGCCGGATCGACCCCGGTGCGCGCCACCAGCTCGCGCAGGCTGTGCGCCAGCAGATCTGCGGGCAGCACGTCATGCAGCGCGCCACTGGCCTTGCCCTTGCCTATCGGGGTGCGGACGGCTCCGACGATGACGGCGTCGCGGTTCATGACTCCTCCTCGAGTCCCGGTTTGATCTAGGTATAGATCGCTGTACCCAGATAAACACCTCGGTATGCTTAAAGCAACCCAGGCGCGGAGGTGATTTAGATGACACTGCTGCAAGGACCGCTCGCCGACCGCGACACCTGGTCGGCGGTGGGCGAGTGCGCGATCGAGAAGACGATGGCGGTCGTCGGAACCAAGTCCGCGATGCTGATCATGCGCGAGGCCTATTACGGCACCACCCGATTCGACGACTTCGCCCGCCGGGTGGGCATCACCAAGGCCGCCACCTCGGCGCGGCTGAGCGAACTGGTCGAGCTGGGTCTGCTACGGCGCCAGCCCTATCGGGAGCCCGGCCAACGCAGCCGCGACGAGTACGTGCTCACCGATGCCGGCATCGCTTTCATGCCGGTGGTGTGGGCGATGTTCGAGTGGGGGAGGCGCCATCTGCCGGGCCGCAACCGGCTGCGGCTGGTCCATCTGGGTTGCGGCGCGGAGGCGAGCGTCGAAATCCGGTGCACCGAGGGGCATCCGGTGCCGCCCGACGAGCTCGGCATGCGACTGGCTAAGAAGTCTGGTTGAGCGAGGCCAGCAGCCGGCGGGCCGCGGCGACGCGGCGCACGGCGGGCCCGGTCAGTGTGTCCAGGGCGCACTCCGGATCGGCCGGCGGCCCCATGTGCCCGCAGCCGCGCGGGCAATCCGCGATGGCCTCGGCCAAATCGGAAAACGCCATCATCACGTCGTCGGGCTGGATGTGTGCGAGCCCGAAGGACCGGATGCCCGGCGTGTCGATCACCCAGCCGGTGGTGCCCAGCGGCTCGGTCAACGGCAGCGCCACCGACTGCGTCGAGGTGTGCCGTCCCCTGCCGATGTCGGTCACGTCGCCGACGGCGCGGTCCGCGTCGGGCACCAGGCGGTTGACCAACGTGGACTTGCCGACGCCGGAATGCCCGAGCAGCACGGTGATCTTGCCCGCGAGCAAATCCGCCACGGCGAGCAGGGGATCGTCGCGGCCGGCGGCGATCACCGTCAGGTCCAGGTCGACGAACTGCTCCGCGAACGGCTCGGGCGGGGCGAGGTCGGTCTTGGTCAGGCACAGGATCGGCGCGAGGCCGCCGGCATAGGCGGCGATCAGCGTCCGGTCCACCAGTCCGGTGCGGGGCGGGGGGTCGGCCAGCGCCACCACGATCAGCAGCTGGTCGGCGTTGGCGACCACCACCCGTTCGGTCGGATCGGTGTCATCGGCGGTGCGCCGTAACACCGTTCGGCGTTCGCCGCGACGCACGATGCGGGCCAACGTATCCGGTCGCCCGGACAGATCGCCCACCACGTCGACGTCGTCGCCCACCACGATGGGGGTGCGGCCCAGTTCGCGGGCCCGCATGGCGGTGACCCGGCGATCGACGTCTCCGCCCAGCACACATCCCCACCGGCCGCGGTCGACGCTGACCACCATCGCGGCCTCGGCGTCGGCGTGCTCGGGGCGAGTCTTGGTCCGCGGTCGCGAGCCGCGGCCGGACCGGATCTTGACGTCGGACTCGTCGTAGTCGCCCGGCCTCACATGCCGTGCTCCAGCATCCGGGCCCACAGCTGTGGAAAGTCCGGCAGCGTCTTGCTGGTGGCGCCGATGTCGCTCACCTCGACCCCGTCCACCCGCAAGCCGACGATCGCGCCCGCCATCGCCATCCGGTGGTCGGCGTACGCGTGCCACGTCCCGGCGCGCAGCGGCGTCGCGGTGATCACCAGGCCGTCGGCCGTTTCCTCGCAATCGCCGCCGAGGCGGTTGATCTCGGCGCTGAGCGCGGCGAGCCGATCGGTCTCGTGCCCGCGCAGGTGAGCGATGCCGGTGAGCCGGGACACCGATCCGGGCGTCGCCAGCGCGGCCAGCGCGGCCACCGACGGTGTCAGCTCGCCAACGGCGCGCAGGTCGACGTCGAAACCGCCGTATTCCCCGGAGCCGCGCACCTCGAGATACGAATCGTCATGGTTGACAACGGTGTTCAGCTTGCCCAACACGGACAAGATGTCCTCGGCGGGCTGCACGCTGTCGGCCGGCCAGCCGGTGATGCGCACGGCGCCGCCGGTGACCACCGCGGCCGACATGAACGGAACGGCGTTCGTCAGATCGGGCTCGACCTCCCAGTGCCGCGCCGCGACCGGCCCCGGGCGCACCGTCCAGCGGTTGGGCTCGGAGTCGTCGACGTCGACGCCGGCCTGCCGCAACATCACCACCGTCATCGCGATGTGCGGCGCCGACGGCAGTGCCGCACCGGTGTGTCGCACAGTCAGTCCCTCGGCGAAAGAGGCCCCGCTCAACAGCAAACCCGAGACAAACTGCGAAGAGGCCGAGGCATCGATTTCCACCGTGCCGCCGGTGATCGAACCTGCGCCCAGCACCCGGAACGGGAGACCGGAGCCATCGATCCGGACGCCGAGCCCGCGCAGCGCGTCGAGCAGCGGCGCGATGGGCCGTGCCCGGGCCTGCTCGTCGCCGTCGAACTCCACCGCCGACTCGGCCAGGGCCGCCAGCGGCGGCACGAATCGCAGCACCGTGCCGGCCAGGCCGCAATCGACTTGCGCCGGAGTCTCCGGCGCGACCCGACCGCTGACGGTGAGCTCGGTCCCGTCGCCATCGACACGCAAGCCCAGGGTGCGCAGCGCCCCGATCATCAGGTCGGTGTCCCGGCTGCGCAGCGTTCCGCTGATGGTCGGCGACCCCGATCCCAGAGCGGCCGCCAGCCCTGCGAGCACCAGGGCCCGGTTGGTCTGCGACTTCGAACCGGGAACGGTCACGGTCGCCCGCACGGGCCGCGATGCCACGGGGGCCGTCCACGTACTCATCGGTCCATCATTGCCTGTCGCCGGTTTCTGCCACCATGGAATGTATGTGTGGACGGTTCGCGGTAACGACCGATCCGGCCCTGCTGGCCGAGAAGATCAAGGCGATTGACGAGGCGATCGGCGCCGACGCCGGGTCCACCGCCCCCAACTACAACGTGGCGCCGACCTCGACCATCGCGACCGTCGTCAGCCGGCATTCCGAGCCCGACGACCAGCCGACGCGGCGGGTGCGGCTGATGCGCTGGGGGTTGGTGCCGCCGTGGGCCAAGGCCGGTGCCGACGGCGCCCCCGACACCAAGGGCCCGATGCTGATCAACGCTCGCGCGGACAAGGTCACCACGTCGCCCGCCTTCCGGACCAGCGCCAAGTCCAAGCGCTGCCTGATCCCGATGGACGGCTACTACGAATGGCGGGTCAACTCCGACGATGCGGCCGGCAAGAAGACCCGCAAGACGCCGTTCTTCATGTACTCCGAAGACGGGGAGCCGCTGTTCATGGCGGGCCTGTGGTCGGTCTGGAAACCGGTCAAGGATGCTTCGCCGCTGTTGAGCTGCACCATCATCACCACCGATGCGCCGGGGGAGTTGGCACAGATCCACGATCGGATGCCGCTGGTGGTGCCCGAGCGCGACTGGGACCGGTGGCTGGACCCGGACGCCGCGATCGACGAGGACCTGCTGGCCCGCACACCCGATGTGCGCAGCATCCGGATGCGCGAGGTGTCGACGTTGGTCAACAACGTCCGCAACAACGGTCCGCAGTTGCTCCAGCCGGCCGAGCCGCAGCCCGAGCAGATGAAAATCCTTTAGCACCGCTTTACCGCAACGCTCAACAAAAGCCTTTCGGGCGCAAAACCGTAATCGGTGTGTCGGGTGCGTCATTGCCGTTTTCAGTGCCGGCTCTTCGTGCCGCTGGGACCGCCTGACATCGATTGAGCAACGATTTTGTGGCACATCCATACCTTTTGCTCGCCGACGTGGCGCCGGAGAACCCGTCGGCGTGACCATCGATCTCATGGCGAGTGAATTGCTTTGTCCAGATCTTTGCCCCGAGTGCAGCTTTCCCGAACCCGCACCCGGTCTGTGCTACTTCTGCGTTCCCGTTGTTGAAACGTCGGTGATCGCTCTGACGACCGCGAGGCGGCCTCGGGAACCGCACGCCGACGCTGAACGTAGCTTGTCCAACAGCGCGGTCGGTACCTTCGCTGCGACGGGCTGACGATTCATCGGGAGCGCTTCGGAGCAGGCGACCTCAATTGAGGACGACCGAATGAACACCGTCAACTTCGACTTCACCGGCGCCCACGTGCTGGTGACCGGCGGTACCAACGGCATCGGCAACGCCATCGCCACCGGCTTCGCCGAAGCCGGGGCCACCGTCACGGTGACCGGCACCCGCGGGTCTGCCGCGGACTATCCCGAAAAGGAGCTGGGCGCGTTCACATACCGGCAGTGCCAGATCCAAGATGCCGAATCGGTTGACGCCCTGGCGGATTCGCTGGGGGACCTGGACATCCTGGTCAACAACGCGGGTGGCACCTATCCCGCCGGCGACGAATACGACCCGGATGGCTACGTCGCGTCGGTGGCACAGAACATGCTCGGTCCGATGCGGCTGACGATGCGCTGTCACGAACGGCTCAAGTCCAGCCAGGCGCTGGGCGGCGCGAGCGTCGTCAGCGTGGTCTCGATGTCCGCTTTCCGCTCGGCGGTCTTCGTCCCCGGCTATGCCTCGTCGAAGATGGGCCTGATCGCCCTGACCATGAACCTGTCTCGCCGGTGGGCCGACGACGGGATCCGGGTCAACGCCATCGCGCCCGGGTTCATCGACACCCGAATGACGCAGCCGGCCATGGGAATTCCTGAGGTGATGGACGTCGAGATCGGCTTCCACACCCCTCTGGGCAGGCCGGGTACACCCCGGGACTGCGCCGGCGCGGCGCTGTTCTTGTGTACCGACGCCGCCTCCTACATCACCGGCACCACCATCGCCGTCGACGGCGGATACCTGACGGTCTAACGCGAATAGCGACCACACCCCGGGGTCGCGGACAAGGTCGTCGTCACGTTCTGCTGATGTCGGCGGTGACCGCGCCGGTGAGGCGGATCAGATCCTGGGGCGCCACCGCGACCTCCCAGCCCCGGCGACCGGCACTGCAGAACACCCGATCCCACGCCAGCGCGCTGGAATCGACGACGGTCGGCAGCGCCTTGCGCTGACCGAACGGCGACACCGCGCCGAGCACGTACCCGGTGGTCCGCTCGGCCACCGAAGCGTCGGCCATGGCTGCCTTGGCGACTCCCAGCGCGGCGGCGGCCGCCTTCAGCGAGAGCCGGCCGATCGCCGGCACGATCGCGACCGCCAGCCCGCCGGGGACGGTGATGATCAGCGTCTTGTAGACCTGTCCGGATTCGATGCCGGCGGCCTCGGTGAGCGCTTTGACCGCCTCCGCGCCGAACGACTGCTCCCGCCGATCGTGATCGAAGGTCAGGACTTCATGCCGCACACCGGCTTTCACCAACGCGGCAATGCCCGGCGTGGCGGTCACGAGCAGCTAGGGGCCTGTGTACCCCGGCGGGTTCACGCCGTCCACCCAGAAATCGACGCCCAGCTTCGAGCCGGGAATGCAGTCGTAGGTCGACAGGTCGGTGACGCCGGACTCCACCAGCACGTCCTCGCACAACAGCATGTTGCCGGTGAACTCCTTCGACGGCTTGTTGAGGATGACGTAGGCGGCGTCGGAGTAGATCTCCGGCTTGCGGGCGCGTCCCATCGCCTCGTCGCCGCCGAGCAGGTTCTGCACCGCGGCGGTGGCCACCAGCGTGCGCGGCCACAGCGTGTTGGACGCGATGCCCTCCTCGCGCATCTCCTGCGCGATACCCAACGCGCACAACGTCATACCGAACTTGGCCATCATGTAGGCGGTCGGCTTCAGCCACTCCTGGCCCAGCAGCACCGGCGGGGACAGCGTCAGGATGTGCGGGTTCTCCCGGCCCTTCATGTGGGGCAGGCACGCTTGCGAGACCGCGTACGTGCCGCGCACCTGGATGCCGTTCATCAGGTCGAACCGCTTCATCGGCACCTCGGAGATGGATCCCAGGTTGATCGCCGACGCATTGTTGACGCAGATGTCGATGCCGCCGAACTGCTCGACGGTCTTGGCTACGGCCGCCTCGACCGATTCCGGGTCGCGGACGTCCCCGACGATCGGCAGGGCCTGCCCCCCGGCTTCCTCGAGTTCTTTGGCCGCCGTGAACACCGTTCCCGGTAGCTTCGGGTGCGGCTCGGCCGTCTTGGCGATGAGCGCGATGTTGGCGCCGTCGGCTGCGGCGCGCTTGGCGATCGCCAGGCCGATGCCGCGGCTGGCGCCGGAGATGAACATGGTCTTGCCTTGCAGAGACTTGGCGTGGGACATGGCGTCACACTAACGCCACGCCCGAGCCCCCCGGCTGGGGGCCCGATCCGGGTGGCCAGGGCCGGCGTCCGGCCACAGCGCGCTGCGGAAATAGCGAGGTCGCGCGCGGCGTTGATCCAGTCGGTTTCATATGCGGTGGAGCGGACCCGGACGGACGGTGTCGGGGTCAGCCTTTAGATTGGAGGAGCAGCGTGGTGTCAACGGCGACGAGCCTGTTAGGCGAGGAGCGGTTGGCTGGCTTCCTTGCGAGTCCGGTGGCGCTTTTGGTGCTCTCCGGCAACACCGCCGCAGAAGGGACCGGGTTGATCGACATGGCCGATTCTGAAGATGGCCGCGATGGCGCGACGGGGCCCGAGGTGTTCGAGCCCGCGGCGCCCGAAGAGACGGACGCGGAACTGACGGCGCGGTTCGAGCGCGACGCGATACCCCTGCTGGACCAGCTCTATGGCGGCGCGCTGCGCATGACGCGCAATCCCGCCGACGCCGAAGATCTGCTGCAAGAGACCATGGTCAAGGCCTATGCGGGATTCCGCTCGTTCCGGGCCGGCACCAATCTCAAGGCGTGGCTGTACCGCATTCTGACCAACACCTACATCAACAGCTATCGCAAGAAGCAGCGCCAACCCGCGGAGTATCCGACCGAGGAGATCACCGACTGGCAGCTGGCCTCCAACGCCGAGCACTCGTCCACCGGGCTGCGTTCGGCAGAGGTGGAGGCCCTGGAGGCGCTCCCGGACTCGGAGATCAAGGATGCGCTGGCGGCTTTGCCGGAGGAATTCCGGATGGCGGTCTATTACGCCGATGTCGAAGGCTTCCCGTACAAGGAAATCGCCGAGATCATGGATACGCCGATCGGAACGGTAATGTCACGGCTGCACCGCGGCCGACGGCAGCTGCGTGGCCTGTTGGCCGACGTTGCCAAGGAGCGCGGCTTCAACCGCGGTCAGCAGACACACGAGGAGGTGTCGTCATGAGCGAGTTCTCTGGCCAGGGCGGTGCCTCGCCCGACGCCTGCCCCAACGACGAGTCACACGGCAGCGTCGGCTGCGCGGAGGTCATCCGCCAGGTCTGGCTGCTGCTCGACGGTGAATGCGGCCCGGACACCCGCGAGCAGCTGCGCCGCCACCTCGAGGCGTGCCCCGGCTGCTTCAAGCACTACGGCCTCGAAGAGCGAATCAAGGCGTTGATCGCCACCAAATGCCGGGGCGAGAAGGCCCCCGAGGGGCTGCGCGAGCGGCTCCGGCTCGAGATCCGGCGCACCACGATCATCCGGGGTACGCAGTAGCCCCCGTCAGGAGTTGGGGCGCTTTCCGTGGTTGGCCTTGCTGTGCTTGCGGTCGCGCTTCTTACGGCCCCGTTTGGCCATGGTGAAAACCTCCGTGATTGCTGTCAAACTAGGCGCCCGGCGCCCGTTGGCTTGACGGCCATTCTCTCACGAGACGTCCCATGCAGTGTCTTCACCCTCGTGGCGCCACTCCGGGCCCCGTGCGCCGCAATGCCGAGTGGCCCTGTGGTTCGATGTATCCGAGCCTGATGGGCCGGATTGAACCGTGATGACCAGCAGCCAGCCTGCACGAGGGCCGAGACGAGTGGGGTGAAGATGGCGGAGGATGTGCGTGCCGAGATCGTGGCCAGCGTGCTCGAAGTCGTTGTGAACGAGGGTGACCAGATCGGCAAAGGCGACATCGTGGTGCTGCTGGAGTCGATGAAGATGGAGATCCCCGTCCTGGCCGAAGTGGGCGGCACCGTCAGCAAGGTCAGCGTGTCGGTGGGCGACGTGATTCAGGCGGGCGACCTCATCGCGGTGATCAGCTAGCCGTCAGGCCCCTTCGACCAGCCGCCGGGAACACCCGGGGAGTAAGCGATGTCAACTCTCGGTGATCTGCTCGCCGAACACACCATGCTGCCGGGCAACGCGGTGGACCACCTGCACGCCGTGGTCGGGGAGTGGCAGCTTCTGGCCGACCTGTCGTTCGCCGACTACCTGATGTGGGTGCGGCGCGACGACGGCGTGCTGGTTTGTGTGGCGCAGTGCCGGCCGAACACGGCGCCCACGGCGTTGCAGACCGACGCGGTCGGCACCGCGGTCGGGTCGGACCGGTTGACTCTCGTGGCCGAGACCTTCGCGTCGGGCACCGCCAAGCGCAACGACGTTGCGGGGCCTGAGGATTCGTGGTTACCGGGCACCCACGTCGAGGCGTCTCCGGTGCGCTACGGCGGCAAGGTGGTGGCCGTGCTCACCCACCATCAGACCGCGCTGGCCGCCGACCGCACGTCCGGTCAGCTGGAGATCGCCTACCGGGACTGCGCCACCGATCTGGTCCAGATGCTCGCCGAGGGGACTTTCCCTGACGTGGGGGACGTGGTGATGTCGCGCTCGACCCCGCGGGCGGGCGATGGCTTCATCCGCCTCGACGTGCACGGCGTCGTCGCATATGCCAGTCCCAACGCGCTGTCGGCCTACCACCGGATGGGCCTGACCACCGAGCTGGAGGGGCGCAACCTCATCGAGGTCACGCGCCCGTTGATCTCCGACCCGTTCGAGGCACAGGAGGTGGCCGAACACGTACGCGATCTGGTGGCCGGCGGGCGCAGCATGCGCATGGAGGTCGACGCCGGGGGAGCCACGGTGCTGCTGCGCACGCTGCCGTTGATGGTCGACGGAGCTAGCGCGGGTGCGGCCGTGCTGATCCGCGACGTCACGGAGGTCAAGCGCCGCGACCGGGCCCTGATTTCCAAGGACGCCACCATCCGGGAGATCCACCACCGGGTGAAGAACAACCTGCAAACCGTGGCGGCGCTGTTGCGGCTGCAGGCCCGCCGGACCGTCAACGCGGAGGGGCGGGAGGCACTGATCGAGTCGGTGCGCCGGGTGTCGTCAATCGCGCTGGTGCACGACGCGCTGTCGATGTCGGTGGACGAGCAGGTCAACCTCGACGAGGTGATCGACCGGATCCTGCCGATCATGAACGACGTGGCGTCGGTAGACCGGCCGATCCGCATCAACCGCGTCGGCGACCTCGGTGTGCTGGACTCCGACCGGGCCACCGCCCTGATCATGGTGATCACCGAACTGGTCCAGAACGCGATCGAACACGCCTTTGACCCGGCGGCCGAAGAGGGCTCGGTGACGATCCGCGCCGAGCGATCCGCGCGCTGGCTCGACGTCGTGGTGCACGACGACGGCCGCGGACTGCCGAAGGGATTCAGCCTGGAGACCTCCGACAGCCTCGGCCTGCAGATCGTGCGGACGCTGGTGTCGGCCGAGTTGGACGGCACCCTGGGCATGCGTGACGCGCCCGCCCGCGGCACCGACGTGGTGCTGCGGGTACCGATCGGCCGGCGAACCCGTTTGCTGCTGTAGGCACCTGCGTCGCACCGCGCCACACGCAAAGGTGCGGCCCCGACTTTCGTCGAGGCCGCACTATTTGCGTTATGTGGGCTAAACCCCGCTGCGGGCCTTCGTCCGGGCGTTGCGACGCTTCAGTGCGCGCCGCTCGTCTTCGCTCATGCCGCCCCAGACGCCCGAGTCCTGGCCAGTGTTCAGGGCCCAACCGAGGCACTCTGTGGTCACCGGACACCGATTACAGACCAGTTTCGCGTCAGCGATCTGCGCGAGCGCCGGGCCGCTGTTCCCTACCGGGAAGAACAGCTCCGGGTCTTCGTCACGACAGACCGCCTTGTGGCGCCAATCCATACGTCTTTACTCCTTACTGAGTGCGCAGCAAGGCGCACGGCCATTTTCTTCGGCTGTTTTACGCGTGCAGAAGAAAAGGAGTCCGGACTCCTACGTAGTTTCTGCATGCAACCTTTTGATCGTTTCACAGGCTCAACAGATGTCAATAGCGTGAGTTCGCTCGTGGGCTATCTCACTTTGATCAACTCGTAGCCAAGCTCTCACTCCGTTGTACTACACTCCACGGGCGCTCCGGTGAAATTTCTCCTCGCGCGCCGCATGGGGTGCGTCATACCCCCAGTTCAGCGCCATTTCTGCTGAGGAGGCGCGACCACCGCCAGCGCGTCTGGGACCGCTTTGAACGTCATGGTTTCGCGCCCGCCGAGGTAGTCACCGTCGAACTGGCACGCCACCGCGCCTGCGGTCGAGGTAACTCGCACGCAGGGCAGGTCGTCTTCGGTGATGAGGTGCTTGAAGTCGAACGTGGGTCGTTTGGCGAGCATCTGCCGCACTATTCGCAGGGTGGGGATCGTCTTCATGGTGGTGGGCGCGAACACCCCCAGGCCTGACTCGAAGCTGCAGCCGGGATTGGTCCACACCGGCCGTTCGTTGGCGAAGGTCCACGGGCTGGAATTCGACACGAACGCGAAGCTGACCCCGGTAATGGGATCGCGGCCGGGAAGTTCCAGCGTCAGCATCGGTTCGCGGCGCGTGTAAGCCCACACGGCGGGCACCGCCGCGCGGATGTAGCGCCACGCAGAAACCTTGCCGCCCTTGTCCCGCTCGGCCTCGACCGCGGCCACCACCTCGGCGTCGACGCCCATGCCCGTGTTGAACACCGCCCAGCGCTCGCCGCAGTCGATCAGGCCGATCCGCCGCCAGGTGCGGCGCCTCTGGTAGTCGTCGAGCAACTGGATGAGCTGATTGGTGGCCGCGACCGGATCCGCGGAGATGCCCAGAGACCGCGCGAGCACGTTCGCCGAACCGCCGGGTACCACCGCAACCGCAGGTACCGGTCCGCTCGGCAGCGGCCCCGGCCTGCCGAGCAAGCCGTTGACCACCCCGCTCACCGTGCCGTCGCCGCCATGCACGACCACCAGATCGATACCGTCGGCGACGGCCTTCTGCGCGAGCTCGGTGCCGTGACCACGGTGATTGGTGTGTTCGACAGAGAGCTGCAGGCGGCTCTTGAGAGCGTGGGCCAGCAGATCGCGACCGGCTGGGGTGGTGGAAGTGGCTGTGGGGTTGACGATCAGCACGGCCCGCATGAGGCACGAGCTTAGGCGGGCCGGTTAAGGAGCGGCTGTGGGGGAACCGCCGGGGAGCGGGAGGCCGCCCTGACTACGCTGACGCTGTGACTCCGCCCGCCGCCCCGGCCCCCGTTCGCCGCGCCGGCCTGATCGTTGTGCTGCAGGGGATTGCGGCGTTGATCGTGGCGGTCGTGTTGGTGGTGCGCGGCATTGCGGGAGCCGATCAGCAGGTGGTCAACGGCCTGGCGACGGCGGGCTGGTTCGTACTGGTCGGCGCGGGGGTGATCGCCGCGGGCCGCGCGCTGATCCTCGGCAAGCGCTGGGGCCGCGGGCTGGCCGTCATCACCCAGCTGCTGTTGCTGCCGGTGGCGTGGTACCTCGCGGTCGGATCACATCAACCGGGCTTCGGGATTCCGGCGGGCGTGGTGGCGCTGATCGTGCTGGGATTGCTGTTCAGTCCGGCCGCGGTGCGCTGGGCCGCCGGCGATCAGGGTGATTCCGCCAAGCCGGCCAACGACGCCCCGGACAGCCGGTAGGTCGTCCATTCGTTCTGCGGCTCCCCGCCGATCCCGTCGTAGAGCGTGATGGCGTCGGCGTTCCAGTTCAGCACCGCCCAGGACAGCCGGGTGTAGCCCCGTTGTAGGCACTCGGACGCCAACGCCGCCAACAGCGCCCGGGCCAACCCGCGCCGGCGGAATTCCGGACGTACGAACAGGTCTTCCAGGTAGATGCCCGCCACGCCGTCCCAGGTGGAGAAGTTGACGAACCACAGCGCCATCGCGGCGATCTCGCCGTCCACCTCGGCGACATGCCCGTGCACCGTCGGCGCCTCGCCGAAAAGCGCTGCCGTGATCTGTGTTTCGGTCACCGTGCACTGATCGGCGGCATGCTCGAATTCGGCCAGCGCGTGGATCATTTCGGTGATCGCGGCGGCGTCTTGCGGCGTGGCGCGACGGACGTGCCGGCTCATTGTTCAACTCCGAGGGCATTGAGGATCGTGCGGAATTTCGTTGTCGTTTCGGCGACTTCCTCGTCGGGGTCGGACTCGGCGACGATACCGCCGCCGGCCCGGGCCAGCGCGCCGCGCCGGTCGGCCGACAGCTGGGCGCAGCGCAGCGCCACCACCCAGCGCCCGTCGCCGCGGGCGTCGCACCAGCCCACCGCCCCGGCGTAGAACCCGCGGTCGCCTTCCAATTCGGTGATCAGCTCGGCCGCGGCCTTCGTCGGCACCCCACCGACCGCCGGGGTGGGGTGCAGCGCCAACGCCAGATCGATTGCGGTGCTTGAGGTGTCACGCAAGCGGCCGGTGATCGGTGTGCACAGATGCCACACCGTGGCGGTGGTGCTCAGCCGCGGTTCGGCGGCAATCGTCAGGTCGTCGCACAACGGCTGCAGCGCGGCCCTGATGGTCTCGATGACCAGCCGGTGCTCATGACGATTCTTGGCCGAGGCGGCCAGCGCGGCGCCGTTGGCGGCGTCGGTCTGCGGGTCGGCGGCACGCGGGGCCGACCCGGCGAACGGCCGGCACTCGACGCGGTCGCCGCTGCGCGCGACCAACAGCTCGGGACTGGCGCCCACCAGGGCGGTGCCCGAGTATTCGTCCCCGGCGGCGCTCAGGTCCACCAGGTAGCCGTAGGCCGCCGGGTCGGCGGCGATGAGCCGGCGCAGGATCACCCGCGCATCCAGCGGGGTGTCGGCAACGAGCCGCAGGGCGCGGGCCAGAACCACCTTTTCCAGCGGGTTGTGGGCGGCGGCGAGCTGCGCACAGGCTCGGCGGATCCGTTCCCGGTATTCGACCGGTGGCGGCACGGCTTCGGCGACTCGCACCGGCGGCAGGCCGTCTTGCGGCCAGTCCGGGGGCCCGCCCGTGGCGTTCACCGTCTCCGGCGTCGACAACGCTGCCGGTCTGGTGACGTCGAAAGGCAAGGCCCCCAACACGATCGGTGCTTCGCCCGAGCGCAGCGCGGCCTGCGCCGCGGCCAACTCACCGTAGCGTCGCCGCACCCCATCGGCGATCAGGGTCCCGGTCGGCCCGCACAGCGCGAACGGCGGTTCGCTGTTCAGCTGCTCGACTCCTGATCGCGCCGCGCGGCGCGCAGCCTCGCCTTCGCCGCTCACCCGGGTTTGATCGCCTGTGGCTGATTGGTCAATCCGAGCGCGCGCAGCTGCCGCACGCCATGCTCGAATCCACAGACGGCGATGGAGCCGGCCAGCATCCAGAAGCGGCTGCCCTCGACGAGGGGCAGCTCCACCCAGCGGGTGATCACCGAACGGGAGAAGTGGCTGTGCCCCACGAACACCACGTCGCGCGAGCTCATGTGTTGCAACGCAAAGGCGACAGCTTGATCCGCGCGGTCGCTGACCTGCGCCACGCTCTCGCCGTCGGGGCAGCCGTGCGTCCAGACCATCCAATCGGGCACCGATTCTTGGATCTGCGGAGTCGTCAGCCCCTCGTAGGATCCGTAATCCCATTCCGCGAGCAGGGGGGAGACCTCGTCGACGCTGAGTACCGCCAGCTTGGCTGTGGTCAGGGCACGGATGCGCGGGCTGCTGACCACCAACGGGTCGACAAGGTCCAGTTCACGCAGGACGCGGCCGGCCAGCTCGGCCTGGACGCGGCCGGTGTCGGTGAGTTCGAGGTCCGTGCGTCCCGTGTGCTGACCCGACTTCGACCACTCGGTCTCGCCGTGGCGCAGCAGCATCAGGCGGTGGTTGTGCAAGCCCATAGCAATTGATTCTGCCGGACGACATGCCGGGCCCGTCGGCCGCAGCGCACGGCGAGCGAACGTGCCAGGATGGGCGTTGTTGAGCGCATGGCGATTTCGCAGAGGGGAGAGCCGGGCCTATGGCTGCTAAGACCCGGGTATTGGCGGTGGCCAACCAAAAGGGTGGTGTCGCCAAGACGACCACTGTCGCGTCGCTGGGTGCGGCGATGCTGGACGATAACAAGCGGGTACTGCTGGTCGACCTCGATCCGCAGGGCTGCCTGACCTTCTCGCTGGGCCAAGACCCGGACAAACTACCGGTCTCCGTGCACGAGGTGCTGCTCGGCGAGGTCGAGCCCAACGCCGCGCTGGTCGAGACGGCGGAGGGAATGACGCTGCTGCCGGCCAACATCGACCTGGCCGGCGCCGAAGCGATGCTGCTGATGCGGGCCGGCCGCGAATATGCGCTCAAGCGCGCGCTGGCCAAACTCGGCGACGAATTCGACGTGGTGATCATCGACTGCCCGCCGTCGCTGGGCGTGCTCACCCTCAACGGGCTGACGGCCGCCGACGAGGTCATCGTGCCGCTGCAGTGCGAGACGCTCGCGCACCGCGGGGTCGGCCAGTTCCTGCGCACGGTCTCCGACGTCCAGCAGATCACCAACCCGGAGCTGCGCCTGCTCGGCGCCCTGCCGACGCTGTACGACTCGCGTACCACCCACACCCGCGACGTCCTGGCCGACGTCGCCGACCGGTACAACCTGCCGGTGCTGGCCCCGCCGATTCCGCGCACCGTGCGATTCGCCGAGGCCAGCGCCTCGGGCTCGTCGGTGATGGCCGGCCGCAAGAACAAGGGGGCGGCGGCCTACGGCGACCTGGCGGCGGCGTTGCTCAAGCACTGGAAGAGCGGCAAGCCGCTGCCGACGTTCGCCGTCGAGGTTTAGCTACCCCAGCGCGACCAGGGTGTCGCCGCGCTGCTCGAGCAGTCGCGAGCCGATCACGGCCGGGAACACCGGCTTTCCGGCCAGCGGGGCGCTCGTCGACCGGTCCACCGGAATGTAGCGTTCGTTGGCGCCATTGAGCGGGTCGTAGACCCCGATCGCGTTGGTGAGAGGCACCAGTAGCCGCCCCGCCATCATCACCCCGGGCCCCAACGGCGTCTTGTCGCCCGCGGCGATGGTGTAGCGCAGCGCCAACGTGTTCGTGTCGAAGACCATCAGCGAATCGCCGGTCCACCAGGTGATCAGGCTGCCGGGGTGCGAGACCGCGGCCGAGCGCGACGGCGGTTTTGGCAGCGGGGTGCTCGACACGGTGGCGCCGGTTTCGTCGATCACGTCTACGCGGGGCTGTGGTGTGGGCAGGTATACCGCGGTGGTGTTCTCCGCGACGGTCAGCACCCGGGCGCCCGAATCCGGGGCGATCCCAGGTTCGGCCACGATGTGTTGCTGCGGTTCGTCGTCGTCCTTGCCCGGACGCAACAGCACCAACCGCAGGTCGGCCTGCTTCGCGCAGCTCTCCAGCACCGACACTGCCTGCGAACTGGCCGCGGCCGAGATCAGCCTGCAGCCGGAGTGCAGCCCGCGCGTCGCCGGTTTCACCCGGGCATCGGACTCGCCGTAGGCCAGCATCCGGACCATGTCCGAACGCCACAGCTCCAGCCGCGTGTCGCCGACCGACAACACCGTCATGCCGTCGGAGGAGAGCCGCACCCGCGGATCGGCGTAACCGCTGCGGGCGGGCCCGCGGCGACCGGTGGCGCCGTCCACCGTGCTCACCTGGCCACAGCCGCGATCGTCGCGATAGACGCCGACGGCGTAGCGGTACAGCCAGGTGACCCCGCACAGGTCGGCGTCGCGGGCGTAGCTCCAGCGGGACTGGCCGGTGTCGGGATCGCGCCCGTCGATCTGGCGGCCCGCGGCGGTGACGACCACTCCGCCCGCTACCACTGGGGCGGTGGTAGCCGGGCTGGCGGCGCTCCACAGCTGCTTGAGGACGGCGGGCACCTGACGGGCCGGGGCCGGATTGGGTGCGGGAAAGGCCGCGGGCCGGCTGACGGTGGCCCGGGCGTCGCTGCTCCACCAGATCAGCGCCGCGACTGCGGCGACCACGACCACGATGGCCGCGGCGGCGATGATGTCGCCTTTGGTCCGGCGCTCGGGTCTGACCATGCGTCGGCGGGGACTTTTAGTTGCTCTGCGTGCCGGCCACGGCCGCTGCGGCGGCTTGCCCGTCGGCGGGCTTGCGGCGCCGACGGCGGCGCCGGGTGGAGCCGGCGTTACCCGGGGGCGAGGCGACCGGGGTTTCCGGGGTGGCGTCGCCGTTGGGGCTCGCGGTGCCGTTGCCCGACGGGTGCGCGCTGACGGGCTGGCCGCCACGGGTGCGCCGCCGGGTGCCGGAACGGCGCGCGGGCCTCTCCGACTTCTGCTCCGGCTTCTTGCCGTCCCGGTCGCCGCCGCGGCGCTGACTTTGCGGCTTGCGGGCCGCGCCCACCGTGCCGCGGGCTTCGGCGGGGATGCCCAGCTCGGCGTGGAGGTGCGGCGAATTGGAATAGGTCTCGGCGGGCTCGGGGCAGTCCAGACCCAGCGCTTTGTCGATCATCGACCAGCGGGGTAGCTCGTCCCAGTCCACCAGGGTGACCGCGATACCGGTCTTACCGGCGCGGCCCGTACGGCCGATGCGGTGCACGTAGGCCTGCTCGTCCTCGGGGATCTGGTAGTTGATGACGTGGGTGATGTCGTCGATGTCGATGCCGCGGGCGGCGACGTCGGTGGCGACCAGCACGTTGATGTCGCCGGTCCGGAAGGCCTTGAGCGCCTTCTCGCGGGCCGCCTGGCCCAGGTCACCGTGCACCGCGCCCACCGCGAAGCCGCGCTCGGCCAGCTCGTCGGCCACCTTCTGCGCGGTGCGCTTGGTGCGGGTGAAGATCATCGTCGCGCCGCGGCCCTCGGCCTGCAGCACCCGGCTGACCAGCTCCACCTTGTCCAGGGCGTGGGCCCGGTAGACGTACTGGACGGTGGTGTCGTGGGTGGCCGCCGAGTGCGGCGCCTCCGCCCGGATGTGGGTGGGCTGGTTCATGAAGGTGCGGGCCAGCGTGATGATCGGGTCCGGCATGGTCGCCGAGAACAGCATGGACTGCCGGTCGGTCGGGATCTGACGCAGGATGCGCTCGATGTCGGGCAGGAAGCCCAGGTCGAGCATCTCGTCGGCCTCGTCGAGCACCAGCACCGACAACCCGCCCAGTTGCAGGTGGTTCTGCTGGCTCAGGTCGAGCAGCCGGCCCGGCGTGCCCACCACGACGTCGGCGCCGGCGCGCAGCGCCTCGATCTGCGGCTCGTAGGGGCGCCCGCCGTAGATGGGGACGACGGACAGCGCCCTGTCCCGGCCGGCATCGTCCTTATCGGCGGACAGGTACTTGGCCGCCAGCGTCAGGTCATCGGTGACCTGCAGGCACAGCTCGCGGGTGGGGACCACGATCAGGGCCCGCGGCGTGCCGTTGAGGGGGCGTGTCGCGGTGCCGGCGGTGATGCGCTGCAGCAGCGGCACGCCGAAGGCGAAGGTCTTGCCCATACCGGTGCGGGCCTGGCCGATCAGGTCGTCGCCGGCGAGCGCCATCGGCAGGGTCAGTTCTTGGATGGCAAAAGGGGTTTCGATCCCCTTTTCGGCGAGCGCGCGCACGATCTCGTCGCGGACGCCGATTTGCGCGAATGTTGGTTGGGGGGCGAGTTCAGTTGTGCTGGTGAGTGTGGTCATGCGTGGGTAAGTAGCCTCTCGGTGACGTATCGGTTTGTGTCGGTGTTTCTCTGTCGCGGTCACGCGCGCACGAGTTCCGACTCCGATTTCGTCGCCGAGTCGCCGGCCCTGGCTCAGTCTGGGATGGCCCCGTTAGGGCGGGCCAGCTGTGCACGCACATTTCGCCGATAGCGGCTTGAAAAACAATTACGGCATGAATACAGCCGCCATCTACCTACATGATAGCTGGTCGACAGCTGGTTCCCATTTCGCGCTAAGTCAGCCGACTACAGTGTTGCCATGACCCGGCCCTCATGCGAGCCCTCCCAAGCCGATCTGGACGCCGACCAAATCGACGATTCGGCCGCCCGGCGGCTGTCGGCCGATCACCCGGGTGTCAACGAGCTGTTCGCGGTCTTGGCCTACGGCGAGATCGCCGCGTTCTACCGGCTCACCGACGAGGCGCGGATGGCCCCCGACCTGCGCGGACGGATATCCATGGCGAGCATGGCCGCCGCCGAGATGCAGCACTACGAGCAGCTGCGCGACGCGCTGGAAAGCCGAGGCGTCGACGTCGTGTCGGCGATGTCCAAGTACGTCTCGGCGCTCGAGAACTACCACCGGCTGACGATGCCAAGCACGTGGCTCGAGGCCTTGGTCAAGACCTATGTGGGCGACGCCCTGGCGGCCGATCTGTACCTCGAGATCGCCCACGGTCTGCCCGACGAGGTCGCCGACGTGGTTCGCGCGACCCTCTCGGAGACCGGGCACTCGCAGTTCGTCGTCGCCGAGGTGCGCGCCGCGGTGACGTCCAGCGGCAAGCAACGCAGCCGGCTGGCGCTGTGGTCCCGCCGGCTGTTCGGGGAAGCGATCACCCAGGCCCAGTACCTGCTGGCCGACCACGACGAGCTGGTCGACCTGGTGATGTCGGGCGCCGGTGGGCTGGGCCAGCTCAACGCTTTCTTCGACCGGATGCAGCAGACGCACGAGCGGCGCATGCACGAACTGGGCCTGAGCTGACGCAGCCGGGGCTCAGCCTGCGCAGGTCGCCATGTTCGAGGTGGTGGACGCGATGATCCGCTGTCCGGCGGCGTTGAAGACCGAGCAGTTGAGTCGGCCGTAGAAGCTGGTCGCGACGACGGATTTGGTCTCCACGCCAGGGTTCAGCACGACCACCTTGGACCACGGCAGCGACACGTTGAACTCGGTCTGCGGTACGCCCCGCGCGTCGGTGTAGACGATGTTCACCAGGTCCAGCAGCTGCTTCGTTCCATTCACGCTGTACAGGATGGTCCGCGGGTTCAGCGCGGCCTGCGGTGGTGCCGCCGCGAGCGGGGGCGCAACGGTGGGCGCCGCCATCGCCGGCGGCGCGATGGGCGCGGCGCTGGGCGTGGTGACCGTCGTGACCGTCTCGGGCGGCAACTGGGTCGGGCGCGGGGCGGCGCTGGGCGCCACCGATGCCTTCGTCGTCGAGGGTGCCGAGGTCACCGGGTGGGGAGCCGGTGCACCAACGGTGGCCTTGGTGGACGCGCTGTCGCCGCTGTTGATGATGACCGCGGTGGCGATGGCGCCCAGGGCGACCACCGCGCCCAGCACCGCCGTGGCCGGGCGCCAGCGAGACTCGACCGGCCAGCCCGTCCAGTTGTAGTCGGCGTTCAGGTGGGGATCGGTGTCGCAAGCATCGTCAAGCTCGTCGTCGGGGTAATCCCGGATCCTGTCGTCAAGGTGCGCCCACGTGGTACCCATGGTGCCGAAGTTAGCGATGTGAAAACACGGATCGGGTATAGCGCGGGTGCCCGAGACAACCTGCAAGCGAATCGTTACCGGGCCGCGACCAAGGTTTCGCTGACCGCGAAGTGTGGGGACGCGGCGAGGTGGGGTTCAGCGGCGTCCACTAGCCTGCTGCTGACAGGGCCGGGACTTCAATACCCTGCGCAAGGCCGCAAGACCCATGGAAGGGGTGACCGTGGAGGTCAAGATCGGTATCACGGATAGTCCGCGCGAGCTGGTCCTTGCCAGCACCCAGACCCCCGCCGAGGTCGAAGAACTGGTCAGCGCCGCCCTCAGCGACGGGTCGGGTCTGCTGCGCCTGAGCGACGAACGGGGCCGCCGCTTCCTGATTCACACCGCCAGGATCGCCTACGTCGAGATCGGCGTCGCCGACGCGCGCCGGGTGGGCTTCGGGATCAGCGCCGAGTCCGGCAAGCACGCAGGCAGGTGAAGTTCAGGAGCGCGTGAGCGGCACGTGTGACAGCCCGCCCCAGGCGAATTGAACGGTGCCGTCGACGGCGTCCGCCTTGGAAATCGGACGGTCGGAGTCCAGCCAATACCTGGCGCAGTCGACGCTGATGCCGACCAGACCGACGGCGATCATCCGGGCCCGGTGCGGGTCCAGACCGGAATCCTCGCTGATCAATGCGAACACGGCGTCGATGCAGGATTCGGTGGCCACGCGAACCTGGGCGGCCACCTCGGGTTCGGTGACGTAGTCGTTCTCGAAGATCAGCCGGTAGCCCTGGCTGTCGTGCTCGATGAAATCGAAGAACGCCTGCACCGCGGAGTGCAGTCGGCGCCGGTTGTCGGTGGTGGTGCTCAGCGCGTTCTGAACGCCCGAGACCAGGTTGTGCACGTGTCGCGCCAGCACCGCGAGGTACAGCTCGAGCTTGCTCGAAAAGTGCTGATACAGAACGGGTTTGCTAACGCCTGCGCGGTCGGCGATCTCGTCCATACCCGCCGCGTGGTAGCCGCGGTCGACGAACACGTCGCTGGCCACGATGAGCAATTGGCCGCGCCGCTCGTCGCGGGGCAACCGGTTGCCTCGCCGGTTCGAAACCGCTGCTCCGTCCGCCGGCCGACCGCGGTCAGCCGATCTGACGGCGCGCCGCGCCGGCACCTTGGCGAGTTCGCTCATCGATTCCTCATCTGATATCAGCGGCCGGCCCCGGTAACGCGGGGTCAGCCCGCTCGCAGCCCGTGGAACGTACCTTACTACCCGAGGAGTCGATGCGGCCGTCATCGCGGTCGTCGCCGCAGGCAGAAGCGGTGTCGGAAGGCGGATTCGGGCGCGCCACGGACGGCGCCGGTCGGCGGCTGTGTAATCCTGGGGAAATGACCTCCCCCCGGCCGCCGCGCAGCACGGGTCGCGTGCCGGTGTTGCGCGACGAGTGGCGAGAGCCGCTGCGGGCGCTGCGCGACCCCCTCGCGCGGGAGCCCGGGCGGGCGCGGGCCGACCGCGAGCGGCCACGACAATGGCGCAAACAAACCTGGCTGGGCCGGTTCGTCTCCACTTATGGGTGGCGCGCGTACGCCCTGCCGGTCCTGGTGGTGGTCACCGCGGTGGTCATGTATCAGACGGTGACGGGCACCGGTGCGCCGAAGCCGACCGCCAGCCAGCCCATCCAGAGTCCGCCGGCGATCGGTGCGGTCGGCACGACGATCATCGATGCCCCGCCGCGCGGGCTGGCCGCGTTCGACGCCAACCTGCCCGCCGGCACCCTGCCCGACGGCGGCCCGTTCACCGAGGCGGGCGACAAGACGTGGCATGTCGTGCCGGGCAGCACGCCCCAGATCGGCCAGGGCACCGCAAAGGTGTTCAGGTACACCGTCGAAGTGGAGAACGGCATCGACCCGACCATGTTCGGCGGCGACGACGCCTTCGCCCAGATGGTCGAACAGACGCTCGGCAATCCGAAGGGCTGGACCCACAACCCGCAGTTCGCGTTCGTCCGGATCGACAACGGTAAACCCGACTTTCGGATCTCCCTGGTGTCACCCGTGACGGTTCGCGAGGGGTGCGGGTACGAGTTCCGCCTCGAAACCTCTTGCTACAACCCGGTTTTCGGTGCAAACCGCGAGTCGCGGGTCTTCCTCAACGAGGCTCGCTGGATACGCGGAGCCGTGCCGTTCGAGGGGGACATCGGGTCCTACCGGCAGTATGTGATCAACCATGAGGTCGGCCACGCCATCGGTTATCTGCACCACGAGCCGTGTGAGCAGCAGGGCGCCCTGGCGCCGGTGATGATGCAGCAGACGTTCTCCACGTCGAACAACGACGCCGCCCAGTTCGACCCCGACGTCGTCAAGGCCGACGGGAAGACCTGCCGGTTCAACCCCTGGCCGTACCCGATCGCCTAGCCCCGGCCGGCGATGCGCGCCGGTGCGCGTTGCCGCGCCCTCGACGGGCTGCTGTGATGGTGGTAGACGCTTTCCGCTAGGCCAACCAAGGAGATGTTTCGCAGTGTCGACGCCGCTGCCGCCGTTGGTGGCGCCCGCAGATCACCTCAGTGGCGACGAGGTGGCCCGCTACAGCCGTCACCTGCTCATTCCCGGCCTCGGCCCCGAGGGGCAGAAGCGGCTCAAGAACGCCCGGGTGCTGGTGATCGGCGCGGGCGGGCTCGGCGCGCCGACGTTGCTCTACCTGGCGGCCGCCGGCGTGGGCACGATCGGCATCGTCGATTTCGATGTGGTCGACGAGTCGAACCTGCAGCGGCAGATCATCCACGGCGTGGCCGACGTCGGACGGTCCAAGGCCCAGTCGGCGCGCGAGTCCATCAACGCCATCAACCCGCTCGTCGACGTGCGGCTGCACGAGTTCCGTCTGGACTCGACCAACGCGGTCGAGTTGTTCGGCTCCTACGACCTGATCGTGGACGGCACCGACAACTTCGCGACGCGGTATCTGGTCAACGACGCCGCGGTGCTGGCCGGAAAGCCCTACGTGTGGGGGTCGATCTACCGGTTCGAGGGCCAGGTCTCGGTGTGCTGGGAGGACGCGCCGGACGGGCGTGGACTCAACTATCGCGATCTCTACCCCGAGCCCCCGTCGGCCGGGTCCGTCCCCTCCTGCGCCGAGGGCGGCGTGCTGGGCATCGTCTGCGCCTCGATCGCCTCGGTGATGAGCACCGAAGTGATCAAACTCATCACCGGGATCGGTGACTCTCTGCTGGGCCGGCTGATGATCTACGACGCGCTGGAGATGACGTATCGCACCATCGCGATCCGCCGTGACCCGTCGGACGCGTCGCGGCCGAAGATCACCGAGCTGGTCGACTACGAGCAGTTGTGCGGTGTGGCGCCCGAGTCCGTCGCGCGCGGGGACGCGTCGGCCATCACCCCGCGAGAATTGCGGGACTGGCTGGATTCCGGCAAGAAGCTGGCCCTGATCGACGTGCGCGAGCCGGTGGAGTTCGAGATCGTGCATATCGAAGGGGCGCAGCTGATTCCGCAGTCGTCGATCACTTCCGGCGAGGGTCTGGCAAAGCTGCCGCAGGATCGTTTGCCGGTGCTGTACTGCAAGACGGGGGTGCGCTCGGCCCAGGCGCTGGCGGTGCTGCGCAAGGCCGGATACGCCGATGCGGTGCATTTGCAGGGCGGGATCGTGGCATGGGCGCAGCAGATGCAACCCGACATGATCATGTACTGACTCAGAACGCCTGTTGGACTCGTTAGAGTACCGGTGTGACAGTCGAGCCACCGCCGGATCATGTGCTGTCGGCGTTTGGCTTGGCCGGCGTAAAGCCCGTCTATCTGGGTGCCAGTTGGGAGGGCGGCTTCCGGTGCGGTGAAGTGGTCCTGTCGCTGGTGGCCGACAACGCGCGCGCGGCCTGGTCCGCCCGAGTCCGCGAAACCCTGTTCGTCGACGGCGTCCGGCTGGCCCGGCCGGTCCGTTCCACCGACGGGCGCTACGTCGTTTCCGGGTGGCGGGCCGACACCTTCGTGGCCGGGACGCCGGAGCCCCGCCATGACGAAGTCGTCTCCGCGGCGGTACGCCTGCATGAGGCGACTGGCAAACTGGACCGCCCCCGCTTTCTGACGCAGGCGCCCGCCGCGCCGTGGGGTGAGGTCGACATCTTCATCGCCGCCGATCGCGCGGCCTGGGAGGATCGGCCGCTGGCCTCGGTGCCCCCGGGCGCGAGGGTGGCCCCCCCGATGGCGGACGCCGAGCGGTCGGTGGAGCTGATCCACCAGCTCGCCACCTTGCGCAAGCCGACCAAGAGCCCCAGCCAGCTGGTGCACGGGGACCTCTACGGAACGGTGCTTTTCGTCGGCACGGCGGCGCCGGGAATCACCGACATCACGCCCTACTGGCGGCCCGCCTCGTGGGCGGCCGGAGTGGTCGTCATCGACGCGCTGTCGTGGGGGGAGGCCGACGACGGCCTGATCGAGCGCTGGAACGCCCTGCCGGAATGGCCGCAAATGTTGTTGCGGGCGTTGATGTTTCGTCTTGCGGTTCACGCGCTGCATCCGCGATCCACCGCGGAGGCATTTCCCGGCCTGGCGCGCACCGCGGCGCTGGTCCGGCTGGTGCTCTAGCGTTCGTCCGGAAACTCGTGGCGAACCTCGTGCAGCGCGATTCTGCCGTCGGTCGCCAGCACGCCTTCGGCGCGCAGCAACTCCAGCTGCCGGGTCGTGAGGTGACGAGCCGGACGCCCGGAGGCGGTGATCACCCGGTGCCAGGGCAGGTCCGACGAGTCGGTCCGCATGATCCAGCCGACGATACGCGGGCTGGAAAGCCCTGCGACAGCGGCGATGTCGCCGTAAGTGGCGACCCGGCCGGACGGGATCGCGGCGACCAGTGCCCGCACCCGCTCGACCTGCTCGTCGGTCACCGGCGCCACGGTCAGCGGCCGTCCAACAGCTCGCGGGTCAACGCGGCGACCTCGTGGGGCTTGGCGTAGGGCACCATGTGGTTGCAGTCGAAATCGAGCAGCCGGAAATCCGATCCCAACCGCTGCGCCAGGCCGTCGATCAGTTCGTCGGTGACATAGGGCGGGGTGGTCCGCTTGGCCCGCACCAAGACCGTGGGGGTCCTCGCGGGCGGCAGCACGGGGTCGCGGGCCAGCTCGCTCCAGTACGACATCATCGCCGGCAGGCTGACCCGCCAGCCGTAGCGCCCGCCGGGCAGCGTGATCAGGTGCTCGTCGATCTCGGCGTCGAGCAGGGCGGGTTCCACATCGGACCAGGAGCCGTGCATCTTTTCCATGCGCGCTTCCTCGGCGTCCGGATAGTCGGGCGAGGACAGCATCGCCTCGGCGATCTCGCGCATCCAGCCGCCGTCCAGCCCCACCGCCGGATCGAGCAGCAGCAGCCCCGCCACCTGGCCGGGGCGCGTCGCCGCCAGGTGCATCGCCAGCCCGCCCCCGAACGAGTGACCCACGATCACCACGGGCGTGTCGGGCTGCTCGTCGAGCAGTGCGGCCAGCGCCGCGACGTTGGCGTCGATGGTCCACGGCGCGGCCCACGAAGACCGGCCGTGGCCGACCAGATCCGGTGCGGCGACGCCGATCCCGGGCAGAAAGCCGGAAAGCTGACGCCAGCGCTGGCCGTGGCCGGTCAATCCGTGCAACGCCAGGATCCGTGCTGGACCGGACGGGCCGTAGCGGTGCACATGTAATTTCGCGGTCACGCGTCGATGGTGCCAGCCGCCGCTATCGGAAGCGGCCGGCGGTCCTCACCGGTCGTCATCCCGATCGTCCTCGGTGGAGACGATGTAGGCCTGCTCGATCACGTCGGCCTCGTTGGCCTCCCGGTCCCCGGCGGCCACGTAGTCGACGTCCAGACCGGTCTCGTCGTCGGAATCCGCGGGCCGCAGTTGTTCCACCGCGTCGCCCTCCGGCGC
The DNA here is from genome assembly GCF_059812385.1 of Mycobacterium sp. NGS58. Lineage (NCBI taxonomy): Bacteria > Bacillati > Actinomycetota > Actinomycetes > Mycobacteriales > Mycobacteriaceae > Mycobacterium > Mycobacterium sp. NGS58. The sequence goes on along the minus strand of NZ_JCALCO010000014.1, from coordinate 26,653 downwards.
CTCGTCGATGGGAAAGCCGCGTTCTTCGTCGTGCATGGTCTTCGACCCCTCCTTCCGGTCGTCGTTCGCTCGCGCTCCAGAGTAGGTGGCGACCCGGGTACGCTGAACCGCTCGATCTTCCTCGACGACGCAACGGGAGCGCTCATGGGCAGAATCAGGCGCGGCTGGGCGCTTTCGAGGCAGAGCTGGGAGGTGCTGAGGAAGGACCGGTCGCTCGTCTTCTTCCCGGTCCTGTCCACCTCGTTCGCCGCCCTGGCGACGGTCGCGATCTGGGCGCCGACGCTGCTGGTGCGCGGCGTGCTCGGCGGCCATCACGTCGACAACCGGGACCCCGTCTACTACATCGCGGGGGCGGCGACGGCATACGCGTCCACGTTCATCGCCATTTTCTTCAATGTGGCGCTGGCCGCCTGCGCGGTGCGCTCGATGCGTGGCGAGGACACCACGGTCGCCGAGGGCATCGACGCGGCGGCGCGCCGGATAGTTCCGATCCTGGGATGGACGTTGGTGGCGACCACGGTCGGGCTGATCCTCAAGGCGGTCGAGGAGCGCCTGCCGAACCTGGGCAAGCTCGTCGCGGACCTGGTCGGCGCTGCGTGGGCCGTCGCAACGTTTTTCGTCATACCCGTGATCGCGCTCGAAGGAACCGGACCGTTTCGGTCACTGCGCCGCTCGGTGGACACCATCAAGGCCCGCTGGGGCGAGAGCGCGGCCGGGGCGGCCACCATCGGGGTGGTGACGTTCCTGGTCGCGCTGGTGGTCGTGGTGGGCGGTGTGGTGGGTGGCATCGCGCTGATCGCGGCTCGTCTCGCACCGCTCGGCCTCGCCGTGCTGGCCGCCACATTCGCCGTCGCCGTGGCGATCTCGTTCGTCTCCACCGCGCTCAGCCAGATCTTCCGCGTCGCGGTGTACCACTACGCGGTCACCGGCGAGACGGTCGGCGGGTTCGACGACCGGTTGCTGCGATCCGCATTCGTGGCGCGTTAGCGGACTTGTCGGACCCTCGTGATGTCATGCCGTCATGGCCTACACGTGGGATGCCGAAGCGCACACCGTCTTAGACCTCGGTGCGCGCGGTCAGCTCCGCATTCTCGGTGGGCCCGGCACCGGCAAGAGCAGCCTGCTGATAGACGCCGCGGTCGCGCGGATCGACGCCGGTGTCAACCCGGAATCGGTTCTGCTGCTTAGCGGTTCCGGGCGGATCGGCATGGCCGAGCGCGGCGCGTTGACGACGGCGCTGCTGCGCTCGCGATCCACCGGCCCGGGCCGGGCCGCCGTCAGCGAGCCGCTGGTGCGGACCGTGCACGGGTACGCGTACGCCGTCCTGCGTCGCGCCGCCGGACGCGCCGGCGAGGCGCCCCCCCGGCTTGTCACCAGCGCCGAGCAGGACGCCATCATCCGGGAACTGCTGGCCGGAGACCTCGAGGACGGACCGCGCGCGGCGACGGCGTGGCCGGCCCAGCTGCGGCCCGCACTGAGCACCGCCGGCTTCGCGACCGAGCTTCGAAACCTGTTGGCTCGCTGCGCCGAGCGCGGCGTGGATCCCCGGGAGCTGGAGCGGCTCGGCCGTCGTTGCCGGCGGCCGGAGTGGAGCGCCGCCGGCCAATTCGCCCGCCAGTACGAACAGGTCATGCTGCTGCGCGCGGCGGTGGGCACCGCCGCGCCGGAGGCGACGGCACCGGCGCTGGGCGCGGCGGAATTGGTCGGCGCCGCGCTGGAAGCGTTCGCCGTCGACCCCGAGTTGCTGTCGGCCGAACGCGGCCGGATCCGCGTGTTGCTGATCGACGACGCCCAGCAACTCGACCCGCAGGCCGCCCGCCTGGTCCGGGTGCTCGCGGCGGGCGCCGAACTGGCGCTGATCGCCGGCGATCCCAACCAGGCGGTGTTCGGCTTCCGGGGCGGCGAACCGGCCGGGCTGCTCGGCGGCGACGGGCCTTCGGTGACGCTGTCGACGTCGCACCGCTGCGCGCCCGCCGTGGCGCGCGCGGTCAGCGGTATCGCCGGAAGGTTGCCCGGCGGCAGCAGCGGCCGGTGGATCGACGGCGCCGGTGCGGGGGAGGGATCCGTGACGGTGCGACTGGCCGCGTCGGCGCACGCCGAGGCGGCGACCATCGCCGACGCGCTGCGGCGGGCACACCTGATCGACAGCGTGCCCTGGTCGCAGATGGCGGTCATCGTCCGGTCGGTGCCGCGCGCCGGTGCGCGATTACCTCGCGCGCTGGCCGCCGCCGGGGTGCCGGTGGCCGCACCCGCGGTGCGCGGTCCGCTGTCCGAGGAGCCGGCCGCGCGGGCCCTGCTCACCGTGCTGCTGGCGATCGCCGACGGGATCGACGGGCAGCAGGCGCTGGCATTGCTGACCGGCCCCATCGGTCGTGTCGATCCGGTCTCGTTGCGCCGGCTGCGCCGAACGCTGCAGCGCGCCAACCCCGGTCGCCTGCCGGGAGACTTCGCCGACCTGTTGGTCGAGGCGCTGTCCGCTGACGTGACGCCGCCGGGACCGCAATTCGCCCCGCTGCGAAGGGTCCGCGCGGTGCTGGACGCGGCCGCACGCTCGCATGCCGCCGGTGACGACCCTCGCTACACCCTGTGGGCGGCCTGGCACCGGTCCGGGCTGCAGCGCCGCTGGCTGACGGTGAGCGAGCGCGGCGGCCCCGCCGCCGCGCAGGCCACCCGGGACCTCGAGTCGGTCACCGCGCTGTTCGAGGTCGCCGACGACTACGTGTCGCGCACCTCGGGTGCGTCGTTGCGTGGTCTGGTCGAGCACATCGCCTCGCTCGCGTTGCCGAGTGTCACCCGCGAGCCGGCCGTCGCGGCCGAGCAGGTCAGGGTGCTCAGCGCGCACGCCGCGCTGGGGCACGAATGGGATTTCGTGGTCATCGCCGGACTGCAGGATGGCTTGTGGCCCAACACCGTTCCGCGCGGCGGCGTGCTGGCCACTCAGCGGCTGCTGGACGTGCTGGACGGCGTCGGCGCGCACGCCTCGGTGCGGGCGCCGCTGCTGGCCGAGGAGCGCAGGCTGTTGGTGGCGGCGATGGGCCGGGCCCGGCGCTGGCTGCTGGTGACGGCCGTCGACAGCGACGCCGGTGTGGAGGCCGCGCTGCCGTCAGCGTTCTTCACCGAGATCGCGCAGTGGGCCGACGGAGACGCCGATGGCGCCGGCGTGCAACCGGTCTCGGCGCCGCGGATGTTGTCCGCGGCCGCGCTGGTAGGCAGGCTGCGCGGCGTGGTGTGCGCGCCCGACGGGGCGGTGGACGAGCGCGCCCGCGACTGCGCGGCAACGCAATTGGCTCGGCTGGCCAAAGCCGGTGTGCCCGGCGCCGACCCGGCCGGATGGCACGGCCTGACCCCGATCAGCACCACCGAACCGCTGCGCGACAGCGGCGACGTGGTCACCTTGACGCCGTCGACCATGCAGACACTCAACGAGTGCCCGCTGCGCTGGCTCGCCGAGCGGCACGGCGGATCCGACGCTCGCGACGTGCGCTCGGCGATCGGGTCGGTGGTGCACGCCCTGATCGCCGAACCGCACCGGAGCGAATCGGAATTGCTGGCCGAGCTGGACCGCGCCTGGAAGCATCTGCCCTTTGCGGCGCAATGGCATTCGGCCAACGAGCTGGCCCGGCACCGCGCCATGCTGGAGGCGTTTGTCGAGTGGCGGGCGCAGACCCGCGGCGCGCTGACCGAGGTCGGCGTCGAGGTCGAGATCGACGGAACCGTGGCCACCGAGGACGGCGGCGAGGTGCGGCTGCGTGGCCGGGTCGACCGGCTGGAGCGCGATGCGGCCGGGCGCCTGGTGATCGTCGACATCAAAACCGGCAAGACACCTGTCAGCAAGGACGATGCGCAACAGCACGCCCAGTTGGCCATGTATCAGCTGGCGGTGGCCGAGGGATTGGTCGGCGACGGGACCGACAACGTCGAGCCCGGCGGCGCGCGGCTCGTATACCTCGGCAAGACCGGGGCGTCCGGAGTTGCTGAACGCGAACAGGATCCGCTGACCGCCACCGCCGGAGAGGAGTGGCGTGGGGTCATCGCGCGTGCGGCGGGTGCGACGTCGGGTCCGCAGTTCATCGCGCGGCGCAACGACGGCTGCGCGCACTGCCCCGTCCGGCCGAACTGCCCAGCCCACGCCGACGGATCGCAGCGATGACCCCGCCGCGCTACAGCCCCGCCGAATTGGCCGGCGCACTGGGGCTTTTCCCGCCGACCGAGGAGCAGGCCGCCGTGATCGCCGCGCCGCCGGGGCCGCTGGTGGTCATCGCCGGGGCCGGCGCCGGCAAGACCGAGACCATGGCCGCGCGGGTGGTGTGGCTGATCGCCAACGGCTACGCCGCGCCCGGCCAGGTGCTCGGACTGACGTTCACCCGTAAGGCCGCCGGCCAGCTGCTGCGTCGCGTCCGGTCCCGGCTGGCCCGGCTGGCCGGCGTCGGCCTGGGAGCGCCGGGCACCGCAGGCGATGCGGCTATCGACACCGACGGCGCGCCGACGGTCAGCACCTACCACGCCTTCGCGGGCTCGTTGCTGCGCGACTACGGGCTGTTGCTGCCCGTCGAACCGGACACCCGGCTGCTCGGCGAAACCGAGTTGTGGCAGCTGGCTTTCGACGTGGTGAACACGTATCCGGGGCAACTGCGAACCGACAAGACCCCCGCGGTCGTCACCTCGATGGTGCTGCGGCTGTGGGGACAACTGGCCGAACACCTGGTGGACACCGGCCAGCTGCGCGACACCCACGTGGAGTTGGAGCGGCTCATCCACTCCCTGCCCGCGGGTCCCTACCAACGGGACCGCGGCCCGAGTCAATGGCTGCTGCGGCTGCTGGCCACCCAGACCGAACGCACCGAACTGGTGCCGCTGCTCGACGCGCTCAACGACCGCATGCGCGCCGCCAAGGCGATGGACTTCGGGATGCAGATGGCCTCGGCGGCCAGGCTGGCGTCGGCGTTCCCACAAGTCGGCGCGGAGCTGCGCGGCCGCTACCGGGTGGTACTCCTCGACGAGTATCAGGACACGGGGCACGCCCAACGCATCGCGCTCTCAGCACTATTCGGTGGGGGAGTCGACGACGGGCTGGCGCTGACGGCCGTCGGCGACCCCATTCAGTCGATCTACGGCTGGCGCGGCGCGTCGGCGACCAATCTGCCGCGGTTCACCACCGACTTCCCCCGATCCGACGGCACCCCCGCGCCGATCCTCGAATTGCGCACCAGCTGGCGCAATCCGCCGCGTACCCTGCGGGTTGCCAACGCGGTCTCGGCGGAGGCGCGTCGGCGATCGGTGGCGGTGCACGCGCTGCGCCCGCGCCCGGATGCCCCGGCCGGTACCGTCCACTGCGCATTGCTGCCCGATGTCACGGCCGAGCGGGAGTGGATCGCCGACCATCTCGACCAGCGATACCGGCGGGCCCGCGACGACGGCGCCGGGCCGCCGACGGCCGCGGTGCTGGTGCGCCGCAACGCCGATGCCGCGCCCATGGCCGAGGCGTTGCGCGCCCGCGGCATCCCCGTCGAGGTCGTCGGGCTGGCCGGGCTGCTCACCATTCCCGAGGTCGCGGAGGTGGTGGCCATGCTGCGCCTGGTCGCCGATCCGACGGCCGGCGCGGCGACGATGCGGGTGCTCACCGGGCCACGCTGGCGCCTCGGCGCCCGCGACCTCGCGGCGCTGTGGCAGCGCGCGCGTGCACTCGGCGGAGCCGTGCCGCCCGCCGCTGTTTCCTCGCCCGAGTCGATCGCGAGGGCTGCCGGCCCCGACGCCGATACCGTGTGCCTGGCGGACGCGATCTCCGATCCCGGTGCGGCCAACGCCTATTCGGCTCCGGGATATCGGCGCATCACCGCGCTGGCCGCCGAGCTGAGTGCGCTGCGCGCCCACCTCGGTCACCCGCTGCCCGATTTGGTCGCCGAGGTGCGCCGTGTGCTGGGCATCGACTGCGAAATCCGGGCCGCGGCGGTTCTCGGTGCCGGCTGGGCCGGCACCGAGAACCTGGACGCGTTCGCGGACGTCGTCGCCGGTTATGCGGAAAGCGCCGACTCCGCGACCGGGCCTGCGGACGGATCGGCATCCACGTCGGTGGCCGGCCTGCTGGCATTCCTCGACGTCGCCGAGACCGTCGAGAATGGTTTGGCGCCAGCTCCATTGACGGTCGCCCGCGACCGCGTCCAGGTGCTCACCGTGCACTCCGCGAAGGGGCTGGAATGGCAGGTCGTCGCGGTGGCCCACCTGTCCGGCGGCACCTTCCCGTCGACGGGGTCGAAGAGCACTTGGCTCACCGACGCCGCCGAGCTGCCGCCGCTGTTGCGCGGCGATCGCGCCGCCGCGGGCGCGCTGGGCATTCCGGTAATGGACACCTCCGACGTCACCAATCGAAAGCAACTGTCGGACAAGATCTCCGAGCATCGCCGCCAGCTCGAGCAGCGGCGCATCGACGAGGAGCGGCGGCTGTTGTACGTCGCCGTCACACGGGCCGAGGACACCCTGCTGGTGTCCGGACACCACTGGGGCGGCACCGGCATCAAGCCGCGCGGGCCGTCGGAATTCCTCTGCGAAATCAAGGCCTTGATCGATGATTCGGCCGCGACCGGCGACCCTTGCGGAACGGTGGAACATTGGGTGCCCCCGCCCGCCGACGGTGAACGAAACCCGCTACGCGACAACGTCGTCGAAGCGGTATGGCCGCCCGAACCGCCGGCGCGGCGCCGCGACGACCTCGAGCATGGGGCCGCATTGGTGAGGCAGGCGCTGATGAGCGCCACGAGCGAGACGGGTGTCGATGTGGAGGGCTGGGCCGCCGACGTCGATGCGCTGCTGGCCGAGCGCGCCCGGGCGATGCAGCCGGCGCCCCGTGCCCTGCCCGGCCAGTTGTCGGTCAGCTCCCTGGTCGGCCTGGCCCGCGACCCGGCGGGCACCGTGCAGCGGTTGGTGCACCGGTTGCCGTCTCGGCCGGAGCCGCATGCTCTGTTGGGCAATGCCTTTCACGCCTGGGTTCAGAAATTCTATGGCGCCGAGTGTCTGTTCGAGCTGGGCGATCTGCCGGGCGCCGCGGATTCCGAGGCCGGCGACGCCGCGGAACTGGCCGCGCTGCAGGATGCCTTCAACAAATCGCCTTGGGCCGCAAGGACTCCCGTTGCCGTGGAGGTGCCCTTCGAAATGCCGATCGGTGACACACTGGTACGCGGGCGCATCGACGCCGTCTTCGCCGATCCCGACGGCGGCGCCACCGTGGTGGACTGGAAGACCGGTGAACCGCCGCGCGGGCCGGAAGCGATGCGGCAGGCCGCCGTCCAGCTCGCCGTGTACCGGCTGGCGTGGGCGGCGTTGGCCGGCGTCCCGGAATCCTCGGTGCGCACCGCCTTCTACTACGTGCGTGCCCGCACCACCGTGATACCCGAGGAACTGCCGAGCGACGCGGCGCTCGCAGGGCTGCTGATGGATCCGGACGGCGACCGTCGAGTCCGGGTGTGACGTGCGCCGCCCGAGTATTGGCGGAGCTGTGGCCGTGGTTACATAAGACCCGTGCGTGTCTCGTGCGCAAAAGATAAGCCGATGACGGGCCGCCGTGGGCAACGGTAGGTCCCGAAGGCTGCGCGGTCTGGACGAAACCCTGACTGCTCAGCGCGGCCACCAGCTGATCGGCGTGGTGCGCATCCCCGAGGAGCATGCGAGTCCCATCCGGGTCATCACCCGCCGCCTGGCCATCGCATTGGTGGTGCTGTTCGCCGCGGCGCTCATCGTCTACCTGGACCGCAACGGTTACCGTGACGTCCGCGACGAACCGCTGACCTTCCTGGACTGTGTGTACTTCTCAGCGGTGTCGCTGTCGACCACCGGCTACGGCGACATCACGCCGTACACCGAAACCGCGCGTCTGGTGCACACCCTGATCTTCACCGCGCTGCGCATCGCGTTCTTGGCCGTGTTGGTCGGCACCACGCTCGAAGTGCTTTCCGAGCGGTCTCGCCACGGGTGGAAGATTCAGCGTTGGAGGAGCAGAGTGCGCAACCACACCATCGTGATCGGTTATGGGACCAAGGGGAAGACGGCGGTCGCCGCGATCCTCGGTGACGAGACGGTTCAGACTGAGGTCGTCGTCGTCGACACCGATCGCAGCACGCTCGAGCACGCCCAAAGCGCGGGCCTGGTCACCCTGCATGGCGATGCCACCAAAGCCGACGTGCTGCGGCTGGCCGGCGCCCAGCATGCGGCGTCCATCATCGTCGCGACCAGCCGCGACGACACCGCGGTGCTGGTGACGCTGACGGCCCGCGAGATCGCACCCAACGCCAAGATCGTCGCCTCGATCCGCGAGACGGAAAACCAGCACCTGCTGCAGCAGTCGGGTGCGGACTCGGTGGTGGTGTCCTCGGCCACCGCCGGCCGGCTGCTCGGGCTGGCCACCACCACACCCAGCGTCGTGGAGATGATCGAAGATCTGCTGACCCCGGACGTCGGGCTGGCCATCGCCGAGCGGGAAGTGGAGCAGACCGAAGTCGGCGGATCGCCGCGGCACCTGCGCGACATCGTGCTCGGCGTGGTGCGCGACGGCCACCTGCTGCGCATCGGCGCACCGGAAGTGGACGCCATCGAGTCCAACGACCGACTGCTCTACATCCGAGACGCCGACCACTGATGGCGATAGCGGACTTTCAGCTGCGCAGCGTCCCGCTGCTGTCGCGTGTGGGTGCCGACCGCGCCGATCAGCTGCGCACCGACGTCGAGGCGGCCAGCGCCGGCTGGGCGGATGCGGCGCTGCTGCGGGTGGATTCGCGCAATCAGGTGCTGGCCGCCGACGGCAGGGTGGTTCTCGGTGCCGCCGTCGAAATAGGCGACAAGCCGCCGTCGGAGGCCGTGTTTCTGGGCCGCATCGAGGACGGCCGTCACGTCTGGGGCATCCGCGGCGCGCTGCAGGCCCCGGAGGATCCCGACGCGCACGCCGAGGTGGTGAACCTGCGCAGCCTCGGCCCGATCTTCGACGACACCAGCAGCCAGCTGGTGTCCGCCGCCGTCGCCTTGCTGAACTGGCATGAGAAGGCGCGTTTCAGCCCCGAGGACGGCTCGCCGACGAGACCGGCCCGGGCGGGCTGGGCCCGCGTCAATCCGGTCACCGGTCACGAGGAGTTTCCCCGGATCGACCCGGCGGTGATCTGCCTGATCCACGACGGCGGTGACCGCGCGGTGCTGGCCCGCCAGGCGGTGTGGCCGGAGCGGATGTTCTCGCTGCTGGCCGGGTTCGTCGAGGCCGGCGAATCTTTCGAGGTGTGCGTCGCTCGCGAGATCCGCGAGGAGATCGGCCTGAGCGTCCGCGACGTGCGATACCTGGGCAGTCAGCCGTGGCCGTTCCCGCGCTCGCTGATGGTCGGCTTCCACGCCGTCGGTGACCCGGGTGAAGAATTCTCGTTCAACGACGGCGAGATCGCCGAGGCGGCCTGGTTCACCCGCGATGAGGTGCGCGCCGCGCTGGCGGCGGGGGACTGGTCCAGCTCGTCGGACTCGAAACTGCTGCTGCCCGGGTCGATTTCGATCGCCCGGGTGATCATCGAATCCTGGGCCGCGATCGACTGACCGGGTACAGCTAGGCGCCGGCCTCGGCCAGCTTCGCCTTCACCTGGGCCGCGGTCGGATTGGTCAGCGTCGACCCATCGGCGAACTTCACCGTCGGAACCGTCCGGTTGCCGCCGTTGACCGAGCTGACGAAATCAGCGGCCGTCGCGTCGTGCTCGATGTCGACCGCCTCGTAGGGGATTCCGTTGGACTTCAGCACGGTCATGAGCCGATGGCAGTAACCGCACCAGGAGGTCGTGTAGACGGTGAGCGGGGCAGAGGTCATAGCTGGTTAACGTAGCCGGGCGACGACGCATTCCACGCCGGGGGTGCGGCCCCGGCGCGCAGCGGAATGCGTCGTGAGATCCGCCGACTCGCCGGGGCGACTCGCCACTCCCGCCGATTAGGGCGTGGCGATGCGCCGGGTTTGTCGGCGACCGCTGCCAAGATGGACGCCATGCCGACGGTTGCCGATCCATTGACAGCCGGGCTGGACGACGAGCAGCGCGAGGCCGTGCTGGCTCCCCGCGGCCCGGTCTGCGTGCTGGCCGGCGCCGGAACGGGAAAGACCCGCACCATCACGCACCGGATCGCCCAGCTGGTCGCCGGCGGCCACGTGGCGGCCGGGCAGGTGCTGGCGGTCACGTTCACCCAGCGGGCGGCGGGGGAGATGCGCTCGAGGTTGCGCACGATCGACGCCACGGCGGGCGCGGGCACGACCGTCGGCGCGGTCTCGGCCCTGACCTTCCACGCGGCCGCCCACCGGCAGCTGCGGTATTTCTGGCCGCGCGTGGTCGGCGACACGGGATGGCAGCTGCTGGACAGCAAATTCGCGGTGGTCGCGCGGGCGGCCGGCCGCGCCCGCATCAACGTCAGCACCGACGACGTGCGCGACCTGGCCGGTGAGATCGAGTGGGCCAAAGCGTCGTTGATCGGGCCGGAGGAATACCCGGCCGCGGTGGCCGCCGCCGCACGCGACATCCCGCTGGACGCCGCCCGGGTTGCCGGCGTTTACGCCGCCTACGAGGCACTCAAGGTGCGCGACGAGAACGTCACCCTGCTGGATTTCGACGACCTGTTGCTGCACACCGCGGCCGCGATCGAAAACGATGCCGCCGTGGCCGAGGAGTTCCGGGACCGGTACCGCTGCTTCGTCGTCGACGAATATCAGGACGTCACGCCGTTGCAGCAGCGGGTGCTGACGGCGTGGCTGGGCGATCGCGACGACCTGACGGTGGTGGGCGACGCCAACCAGACCATCTACTCGTTCACCGGGGCCTCTCCGCGGTTCCTGCTCGACTTCTCCCGCCGGTTCCCCGACGCCACCGTGGTGCGCCTGGAGCGCGACTACCGCTCCACCCCGCAGGTGGTGTCGTTGGCCAACCAGGTGATCGCGGCGGCCCGCGGCCGGGTCGCCGGTAGCAAGCTGCACCTGGTGGGTCAGCGGGCGCCGGGTCCGGCGCCGTCGTTCCACGAGCATCCCGACGAACCGGCCGAGGCCGCCGCGGTCGCGGTGTCGATCAAGCGGCTCATCGAATCCGGCACCCCGCCGTCGGAGATCGCGGTGCTGTACCGGGTCAACGCGCAGTCGGAAATCTACGAGGAGGCGTTGACCGAGGCCGGCATTCCCTATCAGGTTCGCGGGGGCGAAGGATTTTTCAACCGCCAGGAGATCAAGCAGGCCCTGCTGGCGTTGCAGCGGGGCGCGGAGCGGACCGGCGGCGAGCCCCTACCGGAGCCGCTGACCACCGTGGTCCGCGCGATCCTGGAGCCGTTGGGGCTGACGGCCTCCGAACCCGTCGGCACCCGGGCCCGGGAGCGATGGGAGGCCCTGACCGCGCTGGCCGAGCTGGTCGACGACGAGGTGGCCCAACGACCGCAGCTCGACTTCCCCCGACTGGTGGCCGAACTGCGCACGCGGGCCGACGCCCGGCACCCACCGGTGGTGCAGGGCGTCGCGCTGGCCTCGCTGCACGCCGCCAAGGGGCTCGAGTGGGACGCGGTGTTTCTGGTCGGACTGGCCGACGGCACGCTGCCCATCTCGCACGCGCTGGCACACGGCGCCGAAAGCGAAGCGGTCGAGGAGGAGCGGCGGCTACTCTACGTCGGAATCACCAGGGCCCGAATGCATTTGGCGCTCAGCTGGGCGCTGGCGCGCAGCCCGGGCGGGCGCCAGGGCCGCAAGCCGTCGCGGTTCCTCAACGGCATCGCGCCCCAGGCGCGGGCCGATGCGGCGCCGAACAAGTCCCGGCGTAACCGGGCCACGGCGACGCGCTGCCGGATCTGCAACAACAACCTGACCACCCCGGCGGCCGTCATGCTGCGGCGCTGTGAGACCTGTGCCGCCGACATCGACGAGGACCTCTTGCTGCGGCTCAAGGCTTGGCGCCTGGACGTCGCCAAGGAGCAGAAGGTGCCCGCCTACGTCGTCTTCACCGACAACACGCTGATCGCCATCGCCGAGCTGCTGCCCGGCGACGAGGAGGCACTGATCGGGATTCCCGGCATCGGCGCGCGCAAGCTGGAACAGTACGGCCCCGATGTGTTGGAACTGGTCCGCAAGCGCTGACCGGTAAACCCGCTGGTCAGAAAATCGGTTGTGGTCATCGGTGGTCACCGTTTACCCTCGAAACCGCAACTCGGCACTACGGGAGAAGGAGGGTGGCCACGATGATCAACGACGCGTTCGGCATAGGCATGGCCCGCCCCGCCCTGGCCGCGGGTACCTTCCATGCCGCACACGCCGCCCCGGCGGCCGCGCGTAAGCATCGCGCCGCCGCCGTGACCGACGCGTCCGTAGATGTCGGGGGCCCACCGAAGGCAAGGTAAGCACCAGCCCGGTTTTCTCCCAGATGGCCACGGACCCGACGTCACCAGGATCCGTGGCCATAGTTGTAGGTCGGCGCCCCTTCGACCTGGTCCGGATCACGGCAAAGTAACCCAGACCAGGAAGTAGGTGGTAGGACATGTCGGCACCGACAGTCCCCAGACAAGCCCTGCCGTGTCATGTCGGCGATCCCGACCTGTGGTTCGCCGACACCCCTGCCGATCTCGAGCGGGCCAAGACGCTGTGCGCCGGCTGCCCGGTCCGGCGGCAGTGCCTGGCCGCCGCGTTGGAACGGGCCGAGCCCTGGGGTGTGTGGGGCGGCGAAATCATCGACCGCGGCGCGGTTTTGAGCTTCAAACGACCGCGCGGACGACCCCGCAAGGGCGGCAGTCAGGACGAGGCCGCCGCCTAGTTGACCTAGACGACCGCGCTGTCCGGTTCGGCGAAGCCGGGCACCAGCTCTTCGGACAGCGCCTTGATCGGCACGTGGGCGTCGAGCTGGCACAGGATTGCGGCCACCGACATGATCACCCGCATCGGGATGACCAGTTTGGGCGGCAGGTCCATCTGGCGGGCCGTGCGGATCTGGGACACCGACCGGTCGATCTCGATGGTGGACATCTTCTGCAGCCACTTACGGGTGTAGTGGAAGACCTCGACCTCGACCGGTTCGACGTACTGGCGCAGCATGTCGTCGATGTCGCGCACCGACACCTGCTGGCCCTTTTGGATGAAGCCGGCCTTCTCCATCGTCGGCAACAGCATGTCGTAGTTCTTGTCACGGGCCAGCCGGATGGTCATACCGAGCTCGATCGGCAACCCGCCGGGCAGCGGCGCGACGGCACCGAAGTCGATCACGCCCATGCGGCCGTCGGGAAGCAGCATGAAGTTGCCGGGGTGGGCGTCGCCGTGCAGCATCTGCAGCCGGCGCGGTGCGTCGAAGGTCAGCTCGAGCAGTCGCGTGCCCATCAGGTCGCGCTGCTCGGTGGTGCCGTGCCGGATGATCTCGGCCATCGGGGTGCCCTGCATCCACTCCTGGATCACCACCTTCGGCGCGCTGGCCACGATGCGCGGCACCGCGAAGTGGGGGTGGTCGTGATACGCCTTGGCGAAGGCGCGCTGGTTCTCGGCCTCCAGCCGGTAGTCCAGCTCCATCTCGGTGCGCTCGATGAGCTCGTCGACCACGCCCTGGATGTCGGCGCCCGGTGCGAGCTGCTTGAACACGCCGACCAGGCGCTGCATGGTCTTGAGGTCGGCGCGTAGCGCCTCGTCGGCGCCGGGGTACTGGATCTTGACCGCCACCTCGCGGCCGTCGGCCCAGACGCCCTTGTGGACCTGGCCGATGCTGGCCGAGGCCACCGGGGTGTCGTCGAACGAGCTGAACCGCTCGCGCCACTTGGTGCCCAGCTGGGCATCGAGCACGCGGTGCACCTTGGCCGCCGGCAGTGGCGGGGCGTCCTTTTGCAGCTTGGTCAGCGCTTCGCGGTAAGGCTCGCCGAACTCCTCGGGAATCGCGGCTTCCATCACCGACAGGGCCTGACCCACCTTCATCGCGCCGCCCTTCAGCTCACCGAGGACGGTGAACAGTTGGTGGGCGGCCTTCTCCAGGAGCTCGGCCTGGACCTCGTCCCTGGACTTGCCCGACAGCCGTTTACCGAATCCGATCGCTGCCCGGCCGGCGAATCCGACCGGAATGCTGGCCAGCTTCGCGTTCCGCGCGGCACGGCCCCTTTTGATATCTGCCACGCATCCATCATCCATGATGACCAGCGCGATGTGGAGAGACGTCGACAACACTCGTTGTCACGTTTCGTAAGTGCAGGTCGGCGGAGCGAACGGCCGTCACCTCGCGACCACGACGCCAAGTGCCGCAACGGAAGTAGTGCGTCAGCAGGAGCACAACGGATGCCTGGTCCACGGTCGTGTCACGATCGCGCCGGTGTGCAGGTCGAATTCCAGGGTCGCGTTCAGCGTCTGCGGAGGCCCGGGCTCGGCGGACTCCTGCCCGTGCACGGCCGCGATCACCCGGTTCACCTGGCTGAGCGCCAGCGCCGCGGTCGCCAGAACGGTGGCCCGATCGGCTACGCCGACGGTCTCCCGCAGCTGCGCGCAAATGGCCGGCCACGCCGCGTCGCGGTCCCGGCGGTGCAGGTCGGCGCAGCTTAGGCAGCTGGTCACGCCGGGAATCACCAGCGGACCGACCAGCCCGATGCCGTCGCGCACCCGCACCAACAGATGCGCGACGCCCTGGTTGTGCAGGTCACGCACCATGCGCGGGTCGGCGACCAGGAAGTCCGACAGCACCACCAGGTCGACGTCGTCGGCGGACACCGCGGCGTGCGGTTGGCTGCTGTGCGCGATCCGGGCGCCCGAGCAGCGCAGCGTTTCCACCAGCAGTTCGGAGAGCGGGCCGCGGCCGTGGATCCGCACCGAGGCCGCCCGGGCGCGCGGTCGCCCGCATTCGGTGGCGACGCCGGCTTTGACCAGTTGCGCGACCAGGTTTCGCAGACCCTCGGCGTCGGTCAGGCCTCGGTCGAGCGCGCGGCGCTGCAGCTCCGAGAGGGGGGTCGGCGACCACATCGTCCGCAACAGCGTGGCCAGCTCGGCGGCGGCCAGGCCGTCCGGCGGGCGGACCAGCACCGCGCGGCGCGGATCCCAGCCCACCTGGACCGCACCGTCGGGACGCAGCAGCACCGGCAACGCGGGATCCAGCGCATAGGTGGAAAGGACGGCCCCGCACCGCTGAGTCACCGCGCAACTGTGTCACGCCGGGGGTGATGTCTCCGGTCAGTTATCCACAGGGCCGCCGTCGCCGGCCGGGCCGTCGGGGCCCTGGCCCTCGCGCTCGAGTTTGGCGATGGCTTCGTCGATCCCGCTGGTGTCCCCGCCGATGACGCGGTCGATGAAGCCGGCCGGCTCGTCGAGGTCATCGGCGTCGGGCAGCAGGTCGGGGTGTTGCCAGATCCCGTCACGGGTGTCGACCCCGGCGGCCTCCGTCAGCCGCTCCCAGAACGCGGCGGCCTCACGCATCTTGCGGGGCCGCAGCTCGAGGCCGACCAGGGTGGCGAAGGTCTGCTCGGCGGGGCCGCTGCTGGCCCGGCGGCGGCGCATGGTCTCGCCCAGCGCGGCCGCGCCCGGAATCCGGTCGCCCAGCGCGCCCGCCACCACTACCTGCACCCAGCCCTCGATCAGGGCGAGCAGTGTTTCCAGGCGCTCCAGTGCCTGCGTCTGCGCCGGCGTGGCCTGGGGTTCGAAAACGCCCTGCCCGAGCAGGTTTTCGATGGCCGCCGGGTCCGACAGCGACGCCGGATTGAAGTCGCGGGCCAGCTCCTCGATGCCGGACATGTCGATCTCCATGCCCATCGCATACGCCTCGACGGCGCCAAGCAGTTGGCTCGACAGCCACGGCACATGGCTGAACAGCCGGTGGTGGGCGGCCTCTCGCGCGGCCAGAAACGTCAGGACCTCGCTACGCGGCCGTTCCAGGCCGGTGGCGAAGGACTCGACGGCGTCGGGCATCACCGCAGCAATCCCCTTGGGCCCCAACGGCAAACCGATGTCGGTCGAGGTCAACACCTCGCGGGACAATCGGCCCAGCGCCTGCCCCAGCTGCGACCCGAACGCCATTCCACCCATCTGCGACATCATCTGCATGAGCGGGCCGGCCATGCTCTTGGCCTCTTCGGGCAGCGACGCCGCCCAGACCGTCGAAATCTGTTGTGCCATCGGGTCGCAGAGCCGTTTCCACGTCTCCAACGTGTTGTCGACCCAGTCGGCGGGGGTCCAACCCAGCGCCTTCGTGGTGCCCGCGGGCAGCGCCGTGGCCCCGTCCAGCCAGGTTTCGGCCAGGCGCACCGCGTCGGCGATCGCCGAGTTGGTGGTGTCCGGAACCGGCGCCACAAAACCGATCGAATTCGTCGCGACCCGCCGCGCCAATTCGTAATTCACCGGACCCGAGGCGCTTCCGCCCGACCCGACAGTGCCCGCGCTGCTGAACATCTGACCCAGTTGGGTGAAGATCTGCCCCAGGTCGCCCATGCCGAATTCAC
The DNA here is from genome assembly GCF_059812385.1 of Mycobacterium sp. NGS58. Classification (NCBI taxonomy): domain Bacteria; kingdom Bacillati; phylum Actinomycetota; class Actinomycetes; order Mycobacteriales; family Mycobacteriaceae; genus Mycobacterium; species Mycobacterium sp. NGS58. The sequence continues at coordinate 10,240 of NZ_JCALCO010000014.1, read as the reverse complement.
CGCTCATGCCGAAGGCGGCGAACGGGTCAGACGGGTTCGAGCCCGAATCGGGATCTTTTTTCCCGGGTTTGTCGGGGTCGTCTCCGGAGGAGAAGCCGAAAGGCAGGTCAGCCATACCCCCAACGGTACTCACCACTTGGTCAGGGGGCGCGACCTCGGGTCAGCTTGTAGCTGAACGCGGTAGAACGTTGCAGCCGAACCCCGCGCCCGGGCCGCCGTCTAGTGTGATCCGCGTGAACAGGCGCATCCTGACCTTGATGGTCGCGCTGGTGCCGATCCTGGCGTTCGGCGTGTTGCTGGCGGTGGTGACGGTGCCGTTCGTGTCGCTGGGGCCCGGGCCCACCTTCGACACGCTCGGCGAGGTCGACGGCAAGCAGGTCGTGGCGATCGAGGGCACCCAGACGCACCCGACGACCGGCCACCTCAACATGACGACGGTGTCCCAGCGCGACGATTTGACGCTGGGCGAGGCGCTGACGCTGTGGCTCTCGGACACCGAACAGCTGGTGCCGCGCGACCTCATCTATCCGCCGGGCAAGTCGCGCGAGGACGTCGACAAGGCCAACAACGCGGACTTCAAGCAATCCGAGGACAGCGCCGCCTATGCGGCCTTGGGCTACCTCAAGTACCCCGCGGCGGTGACCGTCGCCAAGGTCCCCGAGCCGGGTCCCTCGGCGGGCAAGCTCAAGACGGGCGACGCCATCGACGCGGTCAACGGAGTGCCGGTGGCCACCGTCGACGAGTTCACCGGACTGCTGAAGAACACCAAGCCGGGCCAGGTGGTGACGATCGACTACCGCCGCAAGAAGGAGCCGGCCGGGGTGGCGCAGATCACGCTGGGCGCCAACAAGGACCGCGACTATGGCTTTCTGGGTGTCGCGGTGCTCGACGCGCCGTGGGCGCCGTTCTCCGTGGACTTCAACCTGGCCAATGTGGGCGGACCGTCCGCCGGATTGATGTTCAGCTTGGCGGTGGTCGACAAGTTGACCACCGGGGACTTGGCCAAGTCGAACTTCATCGCGGGCACCGGCACCATTTCGTCCGACGGCAAGGTCGGCCAGATCGGCGGCATCACCCACAAGATGGTCGCCGCGCACGCGGCCGGGGCGACGGTCTTCCTGGTGCCGGCGAAGAACTGCTACGAGGCCAGCTCGGACAATCCGTCCGGCCTGCGGCTGGTCAAGGTCGAGACGCTCGGCCAGGCCGTGGATGCGCTGCACGCGATCGGGTCGGGTGGGCAGCCGCCAAGCTGCTAGCGAACCTTGATGGTCACGGGTAGTGCCATGCGTAGAGTTGTCACCGTCTAGCCATCGATCAGGGAGCGTAGCCAGTGGGGATGCGGCCCACCGCACGGATGCCGAAGCTGACTCGGCGTAGCCGGATTCTGATCCTGATCGCACTGGGTGTGATCGCACTGCTGCTCGCGGGTCCGCGGCTGATCGACGCCTACGTCGACTGGCTGTGGTTCGGCGAGCTCGGCTACCGCTCGGTGTTCTCCACCGTGCTGGTCACCCGGTTCGTGGTCTTCTTGATCGCCGGTCTGTTGGTCGGCGGCATCGTGTTCGCCGGGCTCGCGGTGGCTTACCGCACGCGGCCGGTGTTCGTGCCGAGCAACGACAACGATCCGGTGGCGCGCTACCGCGCCCTGGTGCTGTCCCGCTTGCGACTGGTGAGCGCCGGCATCCCGGTGGCGATCGGTCTGCTGGCCGGCATCATCGCGCAGAGCTATTGGGTGCGGATCCAGTTGTTCCTGCACGGCGGCGACTTCGGCATCAAGGACCCGCAGTTCGGCAAGGACCTCGGCTTCTACGCGTTCGAGTTGCCGTTCTACCGGCTGCTGCTCAGCTATCTGTTCGTCGCCGTGTTTTTGGCCTTCGTCGCCAACCTGTTGGCGCACTACATCTTTGGCGGCATCCGGCTGTCGGGTCGAACGGGCGCGCTGAGCCGTTCCGCGCGGATCCAGCTGGTCACCCTGGTCGGGTTGTTGGTGGTGCTCAAGGCGATCGCGTACTGGCTGGACCGGTATGAGTTGTTGTCGCACACCCGCGGCGGCAAGCCGTTCACCGGCGCCGGATACACCGACATCAACGCGGTGCTGCCCGCCAAGCTGATCCTGATGGCGATCGCGCTGATCTGCGCGGCCGCCGTGTTCTCCGCGATCGTGCTCAAGGACTTGCGGATCCCGGCGATCGGGTTGGTCCTGCTGCTGTTGTCCTCGCTGATCGTTGGCGCCGGGTGGCCGCTGATCGTCGAGCAGATCAGCGTCAAACCCAATGCCGCGCAGAAGGAAAGCGAGTACATCAGCCGCAGCATCGTCGCGACGCGGCAAGCCTACGGCCTGACCTCCGACCAGGTCACCTATCGCAACTACACCGGCGACGCCCAGGCCGCCGCCCAGCAGGTCGCCGACGACCGCGCGACCACGTCCAACATCCGGCTACTCGACCCGACGATCGTCAGCCCGGCGTTCACCCAGTTCCAGCAGGGCAAGAACTTCTACTACTTTCCCGACCAGCTCTCCATCGACCGCTACCAGGACCGCAACGGGGCGTTGCGTGATTACGTCGTGGCGGCGCGTGAACTCAACCCCGACCGGCTGATCGAGAACCAGCGAGACTGGATCAACCGGCACAGCGTCTACACCCACGGCAACGGGTTCATCGCCTCGCCGGCCAACACGGTCCGCGGCGTCGCCAACGATCCCAACCAAAACGGTGGCTACCCCGAGTTCCTGGTCAACGTCGTCGGTGCCAACGGCGGGGTGGTGTCCGATGGCCCAACGCAACTCGACCAGCCGCGCGTTTACTTCGGGCCGGTCATCTCCAATACGTCGGCCGACTACGCGATCGTCGGCCGCAACGGCAACGATCGCGAATACGACTACGAGACCAACAACGAAACCAAGAACTACACCTACAGCGGCCTCGGCGGGGTCCCGCTCGGCGACTGGCTGTCGCGCAGTGTGTTCGCCGCGAAGTTCGCCGAGCGAAACTTCTTGTTCTCCAACGTGATCGGCTCCAACAGCAAGATCCTGTTCAACCGCGACCCCGCGCGGCGGGTGGAGGCGGTGGCGCCGTGGCTGACCACTGACAGCGCGGTGTACCCGGCGATCGTCAACAAGCGACTGGTGTGGATCATCGACGGCTACACCACACTGGACAACTACCCGTATTCCGAACTCACGTCGCTGGAATCGGCGACCGCGGACTCCAACGAGGTGGCGTTCAACAAGCTGGCGCCGGACAAGCGGGTCTCCTACATCCGCAACTCGGTGAAGGCGACCGTGGACGCCTACGACGGCACCGTCACGCTGTATCAGCAAGACGAACAGGACCCGGTGCTCAAGGCCTGGATGCGGGTGTTCCCGGGCACGGTGAAGCCCAAGAGCAACATCAGCCCGGAGCTGGCCGAGCATCTGCGCTATCCCGAGGACCTGTTCAAGGTGCAGCGGATGCTGCTGGCGAAATACCACGTCAACGATCCGGTGACGTTCTTCTCGACCTCGGATTTCTGGGACGTGCCGCTGGATCCGAACCCGACGGCCAGCAGCTACCAGCCGCCGTACTACATCGTCGCGAAAAACATTGCGAAGAACGACAATACGGCGTCGTATCAGCTGACCAGCGCGATGAACAGGTTCAAGCGCGACTATCTGGCCGCCTACATCAGCGCCAGCTCCGACCCGGGGACCTACGGCAGGATCACCGTGCTGACCATCCCGGGTCAGGTCAACGGGCCGAAGCTGGCCAACAACGCGATCACCACCGATCCTGCGGTGTCCCAGGACCTCGGCGTGATCGGGCGCGACAATCAGAACCGGATCCGGTGGGGCAACCTGCTCACCCTGCCGGTGGGGCAGGGCGGGCTGCTCTATGTCGAACCCGTGTATGCCTCTCCGGGTGCGAGCGACGCGGCGTCGTCCTACCCGCGGCTGATCCGGGTGGCGATGATGTACAACGACAAGATCGGGTACGGCCCCACCGTGCGGGACGCCCTGACCGGGCTGTTCGGTCCGGGCGCGGGTGCGGCCGCGACGAGCATCCAGCCCACCGAAGCAGGGACACCCGTCGCGAGTCCGCCGCCCAGCGCGCCGGCGCCGGTCGCGACACCCGGATCGCCGCCGCCCGTCGCGGCCGTGCCCCCGGCTCCGGACGGGTCGGTGACGCTGTCGCCCGCCAAATCCGCTGCTCTGCAAGAGATTCAGGCGGCGATCGGCGAGGCCAAGGACGCGCAGAAGAAGGGCGATTTCGCCGGCTACGGTGCGGCGCTGCAGCGGCTGGACGACGCGATCACCAAGTACAACAACACCAAGTAGCCGTCACGCGTAGGCCGTTCGGAATCTGTCCCGGTAAGCCTTGGGGCTGATGCCCAGGTGGTTGACGAATGCGCGTCGCAGCGTTTCGATGCTGCCGAAGCCGGCCATGCCCGCGGTCTCGGTGACCGACCGGCCGGATTCCAGTGCGCCACGGGCGAAATCGATCCGAACCAATTCGACGTAGCGTGCCGGGCTCATCCCGAGCTCCGATTGAAACAGCCGGGTGAGTTGGCGGGTGCTCAAAGAGGCCAGGGCCGCAAGCTTTTTCACGCTGTAGTCGGCACCTGGGTCGGCCGCGATCGCGTCGGTGACCGGGCGCAGGGCAGACTGCGGTGGGGGATCGGCCTCGAGCAAGACCGAGAATTGTGATTGGCCGCCCGCGCGTTTGAGGTAGACGACCAGCCACCTGGCGACGTCGCGTACCAGCTCCGGTCCGTAATCCATTTCGACCAGCGCCAGCGCCAGGTCGATGCCCGACGAGATGCCGGCCGAGGTGAAGATGTCGCCGTCGCGGACGAAGATCGCGTCCGGCTCGACGCTCACATCCGGAAAGGCCCGGGCCAGCAACCGGGTGTCGTGCCAGTGTGTGGTCGCACGCCGGCCGCGCAGCACGCCGGCCTGCGCGAGGATGAACGACCCCGTACAAATAGATGCGAGGCGCCGGGTCCGTGCCGAGACCGATCGGATGGCCTCCACCAGGGCGGGGTCGATGGCGCGGCTCGGTAGGTTGTCGCTGCCGGCGACCATGACGGTATCGGCGGAGTCAATCGCCGAAATGCTGTCCGTGACGCCCAATCGCGCCCCGATCGAGCTGGTGACGTCGCACCCGTCCACGGACGCGATTTTCACCTCGTAGTCGGCGCCGAACCGGTTGGCCTCGACGAACACCTCACCGGCGCCCGCGACGTCTAACAGCGTCACCCCGTCGAAGACGACGATCGCCACCACCCGAGAACGCGCTTTGGCTGCAGACACGCAGCCATTGTGTCGCTTTCTGTGGACAGGACGGCCCGAACGGGCAGGGTCGGATTCCCCGGGCGGCCGCACACTCATAGGCAACCGGAAGGAGACGACACCATGACTACCAGCTCAATCGACACCATCGCCGGCGTCCACGTGCCCGACACCGCGCTGGTGCGCGAGGTCACCGAGCTCATCCGCGACACCGAGGACGAGTTGCTCTTCAACCATTCCCGGCGGGTGTTCTTCTTCGGCGCGCTGCAGGGCCTGCGTCGTGGGCTGCAACCCGATCCGGAGTTGCTGTACGTCGCGGCGATGTTCCACGACCTCGGCCTGACCGAGCGCTACAGCGGCTCCGCCGTCCGCTTCGAGGTCGACGGCGCCAACGCGGCCCGGGACTTCCTGCTCAACCATGGCGTCGACGAAGCCGACGCAGACAAGGTGTGGCTCGGCATCGCCTTGCACACCACCCCCGGCGTCCCGGAGTTCATGGCCCCCGAGGTCGCCCTGCTGCAGGCCGGCGTGGAAGTCGACGTGGTCGGTGTCGGACGCGAGCAGTTGGCTCCCGAGGCGCTCGCGGCGGTGACCGCCGCCCACCCCCGCCCACAGTTCAAGCAGCGCATCCTGGCGGCGTTCAACGACGGCATGAAGCACCGCCCGCGGACCACCGACGGCACCATGAACGCCGACGTGCTGGCGCACTTCGATCCCGCGTTCGAACGCGTCGACTTCGTCGACCGCATCCTCAACAACAGCTGGCCCGAGTAGCGGAAGGGAGCGAAGCCATGGACATCTACGAAGGCCTCTACACCACCAGGATGATGCGGCGGCTGCGGCCGGATCCGATCCCGCTGGACACTCAGGCCCGCATCCTCGATGCGGCGGTCCGCGCGCCCAACGGGGGCAACACCCAGCGCTGGCACTTCGTGGCCGTCGACGATCCGGAACTCATCGGAAAGTTCGCCGAATTGTTCCGGAAGGCGCGCGCCCTCGAATACGAGAAGTTCAAGGCGGGGACGGGACCGATGGTGGCGACGGCCCCCGGTGCGGACCCGGCCGCTCACGTTGCAACCATGCGACGAATGAAGGGCTCGGGTGATTACCTGGCCGACCACTTCGAAGAAATTCCCCTGTTGCTCTTCGTCTTCGCCATCGATGACCTTGGCGGGGCGAACATCTACCCGGCGATCTGGAGTGCGTTGCTCGCGGCCCGTGCCGAGGGCGTCGGCGGTGTCATGACGATGGTGCTCCGCAATTTCGAGGACGAGGTGAACGAGTTGCTGGGCGTTCCCGTTGCGCAGGGCTGGAAGATGTCGGCCATGCTCACCCTCGGTTATCCGCTGGGCAGGTGGGGCGTCGCGGCCAATCGCCATCCCGTGCATGAGGTTTCATCGCGCAACGGCTGGGACAAGCCGTTCGGCATCGAGGTACCGCAACCGCTGTGGCCACCGCATGACGACGCGATGACCGGCCTGGCCGCAGCCGGCTGACAAGCCGACCGAGCATTGCGGCGCAAGGAAGAGGAAGGTGAGTCGCATGACCGAGCTGAACGACATCGGGGTGACCGTGGTGCAGCCGGGGGAGGGTGACGTCGTCACTCTGCCGGGCTTCGGGGCGGTGTTCAAGATATCCGGCAAGACCAACGGCGGTGAGGTGTCCATCGTCGAGCACCCGTTCGCGGTCGGCCTGCTCACGGCGGCGCACCGGCACACCCGGGAGGACGAGCATTCGATCGTCCTGGCCGGCGAGATCGGCTTCCGCTCCGACGACAGCGAGGTGGTCTTGGGACCCGGTGGCTACATCACCAAACCCCGCGGCCAGATGCACGCGATGTGGAATGCCGGCAGCGAGCCGGGCCGCATCGTCGAGATCATCACCCCGGGCGGATTCGAGAACTATTTCCGGGAACTCGGCGAGTTGCTCACCGAGCACGCGGACGGCCCGGCGGGCACGCCGCTGCACGAGTTGCCCGAGTTCGGCGAGCTCGCCGACAAGTACGGGCTGACGTACGGATCGCCGGAGTGGATGGACGTCATCGCGCAGCGGTACGGGCTGAACCCGCCGTCGCACTGACCGATCTGAGCTTTCGACTGCCGCTGAGCGCGCGATTTGGTCGCCGTGACGCCGGTTCGGTAACCTGGCATTCACCAACGCGGGGTGGAGCAGCTCGGTAGCTCGCTGGGCTCATAACCCAGAGGTCGCAGGTTCGAATCCTGTCCCCGCTACCAGGTAAAGCGGCTCCCGGAGATTTTCCGGGGGCCGCTTTCATGCCGATCGGGGCAGGACGGCCTCGATGGCGTTGATGACCTCGGGGGCGTCGGGCTCGGTGCGGGGCCGGAACCGGTGCACCACCTCACCGCCGGGGGCGAGGAGAAACTTCTCGAAGTTCCACTGGATGTCTCCGGCCTGGCCGTCGGCGTCGGCGGTTTTGGTCAGCTCGGCGTACAGCGGGTGACGGTCCTCGCCGTTGACGTCGGTCTTCGCCAGCAGAGGAAACGTCACCCCGTAGGTCGTCGAGCAGAACTCCTGGATCTCGTCGGCCGTGCCCGGCTCCTGGCCCATGAACTGGTTGCAGGGGACGCCGACGACCGTCAGGCCGCGCTCGCCATAGTCCTTGGCCAATTTCTCGAGTGCCGTGTATTGCGGCGTCAGCCCGCATTTGGAGGCTACGTTGACGACCAGCGTTGCGCCGTCGGACAATTCGGCCAGCGTCGTCGGCCGGCCGTCAAGGGTGGTCAGGGCGATGTTGTTGAGGATCACGGGTCGACGCTAACCCACCAGCGACTCCGGTTTCTCGACGTGGTCCGGCGCGCACCTCGACCGTGGTTTCACGTTCGGGACGATCGGTATGTAGTCACCGAGGCAGTTGGCAGCACCCGAGCCGGAGCCGCCCGACAGGCCGCGGAGACCGCCGAGGGCGCGCGACCGAGTTTGGCCACCCGCACGGCCCAGATACGACGGCGGGTGCAGGAACTTCACCAACGGCGAAATGAGTTGGCCGCCGGCGATCGACCGTCGTCGGAATCGGTGGACTTGGCGCGTCACCGCGCCGAGGAGTCGGTGCGCCATGCCCTAGGAGCCCACCACGCCGCCGCCCAGCGGCACGAGGAGTTGGCACGGACCCACGAGCGGACCGCGAACAGCTACCAACAGGCCGCCATGCGATTTGCCGCATGGGGAGTGGACGATCCCGATCAGCTTCAGGATCAGGCCGACCAACACTGGCAGGCCGCACACGACAGTCGGCTACAGAGCATGGAAGACCAAGCGAAGGCCGACAAGCCAAAAACAGTCCTCGTCGGGCTGATGCATGTCGGCCCGCGTCCGACGATCAGAGCCAGCCGGTGCGGGCGGCGGCAACCGGTTCGGCGGGGGCAGGGGCCAATTCGCCGCTGCGCACCCCGTCGAGCAACCGTTTCACCGCGGCGACGATCTCCGGTGCGGCCGCCGCGAGTCCGGCGGTGTCGGCTTCGCTGACCTCGTCGACGCCGGCGCGGGCCAGCACGGCGGCCGGGTCGGCCAGCTGCTCGGTCAACCAGGCAAGGGGGTCGGCCGACAGCTCGGGGACGAAGTGCCGGCGGCTGGGCTCCCAGCCGTCGAAACGGGGGTGGTGATGGGCCCGGTCCAGTGTCCCGGGCGGGCTCTCCGTGGACCCGAAAAGATCCACCCGCCACACCGGGCGGGTGAAGGCGATCGGGACGCCGGCGTAGATCGAGCCCTGGGGCGCGGCCCGGTCGACGAGCCGAAGTTCCAGTCTGACGCCCCGCTCCGGGGTCTCTTGACCCTCGTGCGGGGACGGGTCGATGAAGTACATATCCCCGACGACCACGCCCAGGGATTCGAATCCGAACGCTGCGAGCATCGCGCACCTTTCCTAGTCCTGATCGAGCCTAGACCTGGGGTCTGGACCCAGGGCGGCCATGAATTATGTGAACGCTGGTTCGAGCACCCGGGGCCGAAGCGGTACATTGCACGGGTCCTGGTTATCTAGGTGTCCCGGGCGAAGTCTGGGGTCATTCGCCGCAGCGCCCGGACGGCTGCGGCGCGAACGTGAGGGGCGGCGGCGGTCTTGTCGGCAGATTCGGGCCCGGGCTCACCCGTCCAGATCAACTCGCAACGGACCCGCCGAACAAGCTGTCGCCGTCGCGGTGTTTGTTGTGTGCGCACTGATTTCGCGCCCTACAACAACCTGCACACCGGATCGCCGTAGGCGATCGAATACGTCTGGGGCCGCAGGGTCGGCGACAACACCATCAACCCGTAGCAGCATACTCAGGGCGCGAAACATCTGCGGGAGAACATAATTCGTTTCCCAACGCAATCGCTAGGCCCCCGTCGGTGGGAGAAGTTATTCGAGAGCCCGCCGGTTTGCGCCGTTGCTTTGTTTGTGCCACTGCATCGCGGTACATTTCACTGGTCTTATTTCATAGGTGTACAGGCCAGCGCCGGGTGGCGACGGTCCCGAGGTTAAGGGGTAGCGGTGGCGACGGTGGGTTACCCCGATAACCGATCGCGCGGGCGGCCGCCCATCTTCGGACCCAGAATCCTGCGGCCCACGGAATAGGCCATGGAAGGTTCACCCGTTCAGATCAACGACTCGCGAGAGCCGCCCTACCGGTTCATGACCTTTGTCGTGCTGGTGGTGCTCGCGGTGATCTTCACCTTGGTCTACATCCAGTTTCGCGGAGGTTTCACTCCCAAGACCGAGTTGACGATGATGGCTTCGCGGGCCGGTTTGGTGATGGATCCGGGTTCGAAGGTGACTTATAATGGGGTGGAGATCGGCCGGGTGGGGTCGATTTCGGAGACGGTGCGTGATGGCAAGCCGGCGGCGAAGTTCATCCTCGAGGTGTATCCGCGGTATTTGCAGTTGATCCCGTCGAATGTGAATGCCGATATCAAGGCGACGACGGTGTTCGGTGGCAAGTATGTGTCGTTGACGACGCCGGCCAATCCGTCGCCGCA
>NZ_JCALCO010000013.1:0-147863 GCF_059812385.1 Mycobacterium sp. NGS58 | reverse complement strand
TCATGTCCAGCAGGGGGACGCTGCACACCAGCGCGCCGAACCTCTCCGGGTATTTGGTCAGCATGATGCCCATCAGCAGGCCCCCGTTGCTGCCGCCCTGCGCCCCGAGCCGCTCGACCGTGGTGATGCCGCGCTCCACCAAATCGGTTGCCACGGCGGCGAAGTCCTCGGCAACCTTGTGGCGGCCCTCGCGCATCGCCTGCGTGTGCCAGCCCGGGCCGTACTCGCCGCCGCCTCGGATGTTGGCCAGGACATACGTGCCGCCGCGGGCGAGCCACAGTCGGCCCAGCACGCCGCTGTAGCCCGGGGTGTTCGACGATTCGAAGCCGCCGTAGCCGTAGAGCAGGGTGGGCGCCGGTCCATTGGAAGCCTGTGAGCCGCGCACCACGAAATAGGGGATCGAGGTGCCGTCCTGCGATGCCACGAAATTCTGTGTCACCGAGATGTCTTCGGCGTCGAAAAACCCCGGGGCCGATTTGATCTGTTCGAGTCGCCCGTCGGCGGTTCCCCGCATCAGCCGCGACGGCGAGTCGAATCCGCTGGAATCCAGGAAGAATTCGTCGCCGGTGTCGTCTGAGGAGACGACGACGGTGTTGGTCGCGGCCGGAATGCCTGCCACCGCCTCGCGCCGCCAGTCGCCCCGTGACGATCGCAAGCGCGGCGGAGCCGGGCGCAGCGGGTCGTCACGCGATGGCGGCGTGACGATTTCGACGCGGCTGGCCACGTCGGCCAGCGAGACGATCAGCAGCCGGTCCTTGGTCCATGCGTAATGGTTGAGGGCGGTGTGCTCGTCGGGTTCGAACACGATCTCCAACTGCGTTGTCCCGGAGAGGAATTCCTCGTATTTGGCGGCCAGCAGCGATCCGGCGGTGTAATCGGCATTGCCCAACGACCAGTCGCTGCGCAACTCGACCAGTAACCATTCGCGGTGCAGGCTGACGCTGGCGTCGGTGGGTGTGTCGATGCGAATGAGCTCGGGGCCGCGCAGCTCGTAGACCTCTTCGTTCCAGAAGTCCAGCGACCGGCCGATCAGGGTGCGCTCGAAGCCCGGGACCCGGCTGGTGCTTGCCACCACGTTGACATCGGTACGTGCGCCCTCGAAGACGGTCTCGGCCTCGGCGAGGGGGGTGCCGCGGCGCCACCGTTTGACCACCCGCGGATAACCGGAATCGGTGAGCGAGTCGGCACCGAAGTCCGTGCCGACGAGCACGGTGTCCGGGTCGTCCCAGCTGACCTGCGACTTGGCTTCCGGAAGCTCGAACCCGCCGTCAACGAATTTCCTTGTCAGCATGTCGAATTCACGCACGATGGAGGCATCGGAGCCGCCCCGGGACAGGCTGATCAGCGCCCGGGTGTATTCGGGGTAGATGACACTGGCGCCGGCCCACACCCATTTCTCGCCGTCGGCCCGGCCCAATTCGTCGACGTCGATCAGCACATCCCACTCGGGTGAGTCGGTCCGGTAACTGTCCAGCGTCGTGCGCCGCCACAGCCCGCGCGGGTTGGCGGCGTCACGCCAGAAGTTGTAGAGGTAGTCGCCCCGGCGGACCACGTACGGGATGCGGGCGTCGGTGTCGAGCACCTCGAGCGCCTCGGTGCGCATCCGTTCGAAATTCTCGTCGCGAAAACGCGCCAGCGTCGGCTCGTTGCGCGTCCGCACCCAATCGAGCGCCTCGTCACCGGTGACGTCCTCGAGCCACAGGTACGGATCTTGGTTGTCGTCGGGCGGGGGTTGAGCTTGCGGCGTCATGGAAACCATTGTGGCTGCGGCGGTAGTGTGAGGTGAATTACACAGCCGCACGAGGAGTGAGAGCAGATGACTGTTTTCGCACGTCCAGGTTCTGCCGGGGCATTGATGTCGTATGAATCCCGCTACGAGAACTTCATCGGCGGACAGTGGGTCGCGCCCGCGAAGGGCCGCTACTTCGAGAACCCGACTCCGGTCACCGGCCAGACGTTCTGCGAGGTGGCCCGCTCCGACGAGGCCGACGTCGACAAGGCGCTCGACGCCGCGCACGCCGCGGCCCCGGCGTGGGGCAAGACGGCCCCGGCCGAGCGGGCGGCCGTCCTAAACAAGATCGCGGACCGCATCGACGAGCACACCGCCGCGCTGGCGGTGGCCGAGGTCTGGGACAACGGCAAGCCGATCCGCGAGGCTTTGGCCGCCGACATTCCTTTGGCCGCCGACCACTTCCGCTACTTCGCCGCCGCGTTGCGCGCGCAGGAGGGCTCGCTGTCGCAGATCGACGACGACACCGTGGCCTACCACTTCCACGAGCCGCTCGGCGTGGTCGGGCAGATCATCCCGTGGAACTTCCCCATCTTGATGGGCGCCTGGAAACTGGCGCCCGCGCTGGCGGCCGGCAACACGGTGGTGCTCAAACCCGCAGAGCAGACACCGGTTTCGGTCCTCTACCTGATGTCGTTGATCGGGGACCTGTTGCCGCCCGGGGTGGTCAACATCGTCAACGGGTTCGGCGCCGAGGCCGGCAAGCCGCTGGCATCGAGCAACCGGATCGCCAAGATCGCGTTCACCGGCGAGACCACCACCGGGCGGCTGATCATGCAGTACGCCTCGCACAACCTGATCCCGGTCACCCTGGAACTCGGGGGCAAGAGCCCCAACATCTTCTTCTCCGACGTGATGGCCAAGGCCGACGATTATCAGGACAAGGCGCTGGAGGGCTTCACCATGTTCGCCCTCAACCAGGGCGAGGTGTGCACCTGCCCGTCGCGCAGCCTGGTCCAGGCCGACATCTACGACGAGTTCCTCGAGCTGGCCGCGATCCGCACCAAGGCGGTCCGCCAGGGTGATCCGCTGGACAGCGAGACGATGCTGGGTTCCCAGGCGTCCAACGACCAATTGGAAAAGGTGTTGTCCTACATCGAAATCGGCAAGGACGAGGGCGCCAAGGTGATCACCGGGGGCGAACGCGCCGAGCTCGGCGGCGACCTGTCCGGGGGCTTCTACATGCAGCCCACCATCTTCGGCGGCAACAACAAGATGCGGGTCTTCCAGGAGGAGATCTTCGGCCCGGTGGTGACGGTGACGTCGTTCGACGATTACGACGACGCAATCTCGATCGCCAACGACACCCTCTACGGCCTCGGGGCGGGCGTGTGGAGCCGCGACGGTAACACCGCCTACCGGGCCGGCCGCGACATCCAGGCCGGCCGCGTGTGGGTCAACTGCTACCACGTGTATCCGCCGCACGCGGCGTTCGGCGGCTACAAGCTGTCCGGCTTCGGGCGCGAGTGCCACAAGATGGCCCTCGAGCACTATCAGCAGACCAAGAACATGCTGGTGTCCTACTCCGACAAGGCGCTCGGGTTCTTCTGATGGTCCAGCCAGCTGGGGTGGTCATCACGGCCCCGGCCGCCGAGGTGCTGACGCGGGTGCAGGAAACCCACGGTGCGGTGATGTTCCATCAGTCCGGCGGCTGCTGTGACGGCTCGTCGCCGATGTGCTACCCGCTCGGCGACTTCCTCGTCGGTGACCGGGACGTCTTGCTCGGCGTGCTCGACGTCGGGACAGAGGGCGTGCCGGTGTGGATTTCGGGTCCCCAGTACACGGCCCACTATCGGGACAAGCACACCCAATTGGTGATCGACGTGGTGCCGGGCCGCGGCGGCGGGTTCAGCCTGGAAGCCCCGGACGGCGTGCGGTTTTTGTCCCGGGGCCGCGTGTTCACCGAGGAAGAGCGCGCGTCGCTGGCCGCCGCGGCGGTGATCACCGGCGCAGACTACGAACGTGGCGAACGCCCCGCGACACGGGGTCCGGTGGTGGCCGACGCGGCCTCGGCGACATGCCCGGTGACCGCAGTACAGTCGAGAAAGTGATTCCCCTTCCGCGCCCCTGGTTGTTGGCCAGCGCCATGCTGATCGGCAGTGCGGTCGGACTTTTGGCGGGTGTGGGGTGCACCGTGGCGGTCCACGCCAGCGTCCGCCCGGGCGTCGCCATCGCTTCGGTGGTCGGCATCCTCAGCGTGGTCGGGCTGACGACGATCCTGTTTTCCGGACGCCGGTGGGTCACCATGCTGGGCGCTTTCCTGCTGTCGGTGGCGCCGGGCTGGTTCGGCGTCCTCGTCGCGTTGCGGGTGACCGCCGGTGGCTGACGACGACAAGGACGCCTCGAGCCCCGGCACGCAGGCGTTCGTGCCGGACTTCTCGGACGACGAAGGCGACGCCGAACACACCGGCACCCAATCGTGGGTTCCCGATTTCGACGACGACACCGGTGCACAGCCGGCCGCAAGCGAGCAAGAGCCCGCGGGGGAGACCACGGAAGACGTGGCCGCGGCGCCGACGTCGGACGCCGGCGAGCCGGAGCCGGCAGAGCCCGTCGGCCCGGTGCAACCGATCAACGTGCCCGGCCGGTACCTCTACCTCAAATGGTGGAAATTGGCCCTGGTGCTGCTCGGGGTGTGGGCCGCGGCGGCAGTGATCGGGCTGGGGCTGTTCTATTGGTGGTACCACTCGGTCGACAAGACGCCCGCGCTGTTCGTGGTCCTGGTCTACGTGGTGGTGTGCATCGTCGGCGGTGTAATGCTCGCGATGACCCAGGGCAGGCCGCTGATCTCGGCGCTTTCGGTGGCGATGATGTCCGGGCCGTTCGCCGCGCTGGTGGCCGCGGCCCCCCTGTACGGCTATTACCACTGCGAGCGGGTGGGGCACTGCCTCGTCGGGCTCATCCCGTATTGAGGCCTCGCCCGAGCGGCCGCCGGAGGTCGTGGCCAACTAGGGTGGGCTCGTGCCTTCTCACTATGACGTCGTCGTCCTCGGGGCCGGTCCCGGCGGATATGTCGCAGCCATCCGCGCCGCACAGCTGGGCCTGTCCACCGCGGTCGTCGAACCGAAGTACTGGGGCGGCGTCTGCCTGAACGTCGGATGCATCCCGTCCAAGGCGCTGCTGCGCAACGCCGAGCTCGCCCATATCTTCACCAAAGAGGCCAAGACGTTCGGCATCGGCGGTGAGGCGACCTTCGACTACGGTGTCGCATTCGACCGCAGCCGCAAGGTGGCGGAGGGACGCGTCGCAGGCGTGCACTTCCTGATGAAGAAGAACAAGATCACCGAAATCCATGGCTACGGCCGCTTTACCGACGCCAACACGATCTCGGTCGAGCTGAACGAGGGTGGCACCGAAACCGTCACCTTCGACAACGCCATCATCGCCACCGGGAGCAGCACCCGCCTGGTCCCCGGAACGTCGCTGTCGGCCAACGTGGTCACCTACGAGGAACTGATCCTGTCCCGGGAGTTGCCGGAGTCGATCATCATCGCCGGTTGCGGCGCCATCGGCATGGAGTTCGGCTATGTGCTGAAGAACTACGGCGTCGACGTGACCGTAGTCGAGTTCTTGCCGCGCGCCCTGCCCAACGAGGACGCCGAGGTCTCCAAGGAGGTCGAAAGGCAATTCAAGAAGCTGGGCATCAAAATCCTCACCTCAACAAAAGTTGAGTCCATCTCCGACAACGGCTCCGAGGTGACCGTCGTCGTCAGCAAGGACGGCAACTCGCAGGAACTCAAAGCCGGGAAGGTGTTGCAGGCCATCGGTTTCGCGCCCAACGTCGAGGGCTTCGGCCTCGAGGCGGCCGGCGTCGCGCTGACCGACCGCAAGGCCATCGGAATCACCGACTACATGCGCACCAACATCGAGCACATCTACGCCATCGGCGACGTCACCGGGAAGCTGCAGCTAGCCCACGTTGCCGAGGCCCAGGGCGTGGTGGCCGCCGAAACCATCGCCGGCGCAGAGACTTTGGCGCTCGGTGATTATCGAATGTTGCCGCGCGCGACGTTCTGTCAGCCCAATGTCGCCAGCTTCGGGCTCACCGAGGAGCAGGCGCGCGAGGAGGGCCACGACGTGGTGGTGGCGAAGTTCCCGTTCACCGCGAACGGCAAGGCCCACGGTGTGGGCGACCCCAGCGGTTTCGTCAAGCTGATTGCCGATGCCAAATACGGTGAGTTGCTCGGCGGGCACCTGGTCGGGCACGACGTCTCCGAACTTCTTCCGGAGCTGACGCTTGCCCAGAAGTGGGACCTCACCGCGACCGAGCTGGCCCGCAACGTGCACACCCACCCGACCATGTCCGAGGCGCTGCAGGAATGCTTCCACGGCCTGACCGGGCACATGATCAATTTCTAAAGTCATGCGCACCGTCACCCCTCAGGCCATCGCGGGGGCCGTCGGCGGCCTGTTGATCGGTTATGTCCTGTGGTTACTGGCCATTTCGGGCGGCGACAACGCGACGGCCGGCCAGTGGGGACCGCTGGTGCTGCTGGCCTCGGTGGTGCTGGGGATCTGCGCCGCGGTGTGGGGCCTGCGGCAGCGCCGGCGCGACCGGCAGACTTGGGCGGCGTTCGCCTTCGCGCTGCCGGTACTTCCCGTGATACTGACGCTGGCCATCCTCGCCGACGTCTACCTATAGCTGGTTGGGATGGTCCAGCGGGATGCCGAGCGCTGAGATGGTCGCGGCCAGCCCGTCGTATTGGCTTGCCAGTAAACAGAATTCGATCAACTGCCGCCGATCCAGGTGAGTAGCCAGCTGCCGCCAGGTGGCATCGGTGATGGTCCGGTCCGTGACGAATTCGTCCGTCGCCGCCAGCAGCGTCTGTTGCCGCTTGCTGAGGCGATTGGACGTGCCTTCTGTGATGTCCGGCCACGCAAATATCGCGGCCTGCAGATCCGCGTCCAGACCCGCTTTGCGCGCGATCCGACGGTGGTGTTGCAGTTCGTATTCACACGAGCGCAGGTGCCCGACGCGCAGGATCACCAACTCGGTGTCGATTGTCGGCAGCCTTCCCCGCAGCAGCCGGGCGCCATAGAACAGCCAGGTCCAATAGAGCAACTGGCGCTGGCCGAGCGTGGTGAACAGATGCATCTCCGGCGCCCTGACCACGCGTGCGGACAACTTCGCGAACAGCCAATTGATCGGTCCCAGTTCGCGAAAACGTCCCGGCGGAATGCGGCCGTCCGGCAGGCCGGTCACGGCTGGGTCACCAGGTAGGGAGACACCGTGCTGCGGTGCTCGTCGAGGTCGAGTGCCCGCCCGAGCGCCGGGAAGGCGCGCTGCGGGCAGTTGTCGCGTTCGCAGACCCGGCAGCCCGCGCCGATCGGTGTGGCCACTGTTCCTGGTTCCCCCGAGACGTCGAGTCCCTCCGAGTAGACGAGCCGGTGAGCGTGGCGAAGCTCGCAGCCCAGCCCGATCGCGAAGGTCTTACCCGGCTGACCATACCGGGCAGCGCGACGTTCCACGGTGCGGGCCACCCACATGTAGTTGCGGCCATCGGGCATCTGCGCTATCTGCACCAGGATCTTGCCCGGATTGGCGAACGTCTCGTAGACGTTCCACAACGGGCAGGTGCCTCCACTGGAGGAGAAGTGAAAACCGGTGGCGGACTGCCGCTTTGACATGTTCCCGGCCCGATCGACCCGGACGAAGGAGAACGGCACCCCGCGCATCGACGGGCGCTGCAACGTCGAAAGCCGGTGCGCGATGGTCTCGTAGCTGATCGAATAGAACGACGACAGCCGCTCGACGTCGTAGCGGAAATTCTCGGCGACGTCGTGAAATTGGCGGTAGGGGAGCACGGTGGCCGCGGCGAAATAGTTCGCCAACCCCAGCCGCGCGAGTGTGTGTGACTCGTCGCTGGTGAACTTGCCTTCCTCGACCAGAGTGTCGATGAGATCGCCGAACTCGAGATAGGCCAACTCGGCGGCCATCTTGAAAACCTGCTGGCCCACGGACAAATGGTTGCTGAATTCCAGCGTTTTGGTCTTGGGGTCGAAGCGGTGCAGCACGGTGTCGCCCAGGTCGATGCGGCGGTTGATGTGCACCCCGTGCACCTCGGTGAGCCGGCGGGTCAGCTCACGCGCCAAATCGCCGTGATGCAGCCGCATCTTGGTGGTCAGGTCCTCCGCCGCGGTGTCCAGCTCGTGCAGGTAGTTCTGGCGTTGGTAGAAGTAGTCGCGCACTTCCTCGTGCGGCATGGTGATCGACCCGCTGCCACTGCCGTCGGAGAACCGCTCCTCGGTGGCGGCCGCAAGCTGCGCCGTGGTGATTCGGTAGCGCCGGTGCAGATTGACCACGGCGCGCGCCAACGCGGGGTGCGCGCTGACGATCTCGGCGACCTCGGTCGGGTCGGCGTCGATGTCCAGATCCCGGTCCATGGTGACCTCGCGCAACTCGGCCATCAACCGGGTGTCGTCCTGCGAGGAGAAGAAGGTCGCGTCCACCCCGAAGACCTCGGTGATGCGCAGCAGCACGGCCACCGTCAGCGGGCGAACGTCGTGTTCGATCTGGTTGAGGTAGCTCGGCGAGATTTCCAGCGTCTGAGCCAGCGCGGCCTGGGAAAACCCGCGTTCGTTGCGCAGTTGGCGAACGCGCGAGCCGACGAATGTCTTGGACACATCTGGAAGGTTACCGGCCGATGCGAAGATCCAATTCGCAGACTTGGCATCGGGTACGGTCCCGTCGGGATTAGTATTCGGTGCACCTCGTTGGCATGATTCGACCAGTCCTTCGGCTTAGCCGGGGGCCACCACGAGGAGGAACGGGGAGCGGCGGCGTGAGCCTGGATAAACAAATGATGCCGGTGCCCGACGGTCACCCTGACGTTTTCGATCGCCAGTGGCCGTTGCGGGTGGGGGATATCGACCGCACGGGACGGCTGCGGTTGGACGCTGCGGCGCGCCACATCCAGGACATCGGCCAGGACCAGTTGCGGGAGATGGGTTTCGAGGAGACCCACCCGCTGTGGATCGTCCGGCGCACCATGGTTGACCTGGTTCGCCCGATCGAGTTCAACGACATGCTGCGCATGCGCAGATGGTGCTCGGGTACCTCGAACCGGTGGTGTGAGATGCGGGTTCGGATCGATGGCCGCAAGGGCGGGCTGATCGAGTCCGAGGCGTTCTGGATCAGCATCAACCGGGAAACCCAGATGCCCTCGCGCATCGCCGACGACTTCTTGGCGGGCCTGCACAAGACGACGTCCGTCGACCGGTTGCGGTGGAAGTCCTACCTCAAGCCGGGCAGCCGCGACGACGCCGCGGAGATCCACGAGTTTCCGGTCCGGGTGACCGATATCGATTTGTTCGACCACATGAACAACTCCGTGTACTGGAGCGTGATCGAGGACTACCTGGCGTCGCATCCGGAGATCCTGCGCACGCCGCTGCGCGTCACCATCGAACACGAGGCGCCGGTGGCGTTGGGCGACAAGTTGGAGATCATCTCGCACGTCCATCCCGCCGGATCGACCGAACAATTCGGTGCCGAGCTGGCGGATCGCACTGTTACAACGCTCACATATGCGGTCGGCGATGAGACGAAGGCCGTCGCTTCGATCTTTGCTCGGTAACAGGACAAGCGTCCGGTTAAATCGCCCGCTGACCTGCGGCGATAGGGTTACTGACGGGTAGCTTCTGAAACGGTTAAGTTAGTTAGCAGGTTAGCAAACTTCGCAAACTTCGGCCTTCCCGTTGCTTAAATTGGCAACTGAAACGGGTAGACCGGCCCCCTTGAGCTGTGCCATCTTCGAGTTAGCACACCAGCGAAGTTGAGCCGCTAGCTACCGCCGGTGAGGCGTCCAGCACTCAGTAGTGAAGATCGTGAAGGAGCATGCCCAATGTCTGTCGTTGGCACCCCCAAGAGCGCCGAACAGATTCAGAAGGACTGGGACACCAACCCGCGTTGGAAGGATGTCACCCGGACCTACACCGCCAAGGACGTCGTCGCCTTGCAGGGCTCCGTGGTCGAGGAGGCCACCCTGGCCCGCCGCGGCGCTGAGGTGCTGTGGGAGCAGCTGCACGACCTGGAGTACATCAACGCCCTGGGCGCCCTGACCGGCAACATGGCCGTGCAGCAGGTGCGTGCCGGCCTGAAGGCCATCTACCTGTCGGGCTGGCAGGTCGCCGGCGACGCCAACCTGTCCGGCCACACCTACCCCGACCAGAGCCTGTACCCGGCCAACTCGGTGCCGCAGGTGGTGCGCCGGATCAACAACGCGCTGCTGCGCGCCGACGAGATCGCCGCGGTCGAGGGTGACACCTCGGTCGAGAACTGGCTGGCACCGATCGTCGCCGACGGTGAGGCCGGCTTCGGTGGCGCGCTCAACGTCTACGAGCTGCAAAAGGCCATGATCGCCGCCGGTGTGGCGGGGTCGCACTGGGAGGACCAGCTGGCCTCGGAGAAGAAGTGTGGCCACCTGGGCGGCAAGGTGCTGATCCCAACCCAGCAGCACATCCGGACCCTGACCTCGGCCCGCCTGGCTGCCGACGTGTGCGACGTGCCGACCGTCGTCATCGCCCGGACCGACGCCGAGGCCGCCACGCTGATCACCTCCGACGTCGACGAGCGCGACCAGCCGTTCATCACCGGTGAGCGCACCAAGGAAGGCTTCTACCGAGTCCGCAATGGCTTGGAGCCCTGCATCGCCCGGGCCAAGGCCTACGCGCCGTTCTCCGACCTGATCTGGATGGAGACCGGAACCCCCGACCTCGAGCTCGCCGCCAAGTTCGCCGAGGGCGTCAAGTCCGAGTTCCCCGACCAGATGCTGGCCTACAACTGCTCGCCGTCGTTCAACTGGCGCAAGCACCTGGACGACTCCACCATCGCGAAGTTCCAAAAGGAGCTCGCGGCAATGGGATTCAAGTTCCAGTTCATCACGCTGGCCGGCTTCCACGCCCTGAACTACTCGATGTTCGATCTGGCCTACGGCTACGCCCGCAACCAGATGAGCGCTTACGTCGAGCTGCAGGAGCGCGAGTTCGCCGCCGAGGAGCGCGGCTACACCGCCACCAAGCACCAGCGTGAGGTGGGCGCCGGTTACTTCGACCGCATCGCCACCACGGTGGACCCGACCTCGTCGACCACCGCGCTGACCGGTTCCACCGAAGAGGGCCAGTTTCACTGAGGCCGAGCGGGCTTTGGCCCGCGAGGACGACGTGAAACCAAGGGCGTGAGTCACTGAGGCCGAGCGGGCTTTGGCCCGCGAGGACGAGGTGAAACCAAGGGCGTGAGTCACTGAGGCCGAGCGGGCTTTGGCCGCGAGGACGAAGTGAAACGGAGGGCTTGAGCCCACTGGGGCGTGAGTCCGCGGCGCAAGCCGCCTGAAATGAGATGAAGTAGCGTAGGCCCCGCCCAGCTAACCTGGGCGGGGCCTATTGCGGTGCAACACGATACGACACCGAAAGAGAAATCAGTGAGTGACGCAACGATTCAGCGCGTAGGGGTGGTCGGGGCCGGCCAGATGGGGTCCGGCATCGCCGAGGTCTCGGTCCGTGCCGGTGTCGACGTGACCGTGTTCGAGACCACCGAAGCCCTCATCACGGCCGGCCGCAACCGCATCGTGAAGTCGCTGGAGCGCGGCGTCAGTGCCGGCAAGGTGACCGAGCGGGAACGTGACCGGGCCCTGAGCAAGCTCACCTTCACCACCGATCTGAAGGAGCTCGCCGACCGCCAACTGGTCATCGAGGCGATCGTCGAGGACGACGCCGTCAAGGCGCAGGTCTTCGCCGAGCTCGACCGGGTCATCACCGACCCAGACGCGGTTCTGGCGTCCAACACCTCCAGCATCCCGATCATGAAGATCGCGGCGGCCACCAAGAACCCCCAACGCGTGCTGGGTCTGCACTTCTTCAACCCGGTGCCGGTGCTGCCCCTGGTCGAGTTGGTCAGCACGCTGGTCACCGACGACGCCGCCGTCGCGCGCACCGAGGAATTCGCGAGCGCGGTCCTGGGCAAGCAGGTCGTGCGCTGCTCCGACCGGTCCGGTTTCGTGGTGAACGCGTTGCTGGTGCCCTACCTGCTCTCGGCCATCCGCATGGTGGAAGCCGGTTTTGCCACCGTCGAAGACGTCGACAAGGCCGTAGTGGCGGGGCTGTCGCACCCGATGGGTCCGCTGCGGCTGTCCGACCTCGTCGGTTTGGACACCCTCAAGCTGATCGCGGACAAGATGTTCGAGGAGTTCAAGGAACCGCACTACGGCCCGCCACCGCTGTTGTTGCGCATGGTGGAGGCCGGCCGGCTCGGCAAGAAGACGGGCCAGGGCTTCTATACCTACTAAAGGCTCGCGGCCCGTGGCGTCATTGGCATCGAATTCGGTTGTTGGATAGTATCCACGCGATCCAACCGACGAGAGGTGTGCACCGGGCATGACTGGACTGGAACCCTATTACGAGGAGTCGCAGTCCATCTACGACGTCTCGGACGAATTCTTCGCGTTATTCCTGGACGCCACCATGGGTTACACGTGCGCCTATTTCGAGCGCGACGACATGACGCTTGAAGAAGCGCAGATCGCGAAGTTCGACCTGGCGTTGGGGAAGCTGAACCTCGAGCCCGGCATGACGCTGCTGGACATCGGCTGCGGTTGGGGCGGTGCATTGAAGCGGGCTGTCGAGAAGTATGACGTCAACGTCATAGGGATCACGCTGAGCCGCAACCAGTTTGAGTACAGCAGGAACAAGCTGGCCGGGCTGCCGACGGACCGCAATATCGAGGTGCGCCTGCAGGGCTGGGAAGAGTTCGAGAACAAGGTCGACCGGATTGTGTCCATCGGCGCCTTCGAGGCATTCAAAATGGAACGCTATCCCGCGTTTTTTGAACGCGCCTACGACATCCTTCCCGATGACGGCCGGATGCTTTTGCACACGATTCTGGCCTACTCGCAGCAACAGCAGCACGAACGTGGCGTCTCGATCACGATGAGCGATTTACGGTTCATGCGATTCATCGGCCAGGAAATTTTTCCGGGCGGTCAGCTGCCTGCACAGGAAGACATTTTCAAATTCGGTGAGGCGGCGGGCTTCTCGATCGAGCGGGTCCAGCTGCTGCAGAAGCACTACGAGCGGACCCTCAACATTTGGGCGGCCAACCTGGAAGCCAACAAGGACCGGGCGATCGCCATCCAGTCCCAAGAGGTTTACGACCGCTATATGCACTATCTGACGGGGTGCGAGAATTTCTTCCGCAGGGGCGTCAGCAACGTGGGCCAATTCACGATGGTCAAGTAGCGCAAATCAATTCAGCCCCCACGGTGATCCGTGGGGGCTGAAGTGCTTTTGGCGCGCCGATTACTTCTCCAACGTGAACTGATTGACGTCGGTGTAGCCCTCCCGGAATAGCTCCGCGCAGCCGGTGAGGTACTTCATGTATCGGTCGTAGACCTCTTGGGACTGGATCGCCAGAGCCTGCTCCCGATTCGCCTCGAGTGCCTCGGCCCACAGATCCAATGTCCGGGCGTAGTGCAGCTGCAGCGACTGAACCCGGGTCAGGTCGAAGCCCACCGTGACCCCGTACTCACCGACGGTCTGCGGGGTCGGCAGCCAGCCGCCGGGGAAGATTTCGGCCAGGATGAATTGCGAGAACTGGACGATCTCGTGGGTCAGTTTCATGCCTTTGGCCCGGGCCTCCTTGAACGAGGGCCGAACGATGGTGTGCAGCAACATCACTCCGCCGGGCGGCAGCGCTTCGTAGGCCATCTTGAAGAAGCGCCCGTAGCGCTGACGGCCGAAGTGCTCGAAGGCGCCGATCGACACGATGCGGTCCACCGGCTCGTGGAACTTCTCCCAGCCCTCCAGCAGCACCCGCCTGGTGCGGGGGGTGTCCATCTCATCGAAGGACTTCTGCACGTGCTCGGCCTGGTTCTCCGACAGGGTCAGGCCGACAACGTTGACGTCGTATTTCTCGATGGCTCGCCGCAGGGTGGCGCCCCAGCCGCAGCCGATGTCCAGCAGCGTCATCCCAGGCTCGAGCTTGAGCTTTCCGAGCGCGAGATCGATCTTCGCGATCTGCGCCTCCTCGAGCGTCATGTCGTCGCGCTCGAAGTACGCGCAGCTGTAAGTCTGTGTAGGGTCCAGGAACAACCGGAAGAAGTCGTCGGACAAGTCATAATGAGCTTGCACGTTGCCGAAATGCGGTGTGAGCTGCACAGACATGTTGATACGAGCCTTCCTATACGCGGGGGGCCGGGGTAGACGGCCGAACGGGACCCCGCTAAATCCCCCAATACCCCCCTGCATGCTAGTCCCTGCGACGGGCCGAGTCGCCCTCCCAGTCGCGTGCCCAGCTTCACACCGGGCGGGTGCGATTCGCGCAATCGCGGCGCGTACCGAGGCGACTTCTCAGGGCCCGAACTCGCCCTCTCGGGGCGGCACGATCGGTGACGGATGGGGCTCGCCGCGAAATTTCTCGAGCGATCCGCCGACCTCGACGATGCCCTTGAGCGCGTTCCAGCTCAGCATGGTCAGGTAGTCGATCAGCTCGTCGCGACTCATTCGCGGGTACGACATCCACGAGTGGGTGGCCAGCTGCACTCCGCCCACGATCAAATACGCCCATGGTTCCACGCCACCGGTGTCCATCCCGGCGTGTTGCATGCGGCGGCGCATCAGAACCGCGAGCATGCGCGCGATGATGCGCTCGGAGTCGGCAATGACCTTGCTCTTGCTGGCCGAGCTGTTGGACATCACGAACCGGTACGGCTCGGGCTCGTTCGCTACGGTCTCGACGTACACGCGGATGACCTCGCGAGTCAGGTCGAAGCCGTCGAGGCCAGACGTCAGCGCCCCAGCCATGTTGGGAATCAGGGTGGTTTGGGTGAACCGCATCATCACCGCCGTCGTCAGGTCGTTCTTGTCGACGAAATAGCGGTACAGCACCGTTTTGGAGACCCCGATCTCGGCGGCGATCTCATCCATGCTCAGCGCGCCGCCCAATCGGCGAATCGCGTCGATCGTGCCGTCGACCAACTCGTTACGGCGATCCACTTTGTGTTGGTGCCAGCGCCGCTTGCGCCCATCCATCTTGACGCTCACAGCTGTGATGTGCTCTGCCACAGTCGCCAAATTCCCATTCGCTAGACGCCCCTGATCTTACGGCGTGACAGGGTCGGTTTCTTGGCACGGCCGGGCGCGATGAGACGTCGCGAACAGTGTCGTCACACCAATCGGTGGGAAAGATAGATGATGGAGTGGTGGCACATCGAGCCTCGGTGAGAGGCGAAGCTTCGGGCCCGCCGGTGGCGAGGCCCGATTCGTCGATGCCGTCGACGGCGGCCCGCCCCCTTCGCGCATCGTTCGCCGAGTCGTTCGCCGGCGCCGACCCCGAAGCCGACGCCCAGCGCCGGGTGGCGTTGCGCCGAATGAAAATGGTGGCACTGAGCTTTCTGATCGGTGCCACCGCCGTGTTCCTCGCCTGTCGATGGGCCCAGGCGCACGTCAGTTTGGGGGCCTGGGTGGGGTATGTCGGCGCCGCCGCCGAGGCCGGCATGGTGGGCGCCCTGGCGGACTGGTTCGCCGTGACCGCGCTGTTCCGACACCCCCTGGGCATTCCCATCCCACACACCGCGATCATCAAACGTAAGAAAGACCAGCTCGGCGAGGGCCTGGGCACGTTCGTCCGGGAAAACTTCCTGTCGCCGGAGGTCGTCGAAACCAAGCTGCGCGACGCCCAGGTGTCCGGCAGGCTCGGCAAATGGCTGTCGGAGGCCGCGCACGCCGAGCGGGTGGCCAGCGAGACGGCCACGGTGCTGCGGGTGCTGGTGGAACTCCTGCGCGACGAGGACGTGCAGCAGGTGATCGACCGGATGATCGTGCGCCGGATCGCCGAACCACAGTGGGGTCCACCAGTGGGACGAGTGCTGGCCACCCTGCTGGCCGAGCACCGGCAGGAGGCGCTGATCCAGTTGCTGGCCGACCGGGCCTTTCAGTGGTCGCTGAAGGCCGGCGAGGTCATTCAACGGGTGGTCGAGCGTGACTCGCCGACCTGGTCGCCTCGGTTCGTCGACCACTTGGTCGGCGACCGCATCCATCGCGAATTGATGGACTTCACCGACAAGGTGCGCCGCAATCCGGACCACGAACTGCGCCGGTCGGCCACCCGCTTCCTGTTCGACTTCGCCGAGGACCTGCAACACGACCCGGACACGATCGCGCGGGCCGACGCCATCAAGGAGCAGCTGATGGCGCGCGACGAGATCGCGAACGCCGCGGCGACGGCATGGAAGACACTGAAGCGGCTGGTGCTCGAGGGGGTGGACGATCCGTCCAGCGCGCTTCGGACCCGGATCGCCGACGCCGTGGTCCGCATCGGGGAGTCGCTGCGCGACGACGCCGACCTGCGGGACAAGGTCGACAACTGGTTGGTCCGGGCGGCTCAGCACCTGGTTTCGCAATATGGGGTGGAGATCACAGCGATCATCACCGACACGATCGAGCGTTGGGACGCCGAGGAGGCCAGCCGGCGCATCGAACTG
Organism: Mycobacterium sp. NGS58; assembly: GCF_059812385.1. Taxonomy (NCBI): domain Bacteria; kingdom Bacillati; phylum Actinomycetota; class Actinomycetes; order Mycobacteriales; family Mycobacteriaceae; genus Mycobacterium; species Mycobacterium sp. NGS58. The sequence continues at coordinate 131,600 of NZ_JCALCO010000013.1, read as the reverse complement.
CACGTGGGCCGTGACCTGCAATTTATCCGGATCAACGGAACTGTGGTCGGTTCACTGGCGGGCTTGGTGATCTACGCCGTGGCGCAGTTGTTGATCTAGCTAATTTCTAGTAGTGCTAACAAGTGCTTGCAATAGCAAGCACTTGTAGTAGTCTGAGCGCGTCAAAGATCAGCCAGCCGACCAGGAGCACGCCATGACGCCCGAGGAGAAGCTCTCCGCGAAGGTGTCCAACGCTGCCTCCGATATGGCCTCTGACATCGGTAGTTTCATCCGTAGCCAGCGCGAACTCGCGCAGGTGTCGGTGCGTCAACTCGCCGAAAAATCCGGGGTCAGCAATCCATATTTAAGCCAGGTGGAGCGCGGGTTGCGTAAGCCCTCCGCCGACGTCTTGAACCAGATCGCGAAGGCCCTTAGGGTCTCCGCCGAGGTTCTCTATGTGCGCGCCGGGATTCTCGAACCAAGTGACAAAAGTCAGGTGCGGGACGCGATCGTCACTGACACTGCGATCACCGAGCGGCAAAAGCAAATCCTGCTCGACATCTATTCATCGTTCACGCAGCAAAACGAATCGATCCAAGAGGAGTGTCCGACCGAGTCCGACAGCGAGTGATCAGTCCGCTTCACCCGGCGCCGTAACCATCTGGCCTGGGAGTCTGCGCCAGAGGCGGGCTTGTCGCATCGCGGTCGCGAGTTGGTGATGTATAGACGACCGGCCGTCGTGGTTACCCAAAGGGAGGATCTCCCGGTTCCAGCGGATCGCTGGACGAACCATCCCGGCACTGGCGGCCCCAGTTGCGAAGGAGACGTTTGCACCTAACTTCTCGACCAGACAGCCAATAACACCGAATAACGCCAAATAGCGAAAACACAATGAAAGGAACGACCATGGCGGAAAACACGAACATCGAAGACCTGCGGGCCCCGCTGCTCGCGGCGCTGGGCGCGGCCGACCTGGCCCTGGCCACCGTCAACGACCTGATCGCCGGCCTGCGTGAGCGTGCCGAAGAGACCCGCGCCGAGACCCGCACCCGGGTCGGGGAGCGTCGCGCCCGCCTGACCAAGCTCCAGGAGGACCTGCCCGAGCAGTTCACCGAGCTGCGCGACAAGTTCACCACCGATGAGCTGCGCAAGGCCGCCGAGGGCTACCTGGAGGCGGCGACCAGCCGGTACAACGAGCTGGTGGAGCGCGGCGAGGCGGCCCTGCAGCGGCTGCGCAACCAGACCGCGTTCGAGGACGCGTCCGCACGCGCCGAGGGCTACGTCGACCAGGCCGTCGAGCTGACGCAGGAGGCTCTCGGCACCGTCGCTTCGCAGACCCGCGCGGTCGGCGAGCGCGCCGCCAAGCTGGTTGGCATCGAGCTGCCGGGCAAGACCGAGGCGACCACCAAGAAGGCCCAGAAGGCCGTCGCCAAGAAGGCCCCGGCCAAGAAGGCCCCGGCCAAGAAGGCCCCGGCCAAGAAGGCCCCGGCTAAGAAGGTCACCCAGAAGTAGCAAGTCAGTCCCACAGCGTTCGGCTCCGAGTCGCCTTCGGGTGACTCGGAGTCGACGTTTTGGCGGGTGCCCGCATACCCTTAAGGCGTGAACCACCTCGTGGGAACGGTCATGTTGATCTTGCAGATCGCCGTTTTAGTGACGGCGATCTATGCGTTCGTGCATGCCGCGCTACAACGACCTGACGCCTACACCGCCGCCGAGAAGCTGACCAAGCCGGTGTGGTTGCTGATCCTCGGCGGGGCCGTCGCCCTGACGTCCATCCTGGGATTCGTCTTCGGCGTGCTGGGTATGGCGATCGCGGCCTGTGCCGCCGGTGTGTATCTGGTCGATGTTCGGCCCAAACTGCTTGAGATTCAGGGTAAGTCGCGCTAGCGGAATGAAGATCCTGCTGACGGCGCCGGTCGCGGTGCTCGTCGCCTTGTCCTGTCCGATACCGCACGCCGTTGCCGCGCCCGACCCGGGCAGCGACGCGGCGAACCCGCCCGCCCCGCCCTACATCGACCACACCCGATGGGCGCACTGGCAGGGCAGGCCCAGCCTGCGGGTATTTCCGTCGCCGGCCGGCCGAACCGCCTCGAGGATCCCCGATACCACGGCGCCGGCCGACGAGGCCTGGGCCGAGGTGCTCGCCTTGTCCCCCGACGCCGACACCGCCGGCATGCGCGCGCAGTTCATCTGCCACTGGCAGTTCGCCGAACTCGCCCAGCCCGGCAAACTCAGCTGGAACCTGGAGCCGTGGCGACCGGTCGTCGACGACACCGAAATGGTCGCCTCCGGCTGCAATCCCGGCGGTCCGGAAGAATCCTTCTAATGGCAACCCAACCGAGCCGAGCGCAGTTGGCGGCGCTCGTCGACCACACCCTGCTCAAGCCGGAGGCGACCAGCGCCGACGTGGCGGCCCTGGTCGACGAAGCGGCCGAACTGGGCGTCTACGCAGTGTGCGTCTCGCCCTCGATGGTTCCGGTCGCGGTGCGAGCCGGCACCGGCGTGCGGGTGGCCAGCGTGGCGGGCTTTCCCTCCGGCAAGCACCTCCCGGCGGTGAAGGCGCACGAAGCGGCCCTTGCGGTCGAGTCCGGTGCCTGCGAGATCGACATGGTCATCGATGTCGGGGCGGCGCTGGCCGGCGACCTTGACGCGGTGCAGTCAGACGTCCATGCCGTGCGCAACGCGATCGGCGGCACCGTGCTCAAGGTGATCGTGGAGTCGGCGGCGCTGCTGGCGCTGGCCGACGAGCCCACGCTGACAAAGGTGTGTTGCGCCGCCGAATCCGCCGGTGCCGACTTCGTGAAGACGTCGACGGGATTTCATCCGGCCGGTGGCGCATCCGTGCGCGCGGTGGCCCTGATGGCCGAGGCGGTCGGCGGCCGTCTGGGGGTGAAGGCGAGCGGCGGCATCCGCACGGCCGCGGATGCGCTGGCGATGCTGGATGCCGGTGCCACCCGCCTCGGGCTGTCTGGCACCCGGGGCGTGCTCGACGGCCTCGCTTGAGCCGACGAACTACCCGTTCGCCGTCAGAGGTTGGCGAAGCAGGGGTCGTTGTCGTTGCCGTTCGGGATGCTGGCGTTCCTGGTCGAGAAGTGGCTCGTCACACCCGTGTCGGTGACCTGCACGCTGTCGGCGTGAATACCCAGCGGGTAGTTCTTCGTCTGGTTGGACGTGAACTCGTCCAGCGTCGACTGCACCGACTCCTTGGGCATGGTGAAACCGAGCGCGTTGAAATTGACGATCTGCAGCTGCAACCCGTTGCCCGACACGACCGGCTTGGCCGTGATGTTGTCCAACATGCCCTTCAACTCGATGGTGCCGTCGGCGGGATGGGTGGTGACGGTGTTGGTGACGAACGGACCGAGAACCGGGACCGCATCCTGCACCGACTGCTTGATGCCGTCACTGGTCCAGGTGATGGTGGCGTCCAGCGAGCCGATGGTGCCCTTCGAGTTGCCGTTGTCCTTCAGCCGGACGTCGTTGATGTTGATCGAGAGCTTCATGCCCTTGGCGTCGCGCAGGTTGTTGCCGGCCGTCTGCACCGAGATGTTGGTGTAGTGCTTGGTCGCCACTTGCCACAGCATCAGGGGCGTCACCCCGAAGGACGCGGTGGCCTGGTCCTTGACCTCGCACGCGACCGCCTGGGCAACCTTGTTGTTCGCGGTGTGGCGCACGTACAGCTCGGCCCCGATGAGGGCGGCGATGATCAACGCGAACACGATGACGAAGATCAGCAGGATGGAAACCGGGTCACGACCGAAGCGGCGCTTCTTCTTCCCCGGCGCCGCCTCGTCGCCGGGCGGAGTGGTCAGCCGCTCCGTCGGGCCGGCGGGCGGGGTGGGTGGCGGCGGGTGGCCGGCCTGCTGCATGTTCGGCTGCGGCGTGCCGAATCGCTCCGTCCGCCCGGGCGGGGGACCGTGGGTCGGCGGCGGCGGCGGTACGTGACCCGGGCCGCCGGTGCTGATCCGCTCGGTCGGCCGCTCCGTGGGGGGCTGGCCGAAAGGCCCCTGTTGGGGGGGACGGGCCCACTTCGACGGGTCCTGGTTCGGTGGTCCTTGTGGGTTCGTCACCCGACCGATTCTGCCCTATCAACCTGAGTAAAGTCAGAGCGGTTGCGAAGGACCGCGATACTCTCGCGGGCCTCGGCCACCCTTCCGACGTCGATGTCGGCAACCAGTAGCTGCGGATCAGAGCCGGCCGACGCGACCACATCGCCCAGCGGCGACACGAGCATGCTCCCCCCGACGCCGGTCGGTGCCCCCGACCCGGATCGGTCAGTGTCGCCGGGATCGGCCTGCCCCGCCGCCGCCACGTAGCTCGTCGAATCGAGTGCGCGGGCGCGAGCCAACAGCGTCCACTGGTCGAGTTTGCCGGGACCCGCACCCCAGGACGCGCACACCGCGATCACCTCGGCGCCGCGGCGGGCCAATTCGGTGTAGAGCGCCGGAAAACGAACGTCATAGCAGACGGTCAGCCCCACCCGGACGTCGTCCACCGTGATCACCACCGGATCGTGTCCCGGTGCGACCGTGCGTGATTCGGTGAACCCGAACGCGTCGTACAGGTGGATCTTGTCGTAGTGGGCGCAATCGTGGGGGCCGGCCGCGATCAGTGTGTTCTTCACCCGCCCGTCACCCGACGGGGTGAACATCCCGGCGACGACGGTGATGTGGGAATCGGCCGCGATGCGGCGCACCCCGTCGGCCCACGGCCCGTCGACCGGCTCAGCGACCGGGCCCAGCGGCACGCCGAACCGGCACATGGTCGCCTCCGGGAACACCACCAGCTGCGCGCCCTCCTCGCCGGCCTGGCGGCTGTATTCGGCCACCAGCTGCAAGTTCGCCGCGGGGTCGGTGCCGCTGAGGATCTGCGCCAGGGCGATTCGCATGAGCGCCAGCTTAGGCCCGCCGCCCACGCGCGCCCGCCGCGCGGCGTGCGAGGGCCTCACGCCGTATTGGCGATCCACTCCGTGGTGAAGCGTTGCTCCGCGGCGACCAGCTCGGCCAGCCGGGTGCCGATGATGTTCTCCAACTTGCCGCCGATGATCGGGACGCGCACGTGGACCGTGGCCCGAAACGTCAGCCGGCTGCCGCCGGACTTTTCGATGGGCTCCAGGACGGCGGTGCCGGCCAGGTTCACCGGCGCATCCACGATGGAACCCACGACCTTCGCCGTCGCGGCGCCGCCGGTGACCGGCCCCCACGCCTCCTCGCGGCGGATGCGCAGGTCACCGCTGTGCAGCTGCGTAACCATCCCCGGCAGCTTGTCGGTGCGGATCACCTGCAGCGTGACGACCTCGACGGTGTCCTCGTCGCCGACCCGCATCGATTCCAGTGTCGCGACGTCGACGCCGGACCCGGCCAGCCTGGCCCGCCAATAGTTTTCATCGGTGAAGGCGCGGTGCACCTCGTCAACGCTGCCGTCGTAGTCGGCCGACAAGTCGAATGAACGCGGCATAGCAGGTCAGGCTACCGTTACGGGCCATGAAAGCCAGCGGAGCCGGTTCGGAGTTCGCCGGTGCGCCGGTGCGCGACGCGGCGCCACTGGCGCCGCTGACGACGCTGCGGGTCGGGCCGACCGCGCGCCGATTGATCACCTGTGCCACCAGCGAACAGGTGATAGCCACGTTGCGGCGACTGGACGCCGAAACGGCTGGCGGGCAACGCGACTCGGTGCTGGTGTTCTCCGGCGGTTCCAATCTGGTGATCTCCGACGGGCTGACCGACCTGACCGCGGTGCGGCTGGCCAACGACGGCATCACCGTCGAGGGCAACCTGGTGCGCGCCCAGGCGGGCGCGGTGTGGGACGACGTCGTGGTCACGGCCATCGAGCACGGCCTCGGCGGGCTGGAATGCCTGTCCGGCATCCCCGGTTCGGCCGGGGCCACCCCGGTGCAGAACGTCGGTGCGTACGGGGCCGAAGTCTCCGACACGATCACCCGGGTCCGGGTGCTCGATCGCGGGAGCGGTGAGGTGCACTGGGTGCCGGGCAGCGAGCTGGGGTTCGGCTACCGCACCAGTGTGTTCAAACGTGGCGGCGACGGGCTCGAAACCCCTTCTGTCGTACTGGAAGTGGAGTTCGCGCTGGACGCATCCGGGCGCAGCGCGCCGCTGCGCTACGGCGAGCTGGCCGCCGCGCTGGACGTGGCCGGCGGCGAGCGCGCCGACCCGCAAGCCGTCCGTGAAGCCGTGCTCGCCTTACGGGCGCGCAAGGGCATGGTGCTCGACCCGGCCGACCACGACACCTGGAGCGTGGGATCGTTCTTCACCAACCCGGTGGTCGCCCCGGCCGTCTACGAACGGCTGGCCGCGACAGTCGACGGTCCGGTCCCGAACTACCCCGCGGCCGGCGGCGTCAAGCTGGCCGCCGGCTGGCTGGTGGAGCGGGCCGGCTTCGGCAAGGGCTATCCGCAGCCGGATCGGGACGGCCTCGAAGCGCCCTGCCGGCTGTCCACCAAGCACGCGCTGGCGCTGACCAACCGTGGCGCCGCCGGTTCCGATGACGTGATCAGGTTGGCCCGCGCCGTCCGCGACGGAGTGCGGGATGTGTTTGCCATCACACTGGTCCCCGAACCCGTGCTGCTCGGCTGCAGGCTGTAGCCGCAAAATTCGTCGACGCGGGCCCAGCCCCGATTTGTGGTGACCGGGCTGGTCGTTTTTCCCCGGTATCTTTGTTTTCCGTGACCCCGTCCGCCGCCCCACGACCGTTCAATCGGCGTGCGGCTTTGGCGACCCTGGGACTGGGTGTGCTCGCCCCCAACGTGTTGGCCGCGTGTGGCGGCACAACCGCGAAGCAGGCCGAGAAGAAAGAGCAGCCGGCAGCGCAGCTCAAGTACCAGCCCGCCAATGCGACCGACAACGTGGTGCCGATCGTTCCGGTCAGCGTCGAGGTCAGCGACGGCTGGTTCCAGCACGTCACCCTGTCGAACTCGTCGGGCAAGGCCGTCGCGGGCACCTTCAATCAAGACCGCACCGTCTACACGACCTCCGAGCCGCTGGGCTACGACCAGACCTACATCTGGAGCGGCTCCGCCGTCGGGCACGACGGCAAGGCGGTCCCGGTGGCGGGCAAATTCACCACGGTGTCGCCCACCAAGAAGATCGGCGGGTCGTTCCAGCTCGGCGACGGGCAGACCGTCGGGATCGCCGCGCCGATCATCATCCAGTTCGACGCGCCGATCAGCGACAAGGCCACCGTCGAAAAGGCGCTCACCGTCACCACCAACCCGCCCGTCGAGGGCAGCTGGGCCTGGTTGCCCGACGAGGCGGCCGGTGCCCGGGCGCACTGGCGCACGCGCGAGTACTACCCCGCCGGCACCACGGTCAACGTGGAGGCCAAACTCTACGGCCTGCCGTTCGGCGACAGCGCCTACGGCGCCGACGACATCTCGCTGAACATCCAGATCGGTCGCCGACAGGTGGTCAAGGCCGAGGTTTCGTCGCACCGCATCCAGGTGATCCGTGACGAGGGCGTCATCATGGATTTCCCGTGCAGTTACGGCGAGGCCGACAAGGCGCGCAACGTCACCCGCAACGGCATCCACGTGGTCAGCGAGAAATACGCCGACTTCTACATGTCCAACCCGGCCGCCGGCTACAGCCACGTGCACGAACGCTGGGCAGTGCGGATCTCCAACAACGGCGAGTTCATTCACGCCAACCCGGCGAGCTCCGGCGCGCAGGGCAACACCAATGTCACCAACGGTTGCATCAATCTCTCGACGGGCGACGCCGAGCAGTACTTCCAGTCGGCGATATACGGCGACCCGGTCGAGGTGACCGGCAGCTCGATCCAGCTGTCCTACGCCGACGGTGATCTCTGGGACTGGGCCGTGGACTGGGACACCTGGGTCGCCATGTCCGCGCTGCCACCGCCGAGCGCGCACCCGCCGGCCAGCCAGATTCCCGTCACCGCACCGGTCACGCCGTCCAACGCGCCGACTCTGTCGGGGACCCCGACCACAACCACAACCTCGACCAGCGCAGCGCCGTCTAGCCCTGGCGGTTAAACCGCGACGTCGTGGCCTGGTCACGCGGCTTCATCACGATCAAGTCCAGGTCGACGTGCGGCGGCCGCGACGCGACGAACCCGATCACCTCGGCCACGTCGTCGGCCATCAATGGGGTGATGCCCGTGTAAACGGCGTCCGCCCGTTGTTGATCGCCGTCGAAGCGGACCAACGAGAATTCGGTTTCGACCGCACCCGGGGCGATTTCGGTCAGCCGCACCGGCTTGCCCAACAGCTCGCCGCGCAGCGTGCGGTGCAGCGCCCCCTGAGCGTGTTTGGCCGCCGTGTATCCGGCGCCGCCGTCATAAACCTCAAGTGCCGCAACGGAAGTGACGGTGACGATCAGCCCGTCGCCCGAGTCGATCAGCTTGGGCAACAACGCCCGGGTGACCCGCAGCGTGCCGATCACGTTGGTCTCCCACATCCACTGCCAGTGCTCGAGGTCGGCGTCGGCCACCGGCGCCAGGCCCCGGGCACCGCCGGCGTTGTTGACCAGCACGTCGACGCGATCCAGTTTGCTCGCTAGTGTTTCGACCGCCGCATCTTCTGTGACATCGGCCACAATGGCGGTCCCCCCGACTTCACTGGCCAGGGCCTCAATCCGGTCGGCCCGGCGCGCCACTGCGACGACATGAAAGCCCTGCGCAGCTAGGTTTCGGGCGGTTGCTGCGCCGATCCCCGAGCTGGCACCGGTGATTACTGCGACTCGTTTATTCCTGCCAGTTTTAACCATCGAAACAACCTTAATGAACGTGCTAGATTTTGCGTGTGCTCCTCAGCGCCCTGTCCAACACCACGACCGCCGCGTGTCTTTGCGCGGCGGGTGCGTGTTGTTGCTGCGCACTTTGCCGCTCCTGACCCCAAAGCCAGGTGTGGCCAAGACGGCCAGCAAATTCGGACAAAAGGACGCTCGTGCGCACGAATACCCTCACCCATACCCATCATTCGCCCAGCCGTGCCGTCGGGCACCTGCCCGGGCAAAAGGGCCCTCGCTCGGTGCGCCGGCAGATCGTGCCGCCGGCGCTCAACATCCCCGACTCGGCTGCGGCCTCGGTCTTCCGAGCCGTCCGGCTGCGCGGCCCCGTCGGCCGCGACGTCATCGCCGGCGTCACCTCGCTGAGCATCGCCACGGTCAACCGCCAGGTCATCGCGCTGCTGGAAGCGGGCCTACTGCGCGAACGCGCCGACCTGGCCGTCTCCGGCGCGATCGGCCGGCCGCGCGTGCCGGTCGAGGTCAACCACGAGCCATTCGTGACCCTCGGCATCCACATCGGCGCGCGAACCACCAGCATCGTGGCCACCGACCTGTTCGGCCGCACCCTTGACACCGTCGAGACCCCCACGCCGCGCAACCCGGCAGGGCCCGCCCTCGCGACGCTGGCCGACAGCGCCCGCCGCTACCTGCGGCGTTGGCATCGCCGGCGGCCACTGTGGGTGGGTGTCGCCATCGGTGGCACCGTCGACAGCGCCACCGGCCAGGTGGACCACCCGCGACTGGGCTGGCGGCAGGCGCCGGTCGGACAGGTGCTGGCCGACGCGTTGGGCCTGCCGGTCTCGGTGGCCTCGCACGTCGACGCGATGGCGGGCGCCGAGCTGTTGCTGTGCATGCGGCGGTTCCTGCCCAGCTCGCCGACCAGCTTGTACGTCTACGCCCGCGAAACCGTGGGCTATGCGCTGGTGATCGGCGGCCGGGTGCACGTCCCGGCGAGCGGCCCGGGCACCATCGCCACCCTGCCGGCCCACTCGGAGCTGCTCGGCGGCACCGGCCAACTGGAGTCCACCGTCAGCGACGAGGCCGTGGTGGCCGTCGCGCGCCAGCTGCGCATCCTGCCGTTCGCCGCGGCCAGCCGCGCCAACGGATCCGCCACCGGCATCTCTGATCTTTTGCGCGTGGCGCGAGCCGGCAACCAGCAGGCCAAGGACCTGCTCGCCGAGCGGGGCCGCGTGCTCGGTGAGGCGGTGGCGCTGCTGCGCGACATGCTCAACCCCGACGAGCTGGTGGTCGGCGGCCAGGCCTTCACCGGATACCCCGAGGCGATGGAGCACGTCGAGGCGGCGTTCGTCGAACGCACGGTGCTGGGGCCGCGCGACATCCGCCTCACCGCCTTCGGCAACCGGGTGCAGGAGGCCGGCGCGGGAACCGTCTCGCTGTCCGGGCTGTATGCCGATCCACTGGGCGCGATGCGGCGGGCCGGGGCGCTGGACGCCCGGTTGCACGACGTGGCTCGAGACGAGTCGTCCGCCTGACGCGACCATAGTGTCCAGCGCGCTTGGGCTGGCCGGCGAACCATCCTGTAAAGATGACAGGGTGCGGCACGATGACGTCTTCCGGCTGAATGAACCGCGCCGGGTCGCAGTGTTGGCGGTCCACACCTCACCCCTGGCCCAGCCCGGCACCGGCGACGCGGGCGGTATGAACGTCTACGTACTGCAGACCGCGTTGCATCTGGCGCGCCGGGGCATCGACGTGGAGATCTTCACCCGCGCGACCGCCTCCGCCGATCCGCCGCTCGAGCGGGTGGCGCCCGGGGTGCTGGTCCGCAACGTCGTGGCGGGCCCGTTCGAGGGCCTGGACAAATACGACCTGCCCACCCAGCTGTGCGCGTTCGCGGCCGGGGTGCTGCGCGCCGAGGCATCGCACGAGGCCGGCTACTACGACATCGTGCACTCGCACTACTGGCTGTCCGGGCAGGTCGGCTGGCTGGCGCGCGATCGCTGGGCGGTGCCGTTGGTGCACACCGCGCACACGCTCGCCGCGGTCAAGAACGCGGCGCTGGCGGCGGGGGATTCTCCCGAACCGCCGCTGCGCACGGTCGGCGAGCAGCAGGTTGTCGACGAGGCCGACCGGTTGATCGTCAACACCGACGACGAAGCCGAGCAATTGATCTCGATTCACCACGCCGACCCGGCGAGAATCGACGTCGTCCACCCCGGAGTGGATCTCGACGTGTTCCGCCCCGGCGACCGCGGGGCCGCGCGGGCCGCACTGGGACTTCCGCCCGGTGACGACATCGTGGCGTTCGTCGGCCGGATCCAGCCGCTGAAGGCGCCCGACATCGTGTTGCGCGCCGCCGCGAAGTTGCCCGGCGTGCGCATCGTCGTGGCCGGCGGGCCCTCGGGCAGCGGCCTGGCATCCCCGGACGGATTGGCCCGGCTGGCCGACGAACTCGGCATCGCCGGGCGCGTGACGTTTCTGCCCCCACAGTCGCGCCCGAATCTGGCCACGCTGTTCCAGGCGGCCAATCTGGTTGCGGTGCCCAGCTATTCGGAGTCGTTCGGTCTGGTCGCCCTCGAGGCGCAGGCGTGTGGCACGCCGGTGGCCGCGGCCGCGGTCGGCGGGCTGCCGGTGGCCGTGCGGGATGGGGTGACCGGCACGCTGGTGGCCGGGCACGACGTCGACCAGTGGGCCGACGCCCTGGGCCGGCTGCTGCGGTTGCCCGCGGCGCAAGCCGACGCGATGGGCCGTGCGGCCGCCGCGCATGCCGCCACGTTCTCCTGGGATCACACCACCGACGCGCTGTTGGCCAGCTATCGGCGGGCGATTCGTGAATACACCGCAGAGCGGCGGGGGGTGGGCGCATGACGACGACGGTGGAGCGCGTGATCGAGGATGCCCTGCAGGCCAGTGGGCTGAATTACTCGAAACACGCTGGCGCACATGGTGGCTTGTCGGGACTGGTGGTCGAACTGCCCGGCGAGCGCAAGCTCAAGACGAACACCATCCTGAGCATCGGCGAGCATTCGGTGCGGGTCGAGGCGTTCGTGTGCCGCAAGCCCGACGAGAATCACGAGGGCGTTTACCGCTTCCTGCTCAAGCGCAACCGCCGCCTCTACGGCGTGGCCTACACGCTGGACAATGTCGGAGACATCTATCTGGTGGGCCGCATGTCGCTGGCCTCGGTGGACGCCGACGAGCTCGACAGAGTGCTGGGGCAAGTGCTCGAAGCGGTGGATTCGGACTTCAATACGTTGCTGGAGTTGGGTTTTCGTTCGTCGATCCAGAAAGAGTGGGAGTGGCGGGTGTCTCGCGGCGAGTCGTTGAAGAACCTGGAGGCCTTCGCCCACCTGATCGACGACGAAGACGACGGAGATGACGCCGACCACCGCTGAATGAGTGCGTGAGACACTAACCGGCATGGGTGAAACCGCCACGCTGGTCCTGCTTCGCCACGGCGAAAGCGAATGGAACTCGCTGAACCTCTTCACCGGTTGGGTCGACGTGGGCCTCACCGAAAAGGGCCGGACCGAAGCCGTGCGCAGCGGTGAGCTGCTGATCGAGAACAACCTGTTGCCCGACATCCTCTACACGTCGCTGCTGCGCCGCGCCATCTCCACCGCGCACCTGGCGCTGGACGCCGCCGACCGGCTGTGGATTCCGGTGCGGCGCACCTGGCGGCTCAACGAGCGCCATTACGGGGCGCTGCAGGGACTGGACAAGGCCGAGACCAAGGCCCGCTACGGCGACGAGCAGTTCATGGCCTGGCGGCGCAGCTACGACACGCCGCCCCCGCCCATCGAGAAGGGCAGCACCTACAGCCAGGACACCGACCCCCGGTACGCCGACATCGGCGGCGGCCCGCTCACCGAATGCCTGGCCGACGTGGTGGTGCGCTTCCTGCCGTATTTCACCGATGTCATCGTTCCGGACCTGCGCAGCGGCAAGACGGTGCTGATCGTGGCGCACGGCAACTCGCTGCGGGCCCTGGTCAAGCACCTCGACCAGGTGTCCGACGAGGAGATCGCCGGATTGAACATCCCGACCGGCATCCCGCTCCGCTACGACCTGGACGCTGACCTGCGGCCGGTGGTGCCGGGCGGTACCTACCTCGACCCGGAGGCGGCCGCCGCCGGTGCGGCCGCGGTTGCCAGCCAGGGGCGCGGCTGACACCGGCCTGGCGCGCCCTTTCGCGAGATAAAGGCCATTTAGCCAAACATCGCGTGAACGGGAGCGGAACACCTGTTGCGCATGGTGTGACTTGTCCGATTTTGGCCTCGTTCCGCTAGGGCAGCGTTCAGGAAGATTTGTAGGATTTGCTATGTGACTGTGTTCTCGGCGCTGTTGCTGGCCGGGGTTTTGTCCGTGCTGGCGCTGGCCGCAGGTGTACTGGTCGGGACCCGGCTATCACCGCGGGCGGTGCAGCGCCGGCAGCGGGTCGAGTGGACCGGGATCACCGTCGCGCAGATGCTGCAACGCATCGTGGCGCTGATGCCGCTGGGCGCGGCGGTGGTGGACGCGCATCGCGACGTCGTCTACCTCAATGACCGGGCCAAGGAGTTGGGCCTGGTGCGCGACCGTCAGCTCGATGACCAGGCCTGGGAGGCGGCGCAGCAAGCCCTGACCGGCGTCGACGTCGAATTCGACCTGCGGCCGGCGAAACGGGCGGGTGGCCGCTCCGGGCTCTCGGTACACGGGCAGGCCCGATTGCTCAGCGAAGAAGACCGCCGGTTCGCCGTGGTCTTCGCCCACGACCAGTCCGACTACGCGCGGATGGAAGCGACCAGACGCGACTTCGTGGCCAACGTCAGCCACGAGCTCAAGACGCCGGTGGGCGCCATGGCGTTGCTCGCCGAGGCCCTGCTGGCGTCGTCCGACGACTCCGAAACCGTGCGGCGGTTTGCCGAGAAGGTGCTCGTCGAGGCCAACCGGCTGGGGGACATGGTCGCCGAGCTGATCGAGCTGTCCCGGCTACAGGGAGCCGAACGGCTGCCCAACGTCATCGAGGTCGACGTCGACAAGGTTGTGGGCGAAGCGATTTCGCGCCACAAGGTGGGGGCCGACAACGCCGATATCGAGGTCCGCACCGACGCGCCCAGCGGTCTGCGGGTGCTGGGCGACGAGACGCTGCTGGTCACCGCCCTGGCCAACCTGGTGTCCAACGCCATCGCCTATTCGCCGAAGGGCTCGCCGGTCTCGATCAGCCGCCGCCGCCGCGGCGACAACATCGAGATCGCGGTGACCGACCGCGGCATCGGGATAGCCCTCGAGGACCAGGAGCGGGTTTTCGAGCGGTTCTTCCGAGGGGACAAGGCGCGCTCCCGCGCCACCGGCGGCAGTGGGTTGGGCCTGGCGATCGTCAAGCACGTCGCCGCCAACCACAACGGCAGCATCGGCGTGTGGAGCAAGCCCGGAACCGGATCGACATTCACGCTTTCCATTCCGGCGGCCGTAGCGTCTCACGAAGACGACGGCGAGTCCGAGCAGTCGCAGGGCCGCGACGTGCAGCCCAACCGCTCACAACGAGAGGAAGAACTAAGTCGATGACCAGTGTGCTGATCGTGGAGGACGAGGAGTCGCTGGCCGATCCGCTGGCGTTCCTGCTCCGCAAGGAGGGTTTCGAGGCCACCGTGGTGACCGACGGTTCGGCCGCGCTGGCCGAATTCGACCGGTGTGGCGCCGACATCGTGCTGCTCGACCTGATGCTGCCCGGAATGTCCGGCACCGACGTCTGCAAGCAGCTGCGTGCGCGCTCCAGCGTGCCGGTGATCATGGTGACCGCCCGCGACAGCGAGATCGACAAGGTGGTCGGCCTCGAACTCGGTGCCGACGACTATGTGACCAAGCCGTATTCGGCGCGTGAGTTGATCGCGCGGATCCGGGCGGTGTTGCGCCGCGGCGGTGACGACGATTCCGAGATCAGCGATGGTGTGCTGGAATCCGGTCCCGTGCGGATGGATGTCGAGCGCCACGTCGTTTCGGTCAATGGCGACACGATCACGTTGCCGCTCAAGGAGTTTGACCTTCTCGAGTACCTGATGCGCAACAGCGGGCGGGTGCTGACCCGCGGGCAGTTGATCGACCGGGTGTGGGGCGCCGACTACGTCGGCGACACCAAGACACTCGACGTCCACGTCAAGCGCCTGCGGTCCAAGATCGAAGCCGACCCGGCCAACCCGGTGCACCTGGTGACGGTACGAGGGCTGGGCTACAAGCTCGAAGGCTAGACAGGCGCCCGACCGGCGCAGCCGGGGAAGCTCACATCGGAATTCTTTCGTTGATCGCGGGTGCCTCCGTCCCGCGCAGGCCCACCTCGGCGTGTGCGAGCACCGTCCAGCGCCGGTGATCGATCTCGATGTGGACCTCCGCCTGTTCAGTGTTGGTGCACACCGCGGTGCCTCCGTCGGGATCGGTGTAGCCCAGACTCACGCATCGGTCCGGCGGTTGGTCGACGTGGATGAGCACCCGGCGACCGCCGATGCGTCCCGCCAGCTGCCAGTGCCGCGGGCTGAGCCTCGTCCGTAGCCGCAGCGATGGCAAAGTGCTTGCGGGCCAATCCTTTCCGTCGAGGCGGAAGCGCACGAAGGCCAGCGGTGCCAGCCTGCGAAGTCCTGGCTTGTGTGACACGGCGGTGACCACTTCCAGGACGTCGCCGCCACCGAGGTCGGCGTGGATCCATCCCCAGCGTGCCGCGTTGCCGTGCCCGTAGATGTGGGCGACGCCGCCGCGCCATCCCGCGACGGGTGCGGCGGTGTCTCCGACGGTCAATGAGCCGGTGAAGTCGGCGGTAGGGGCGAGGGCCACCTGTGCGCCGGGCAACAGCTCGCGCTCCCACATCCAGCGGGGGAACGTCCAGAGCGGGCGGGCGCTGTCCGTCCAGGACAGGTCCCAGGCCAGGGATCCGGCCCGTCCGGCCAGCCGCCCATCGGCCACTCGAACCCCGGCGGCGTTGAACCAGCCGGCATCGGTGGCGGGTCGCGCCGGTTCGGGGCCGAAGCGTTGGGTGTGTGGTAACCCGTCAGCCGGAAATCGGGTGACCCAGCCGTGCGCGTAGGGAGCGCCCTGCACGGGAGCCACTGTCTCGCAATGGATCCACAGCCCCGCCCGTGTCCGCAAGTCGGACAGGGTGGCGTACCAGACTTCGAGGCGCCCTGCCTCGCCGTGCCACCGGGGAGCCGCGGCCGAGCGCCTTTCGTCGTCCACTGCCCGCGGCCTGACGTCGTGGCTACTCGGCGAGGCGAGTCGCCGGATGTATCGCGATGAGCCCTAACTTGCTGCGCCGCTTGCACATTGCGGCCAGCTCCGAGTAGGCCTTCGCACCCAGCAGCTCGGTGAGTTCGTCGGCCAGGCTTTCCCACACCTGCTTGGCGCCGACATGGGCGGCCGGGTCGCCGGTGCAGTACCAGTGCAGGTCGGCGCCGCCGGAACCCCAACCGCGGCGGTCGTATTCGGTGACCCAGGTCTTGAGGATCTCGGTGCCGTCGGGCCGGGTCACCCACTCCTGGCTGCGACGGATCGGCAGCTGCCAGCAGACATCGGGCTTCATGGTCAGCGGCGGCACGCCCAGATTGAGGGCCTTGCTGTGCAGCGCGCAGCCGACACCGCCCGGAAAGCCCGGCCGGTTCAAGAAGATGCACGCATCCTTGTGCTTGCGGGTGCGGTACTGGGGTTGGCCGTCATGCTCGTCAAGTTCCAGATAACCCTTGCGGCCCAACCCTTTTTCGCGAAACTGCCAGTCGGCGTCGGTCAGCTTCTTCACCGCGTCATCCAGGCGGGCGCGGTCGTCGTCGTCGGACAGGAACGCACCGTGCGAGCAGCATCCGTCGTCGGGACGGCCCTCGACCGTGCCCCGGCAGGCCGGAGTGCCGAACACACATGTCCATCGGGACAGCAGCCAGGTCAGGTCCGCTGCGATCAGGTGCTCGGGATTGTCGGGGTCGTAGAACTCCACCCACTCGCGGGCGAAATCCAGCTCCACCTCTTGTCCCGGTTCCGGGTGCGAATTCGCCACGCAGTCCACGTTAGACCACGGTTCGGTCCATCCGAGCCGCTGACACTCGAGGCCCGTATGGCCACGGTCACGGCGCGTTGACCGGGTCGCGCAAAGCACCGTCCCGGGAACTTAGTTAGTTTGTTCACGTGCGATTGGGCGTTCTCGACGTGGGCAGCAACACGGTGCATCTGCTGGTGGTGGATGCCCACCGGGGCGGCCACCCGACGCCGATGAGCTCGACGAAAGCCACACTGCGTCTGGCCGAGGCCACCGACAGCGCCGGCAAGATCACCAAACGGGGTGCCGACAAGCTAATCTCCACGATCGACGAATTCGCCAAGATCGCCGACAGTTCGGGCTGCGCGGAGATGATGGCCTTCGCCACATCCGCGGTCCGGGACGCCGGCAATTCCGATGAGGTGCTGAGCCGGGTGCGCAAGGAGACTGGCGTCGAGTTGCGGGTGCTGACCGGGGTCGACGAGTCGCGGCTGACCTTCCTGGCGGTGCGCCGGTGGTACGGGTGGAGCGCCGGCCGAATCATCAACCTCGACATCGGTGGCGGCTCGCTGGAGATGTCCAGCGGCGTGGACGAGGAGCCCGAGGTCGCGTTGTCACTCCCCCTGGGCGCCGGACGGCTGACGCGCGAGTGGCTCCCCGACGATCCGCCCGGCCGGCGCCGAGTGGCGATGCTGCGCGACTGGCTGGATGCCGAGCTCTCCGAAGCCAGCGTGAACATCCTCGAGGCGGGTAATCCGGACCTGACGGTCGCGACATCGAAGACTTTTCGATCGCTGGCGCGGCTCACCGGCGCGGCGCCCTCGGGCGCCGGACCGCGGGTCAAGAGGACGCTTACAGCAAACGGCCTCAGGCAACTCATATCTTTCATCTCTAGGATGACGACCGCTGACCGGGCAGAACTGGAAGGAGTGAGCGCCGAGCGGGCACCGCAGATCGTTGCGGGTGCGCTGGTGGCGGAGGCAAGCATGCGAGCGCTGTCGATTGAATCGGTGGATATTTGCCCGTGGGCATTACGGGAAGGTCTCATCTTGCGCAAACTCGACAGCGAAGCCGACGGATCGGCCCTCATGGAGCCTTCGGTGCGCAATGCTGGAGGCCAGGTAGTTGATCGGAATCAGAACCGATCGAGAGGCGACAAACCATGACCGGACCGCACCCCGAGACCGAGGACTCCGGCACTCGGCCCATCTCGGTTGCCGAATTGCTGGCTAAAAACGGAACCATCGGTGCCCCGGCCGTCACCCGGCGGCGCCGCCGTCGGCGCGGCGACAGCGACGCGGTGACCGTCGCCGAACTGACCGGCGACCTCCCGGTGATCAGCGACGACGACGAAGCCGGATACGAGGCCACCGAAGCCACCGACACGATCGACGCCGCCGAACCGTCCACCCGCGCCAAACCGGCAACCGGGGACGAGCCCAGGGCGCCCTACTGGTCCGAGCCCGAGCCGCGCTGGCCCAAGTCACCGCCGCAGCCCAAGCGGGCGGGACCCGAGCGCAGCGAATACCCGCGGCCGTTGCCCGGGGCCGCCCGCGTGGGCTCGTCCGCCAATGGCACCGGGCAGCCGGGTTCAGAGGCCGAGGACATGAGCTTCGACCCGATGGACCCCTACGCCGATGTCCCGGTGGACGTCATGGACTCCGAGGTCCGCGAGGCCGAGCCGGCGCTGGAGGATTCCGCGTACGTGCGCTCCTTCCTGCGCTCCGAGGATTCCGACGATGACGAGGACGGATCCGGACCGCTGTCCGCCGGAGCACTCCGCGAGGAGCATTTCGATATCGAGGACCGGGACGCGGACGCCGACTCGGATGCGCACCTCGAAGGGGGCAGATTCGAGGCGGTGTGGCGCGGCGGCCTGGTCGTACTGCAGTCGATGCTGGCCGTCGCGTTCGGCGGCGGCTTGTTCGTCGCCTTCGATCAGCTGTGGCGCTGGAACAGCCTGGTGGCGCTGGTGCTGTCGGTGCTGGTCATCCTGGGCCTGGTGGCAGGGGTCCGGGTGGTTCGCAAAACCGAGGACATCGCCAGCACGTTGATCGCGGTCGCGGTGGGTGCGCTCATCACCCTGGGGCCCTTGGCGCTGTCGTTGCAGTCGGGCTAGCGGCACCTAGACAGTGCGCCCAGCCATCAAAGTCGGCCTCTCCACGGCTTCGGTGTACCCGTTGCGGGCCGAGGCCGCCTTCGAGTACGCGGCCCGGCTCGGCTATGACGGCGTCGAGCTGATGGTGTGGGCCGAGTCGGTCAGCCAGGATGTCGCCGCCGTCAAGAAGCTGTCGCGGCGCTACCGCGTCCCGGTGTTGTCCGTTCACGCGCCCTGCCTGCTCATCTCGCAGCGGGTGTGGGGCGCCAACCCGATACCCAAGCTGGACCGCAGCGTGCGCGCCGCCGAGCAGCTGGGCGCGCAGACCGTGGTTGTGCACCCGCCGTTTCGCTGGCAGCGCCGCTACGCCGAGGGCTTCAGTGAGCAGGTGGCGGAGCTGGAAGCGTCGACTGACGTGATGGTCGCCGTGGAGAACATGTTCCCGTTCCGCGCGGACCGGTTGTTCGGGGCCGGCCAGTCGCTGGAACGGATGCGCAAACGCGGTGGCGGTCCCGGACCCGCGATTTCGGCGTTCGCGCCCTCCTACGACCCGCTCGACGGCGACCACGCGCACTACACGCTGGACCTGTCCCACACCGCGACCGCGGGCACCGACTCGCTGGACATGGCCCAGCGGATGGGGGCGGGGCTGGTGCATCTGCACCTGTGCGACGGCAACGGTCTGCCCGCCGACGAGCATCTGGTGCCCGGGCGCGGCACCCAACCCACCGCCGAGGTGTGCCAGATGCTGTCCGGCAGCCACTTCGCCGGGCACGTCATCCTGGAGGTGTCGACATCCAGCGCCCGTTCCGCCAACGAGCGCGAGGCCATGCTCGCCGAGTCGCTGCAGTTTGCCCGCACGCACCTGCTGCGCTGACCAAGCCAGGAGAAATCCAAAAAACATGAGTGCGCTGTTCACCACCGCAATGACGCTGCGGGAGGTCGGTTCGGGCGTCTTCGAGGGCGAGCTCGACAAGCGCTGGACCATCGGTCCCAAGGTGCACGGCGGTGCGATGCTGGCGCTGTGCGCCAACGCCGCCCGCACCGCCTGCGGTGGGCAGTCCGACGGGCTCGAGCCGGTCCAGCAGCCCGTCGCGGTGTCGGCGAGCTTCCTGTGGGCGCCCGACCCCGGTCCGGTGCAGCTGGTGACCTCGCTGCGCAAGCGGGGCCGCCGGATCAGTGTCGTCGACGTCGAGCTCAACCAGGGCGACCGTACGGCGGTGCACGCCGTGGTCAACCTCGGCGAACCCGAGCACTGGCATCGGGACGGTTCGGAAGGGGTAGCCAGGCCGCTGTTGTCGGCCAACCCGGTGCTGGACCTGATGGCGCCCGAGCCCCCCGCCGACATCGAGCCGATCGGACCGGGGCATCCGCTGGCCGGCCTCGTGCACCTGGGGGAGGGCTGCGACGTGCGGCCGGTGTTGTCGACGATGGCGCCCCGCAGCGACGGGCGCCCGCCGGTGATCCAGATGTGGGCGCGCCCCCGCGGGGTGGCTCCAGACGCGCTGTTCGCGTTGATGTGCGGCGATCTGTCGGCGCCGGTGACCTTCGCCGTGGACCGCACGGGCTGGGCCCCCACAATTCAGCTCACGGCGTTTCTGCGGGGCCTGCCGGCCGATGGCTGGCTGCGCATCGTCGCGACGTGCACCGAGATCGGGCAGGACTGGTTCGACGAAGACCACACCGTCGTCGACAGCCTGGGCCGCCTGGTGGTGCAGGCCCGCCAGTTGGCACTGGTCCCTGCCGCTCGCTAGGGCCCGGTGTCTGCGATGCTGTCCGGCATGGCAAGAATCGCGATCATCGGTGGCGGCAGCATCGGGGAGGCGCTGCTGTCGGGTCTGCTGCGGGCGGGCCGGCAGGTCAAGGACCTGGTGGTGGTCGAGCGGGTTCCCGAGCGTGCCAAGTACCTGGCCGACACCTATTCCGTGTTGATCGGTTCGCTCTCCGAAGCGGTGGAGAACGCGTCATTCGTCGTGGTCGCGGTCAAGCCCGCCGATGTCGAGTCGGTGATGGCGCAGATCGCCCGCGCGGCCGCGGCCGCCGAGAGCGATACCGCCGAGCAGGTCTTCGTCACGGTCGCGGCCGGCGTCACCACCACCTACTTCGAGTCGAAGCTCCCGGCCGGGACGCCGGTGGTGCGGGCGATGCCGAACGCGGCGGCCCTGGTCGGTGCGGGGGTCACGGCCCTGGCCAAGGGGAGGTTCGTCACCGCGGAGCAGCTCGAAGGCGTCTCGGCCCTGTTCGACTCCGTCGGGGGCGTCCTGAGCGTTCCGGAGGGCCAGATGGACGCCGTCACCGCGCTGTCCGGCTCCGGCCCGGCGTATTTCTTCCTGCTGGTCGAGGCCCTGATCGACGCCGGCGTCGCCGCGGGCCTGAGCCGCGAGGTGGCCGCCGACCTGACCGCGCAGACCATGGCCGGCTCGGCCGCCATGTTGCTCGAGCGCATGGACGCCGATCGGCAGGGTGTGGCCGAGGCGCCCGGGCTGCGGGTGGATGCCACGGCCACGCAGTTGCGGGCGACGGTGACCTCGCCCGGCGGCACCACCGCGGCCGGGCTGCGCGAGCTGGAACGAGGGGGCCTGCGAGCGGCCGTCGACGCGGCCGTTCAAGCCGCCAAAATGCGCTCTGAGCAGCTAAGAATTACATCAGAGTAATCCAAGTTTTTTGAATTGATTGTCCCCCACCAGTACCAGTAACCCCATTAGTCCCGCTATTCTCCTCTTGTAAGCACGTGTGGGTGCCAGCGGAGGGGAAGCCGCTGGCATGCGCGTGCCTGACACGATTGGGTTGCGATGACGTCTAGTAACGGGCCATCAGCGCGAGATGCTGCAGGTAAGCCACGGGACGCCGGTCCCGTAGACAGCCAGCAGGGTAGGACGCAGTTTCTCACCGTCGCGGAGGTAGCGGCGTTGATGCGGGTCTCAAAGATGACGGTGTACCGGTTGGTGCACAACGGCGAGCTGCCCGCGGTCCGGGTGGGCCGGTCCTTCCGGGTGCACGCCAAGGCCGTCCACGACATGCTGGAGACGTCCTACTTCGACGCCGGCTGACCTGAAACGGTGCCGTTTGCGGGCGGCCCCCAGGCTTCGCGGGTGCGCGGCGATCGGGCCGATGCCAGTTTGGTGTCAGGTGCGTTCTGCCGGGTAAAGTGTCCGGGTCCAATCTTTTGAAGCAGGTCACGGTCAGATAGCGGAGTTCATGGGTTCAGTAATCAAGAAGCGGCGCAAGCGTATGTCGAAGAAGAAGCACCGCAAGCTGCTGCGTCGCACCCGGGTGCAGCGCAGAAAACTCGGTAAGTAACCCGCTCGCGGCGTAGTGCCGCAGTCTTGCCTGGCCGCTAGGCTGTTCGAGTGGATCCGACGAACGGGGAGAACGCCGGGCCGGGCGACACCGCAGCCAACACCGTGCATTATCCCAAAGTCGTGCTGGTCACCGGCGCGTGCCGGTTTCTGGGCGGCTACCTGACGGCTCGGCTCGCGCAGAACCCGATGATCAACGCGGTCATCGCGGTGGATGCGATAGCGCCGAGCAAGGACATGCTGCGCCGGATGGGGCGCGCCGAGTTCGTCCGAGCCGACATTCGGAATCCGTTCATAGCCAAGGTGATTCGCAACGGCGACGTCGACACGGTGGTGCACGCGGCGGCCGCCTCGTATGCGCCGCGATCCGGCGGCACCGCCGCGTTGAAAGAGATCAACGTGATGGGCGCGATGCAACTGTTCGCGGCCTGCCAGAAGGCGCCCTCGGTGCGCCGGGTCGTGCTCAAGTCGACGTCCGAGGTGTACGGCTCGAGCGCTCACGACCCGGTGATGTTCACCGAGGACAGCACCAGCCGTCGACCGTTCCGCGACGGTTTCGCCAAAGACAGCCTGGACATCGAGGCGTACGCACGTGGATTGGGACGGCGCCGCCCCGACATCGCCGTGACGATCCTGCGGCTGGCCAACATGATCGGCCCGGCGATGGACACCACGCTATCGCGTTATCTAGCTGGGCCTTTGGTGCCGACCATGTTCGGCCGCGACGCACGCCTGCAATTGCTGCACGAGCAGGATGCACTGGGTGCGCTGGAGCGTGCGGCGATGGCCGGCAAGGCCGGCACATTCAACATCGGCGCCGACGGCATCATCATGCTGTCGCAGGCGATCCGGCGGGCCGGCCGGATTCCGTTGCCAGTACCGAGTTTCGGTGTCTGGGCCCTGGATTCGTTACGCCGCGCCAACCGCTACAACGAGATCAGCCGTGATCAGTTCGATTATTTGAGTTACGGCCGAGTCATGGACACCAGCCGGATGCGTTCGGAACTCGGCTACCAGCCGAAATGGTCGACAGCGGAGGCATTCGACGACTACGTTCGCGGCCGCAGCTTAACTCCCATTATCGACCCACTTCGGGTACGCTCCTTGGAAGATCGCGCGATAGCCCTAGCGCAGCGTTGGGGTAGCCGAAATCCAATTCCGTGGGGTGGGGTCAGGTAGGTATCGTGGCGGGCGAAAACAGAGCGAATGTCATTCCGCTGCACACGAATCGGGGTCGGGTGGCAGCGCGTCGGAGAGCCGACCAGCGCGCGGAGTCTTCTCGCCAACATCCCTCCTTACTTTCCGATCCGAACGGTCGGGCATCTGCGGAGCAAATCGCCGCGGTGGTCCGCGAAATCGACGAGCACCGCCGTGCCGCGGGGTCATCGTCGGCCGACGCGCCGCTGAACGACCTGGCACAGCGCGTCGCGGCGGTCGCCGGATTCATTCGCCAGCGGCTCACCGGCGATTACAGCGTCGACGAGTTCGGCTTCGACCCGCACTTCAACAGCGCGATCGTCCGGCCATTGCTGCGGCCGTTCTTCCGATCCTGGTTCCGGGTCGAGGTGAGCGGAATCGAGAACCTGCCGGACGACGGCGCCGCGCTGGTGGTCGCCAACCACGCCGGCGTGTTGCCGTTCGACGGGCTGATGCTGTCGGTGGCGGTGCACGATGAGCACCCCGCGCAGCGCGACATGCGGCTGCTGGCCGCGGACATGGTGTTCGATCTGCCGGTGGTGGGGGAGGCGGCCCGCAAGGCCGGCCACACCATGGCCTGCACGACGGACGCGCACCGGTTGCTCGCCGCCGGCGAGCTCACCGCCGTCTTCCCGGAGGGCTACAAGGGGCTGGGCAAGCGCTTCGAGGACCGTTACCGGCTGCAGCGGTTCGGCCGCGGCGGATTCGTCACGGCGGCGCTGCGGACGAAGGCGCCGATCATTCCCTGCTCGATCATCGGGTCCGAAGAGATCTACCCGATGCTGACCGACGTCAAGCTGTTGGCGCGGCTGTTCGGGCTGCCGTACTTCCCGGTCACGCCGCTGTTCCCGCTGGCCGGGCCCATGGGCTTGGTGCCGCTCCCGTCGAAATGGCACATCGCGTTCGGCGAGCCGATCCACACCGGCGACTACGCAGCCTCCGACGCCGAGGACCCGATGGTCACCTTCGAGCTGACCGACCAGGTGCGCGAGACCATCCAGCAGACTCTGTACCGGTTGCTGGCCGGCCGCCGCAACATCTTCTTCGGCTGAGCCCCGAAAAAGTAAACGCCACCGCGGAAGCCGCGGTGGCGTTTCCTTTCGGGGGCGTGGCTACTTGACCATCGTGAACTGGCAGACGTTCGTGTAGCCATCGCGGAACAAGTCCGAGCAGCCCCGCAGATACTTCAAGTAGATGTCGTAGGTCTCCTGCCCCTTAAGGGCAATCGCCTCTTCCTTGTGCGCCTCGAGGGCATCGCCCCAGGCGGTCAACGTCGGGACGTAATTTTTGCCGATGAAGTGGTGGCGCTCGATCTTGAAACCCGCGTCAGTCGAGTACTTGTCGACCAGGTTCACCTGGGGCAATTTTCCGCCCGGGTAGATCTCCTTCAGGATGAAGCTGATGAACCGCAGCAGGGTCATGTTCACCTGCAGACCCATCGCCTTGCCCTCTTCGGCAGTGGGCACCACGATCGAGTGCAGCAGCATGCGGCCTTCGTCGGGCAGCAAGTCGTAGTACTTCTTGAAAAAGGTGGCGTAGCGCTCGTAGCCGGCGTCACCGGCGCCGTCGGCGAAGTGCTCGAAAGCGCCCAGCGACACGATGCGGTCGATCTGGACGTCGCCGGGGAATTCCTCCCAGCCCTGGATCCGCACCTCCTTGCGGCGCGGGCTGTCCATCTTGTCGAACTCCGCCACACAGTGGGCGTACTGGTTCTCGCTGAGCGTCAGGCCGATGACGTTGACGTCGTACTCGGCCACCGCGTGCCGCATCGTCGAGCCCCAGCCGCTGCCGATGTCCAGCAGTGTCATGCCGGGCTCGAGGTTCAGCTTGTCCAGGGCGAGCTTGCGCTTGGCGTACTGCGCCTCTTCCAGCGTCTTGGTCAGGTTCTGCGGGTCCGGGTTTTCGTCGAAGTAACCGCAGCTGTAGGTCATCGAGGGGTCGAGCCAGAGTTTGAAGAACTCGTTCGATTTGTCGTAGTGCGACCGGACTTTCTCGACCGGCGGCTTCAGTTGCGTGCTTCCCGTGTCCCCCTGTGCGGACATTTACGACGCCCCTAACTTCCCTGCGGATATCGATGCAACTGCTGCGGCGGTCGCCGCAACGTCGGCTTCGTTTGTGGATTCGCCCAACATCGTGACGACACTGGTGACAATCGGGTTGCCCTTGGCGTCGGTCACTTCGCTGCGGATCTCAGCGAGCACTGTGCCATGGGACTCGATCACCGAGTCGAGATACGTGTCGAAGTACAGCCTATCGTGCGCCAGGATCGGCCGGTGGAACTTGAACTTCTGATCGCGGTGGATCACCCTGGCGATGTTGATCGGGATGCTGAACTTGGTGAAGATCTCCAGCTGAACACGGCGCCCGGCGATCGCGAGGAACGTCAGGGGCGCCACCATGTCGGTGTACCCCGCTTTCTCGGATTCGCTCTCGTCGAAGTGCGCCGGGTGGTCGTCTTTGATCGCCGCCGCGAACTCGCGGATCTTCTCGCGGCCGACCTCGAAGTAGTCGGGTGCGCGGTAATGGCTGCCGATGAGCCCTTCGGCTTCCTTGGGGACTGTCATGGCGCTATGCCTCCGCTCGATTTTGTCTGCGCGGCGCAGCCTATCAGCGCGATTGCCGCCGGGAGGCCAGCGCGGCCAACGCACCGCCGGCCGCGCCGAGCGCCAACGCCGACGGCACCCCGATCCGGGCCGCCTTGCGAGCGGTGCGGAAATCGCGGATCTCCCAGTTGCGCTCCCGGGCCAGGGCGCGCAGCCGAGCGTCGGGATTGATCGCGACCGCGGTGCCCACCAGCGACAGCATCGGCACGTCGTTGAAGCTGTCCGAGTAGGCCGTGCAGCGTTTCAGATTGAGGCCCTCGCGGATAGCCAGCGATCGCACGGCGTGCGCCTTGCCGGTGCCGTGCAGGATGTCGCCGACCAGCCTGCCGGTGAAGACGCCGTCGACGGATTCCGCGACCGTGCCCAGCGCGCCGGTCAGGCCGAGGCGTCGCGCGATGGTTGCGGCGAGTTCGTACGGTGTGGCGGTGATCAGCCACACCTGCTGGCCGGCGTCCAGATGCATCTGCGTGAGCTCGCGGGTGCCGGGCCAGATCTTGTCGGCGATGATCTCGTCGTAGATCTCCTCGCCCAGCGCGACCAGCTGTTCGACCGATCGGCCCTCGATGAAGGCGAGCGCCTTGCGCCGGCCGGCGGCGACGTCGTTGCTGTTTTCCGTCCCGAGGATCTGGAACTTGGCCTGCGCGTAGATGAATCCGACCACATCGCGATAGGTGAAGTAGTTGCGCGTGGCCAGCCCGCGGCCGAAATGCACCGCCGACGAGCCCTGCACGAGCGTGTTGTCCACGTCGAAGAACGCTGCGGCGGTCAGGTCGATCGGGGGCTGCGGGCGGTCTTCCGAGGCGGCGGCTTCCCGCATGCCCTCGATCGCGCGCGCGGCGCTGGCGTCCGCGGCCAGCGACTCCGGGTCAACGTAACCGGGTTGGTCCGCGTTGACCGGGTCAAAGGAAGTCATCGTCAAACCTCCTAGATCGCTGTGTTGCCTGGCGACCCAGCGGGTGCCCGATCTGTAACCCTATCGGGCAGATGGCGTGGGGGCGTTGACGTGTCCGGGGCTCGCCGATGAGTTCAGCGGGGTCACCCGCCGGCGGGGTCCTTCGCTCACGACCACATGCCGAGATTCGTCGATATAGCGCCCGTGTAGTTGCCGTGCGCGGTCGTGGCCACCTTCTCCAGTTGCGCGAGCGCTTCGCGCATCATCGCCTCGCCGCGAACCCAGTGCTGATGCGCTTCGGCATGGGCCGACGCGGCGGCGCCCCTCCACGATGCGTTCAAACGGGTTACGCGAGAGTTGATCTCGGCGATCATGTCTTCGGCGTAGCGCTGAAACGTCGCCATCCGCTGCACCGTGTCGGCCAATGCCTGCGGATCGACCCGAAACGCCTCAGCCACCGCGCACCGCCCGTTCCGCCTGCGCGAACCCGACCTCGTTGCCCCGATACGCCGCGTCGGCCCGACCCACCAGGTGCGCCAGCATCGACAACCCCAGTTCCACCTCGCGGGCGCCCTTATGCCACAGCTCCCAGGCGGATCCGTACCCGGTGCCCGCCGCACCCTGCCAGCCACCCAGCAGCTGACCCACCTCCTCGTCGAGCTGGGACAGCTGAGCCGAAAGTTGCTCGGCCGCACCGCTGAGCGAGACGGCGGCGCCCTGCATCGCGACGGGATCGACGCGCAGCGTTTCGTCGGCCATCGTCGGAACATAATGCCTGGTAAATCGCCTGCACAAGTCACCGATGCCACACTGGTGCCCATGACCGAGGACCCCGGCCGGCCGCAGGTGGAGTTGTTGACCCGCGACGGGTGCACCATCTGCCAGCGCGTGCATGCGCGGTTGGTCGAACTGGCCGGCGAGTTGGGCTTCGCGTTGTCGACGACCGACGTCGACGCCGCCGCCGCCGCGGGCAACACCGCGCTGCGGGCCGAGTTCGGCGATCGGCTGCCAGTCATCCTGCTCGAGGGCCGCGAACACAGCTACTGGGAGATCGATGAGCCCCGGCTGCGGGCCGATCTGGGCCGCTGACCCGCTGGGCGCCCGGCTACCGGCCGGCGCGGGGCGATTATTTGGTAGCCCAGCTGATAAACGATTACCTTGGACAGCAGTTCAGGTACTGGAGGAAGCAAGGGAGCTGGCCAGGTGATGCTGCCGTGAGCGTCTTGCTCTTCGGGGTTTCGCACCGCAGTGCGCCGGTCTCCGTCTTGGAACAACTCAGCATCGACGAGTCCGACCAGGGCAAGATCGTCGATCGGGTGCTGCAGTCGCCACTGGTGACCGAGGCGATGGTGCTGTCGACATGCAACCGGGTCGAGGTCTACGCGGTGGTGGACGCGTTCCACGGCGGGTTGGCGGTGATCGGGCAGGTGCTGTCGGAGCAGTCGGGCATGTCGATGGCCGACCTGACCAAATATGCGTACGTCCGGTACAGCGAGGCCGCCGTCGAGCACCTGTTCGCGGTCGCGAGCGGCCTGGATTCCGCGGTGATCGGCGAGCAGCAGGTGCTTGGCCAGGTCCGCCGCGCGTACGCCGACGCCGAGACCAACCGCACCGTCGGGCGGATATTGCACGAGCTGGCGCAGCGGGCGTTGTCGGTGGGCAAGCGGGTGCATTCCGAGACCGCCATCGACGCCGCCGGCGCCTCGGTGGTGTCCGTCGCCCTCAACATGGCCGAGCGCCGCCTGGGCGGACTGTCGGGCAAGACCGCGGTGCTGGTCGGCGCCGGAGCGATGGGTGCGCTGGCCGCAGGACACCTCTCCCGCGCGGGCATCGGGCATGTGCACGTGGTCAACCGTTCGTTGTCCCGGGGACAGCGTCTGGTCCGCAAGATCCGCAACGCCGGTGTGCCGGCCGACGCCGTGGGCTTGGAGCGCCTTGCCGACACCTTGGCGGGTGCCGACGTCGTCGTCAGCTGTACTGGCGCGGTGACGCCGGTAATCTCGCTGGCCGACGTGCACCACGCGCTGGCCGCCGCCCACCGCGACGAGGAGGCGCGCCCTCTGGTGATCTGCGACCTGGGCATGCCGCGCGACGTCGCCCCGGCGGTGGCCGGGCTGCCCGGCGTCTGGGTCGTCGACGTGGACCGCGTGCAGCACGAGCCTTCTGCCCACGCCGCGGCCGCGGACGTGGACGCCGCCCGCACCATCGTCGCCACCGAAGTTGCTGCCTATCTGGCCGGACAACGGATGGCCGAGGTGACACCGACGGTCACGGCGCTGCGGCAGCGCGCCGCCGATGTCGTCGAGGCGGAATTGCTGCGGCTCGACAACCGGCTGCCGGGCCTCGAGAGCGCCCAGCGCGAAGAGGTTGCGCGCACCGTGCGACGAGTGGTGGACAAGCTGCTCCACGCGCCGACCGTGCGGATCAAACAGCTCGCCAGTGCGCCCGGCGGCGACAGCTACGCCGAGGCGCTGCGCGAACTCTTCGAACTCGACCAGACCGCCGTCGATGCCGTGGCTGCGGGCGAATTGCCAGTCATCGCAAACGGATTCGACGCGGGCAGCCCGCAGCAAACCGCCGAGTAGGCGATTGGCGACCGTGATCCGGATAGGCACCCGGGGCAGCCTTTTGGCCACCACCCAGGCCGGCGTCGTCAGAGACGCCTTGATCGCCCTCGGGCATTCCGCGGAGCTGGTGACCATCAGCACCGAAGGTGACCGTTCGTCGGCGCCCATCGAGTCCCTCGGGGTGGGCGTCTTCACCACCGCGCTGCGCGAGGCCATGGAGGAGCGGCGTGTCGACGCCGCGGTGCACTCCCATAAGGACCTGCCGACCGCCGACGACCCCAGGTTTGCTGTGGCGGCCATCCCCGTGCGCAACGACCCGCGTGACGCGGTGGTGGCGCGGGATGGTCTGGTGCTCGCGGAGTTGCCGGCCGGTTCGCTGGTGGGGACCTCATCACCGCGGCGGGCCGCGCAGCTTAGAGCATTGGGTCTCGGTTTGGAAATCCGCCCCCTACGAGGCAACCTAGATACCAGGTTGAACAGGGTAAGCAGTGGTGATCTCGACGCGATCGTGGTAGCCCGGGCGGGACTCGCCCGGATCGGTCGCCTCGACGATGTCACCGAGACGCTAGAGCCGGTGCAGATGTTGCCAGCACCGGCTCAGGGTGCGCTCGCCGTCGAATGCCGTGCCGGTGACAGTCGGCTGGCGGCAGTGCTGGCGGAACTGGACGACGCCGACACGCGCGCGTCGGTCACCGCCGAGCGAGCCCTGCTGGCCGAACTGGAGGCCGGTTGTTCCGCACCGGTGGGCGCGATCGCCGAAGTGGTCGAGTCCATCGATGAGGATGGCCGGGTCTTCGAAGAGCTGTCGCTGCGCGGTTGCGTGGCGGCTCTGGACGGGTCCGACGTGATCCGTGCGTCCGGTATCGGCAGTCCCGATCGGGCACGAGAGCTTGGGCTTTCGGTGGCCGCGGAGCTGTTCGAGCTGGGCGCCCGAGAGCTGATGAGCGAAGCGCGGCAAGACCCGTCGCGAGGAAAATAAATGCGAGTTACGTGGGAGCGACAATGACGACGCGAGGGCGTAAGCCGACACCCGGCCGCATCACGTACGTGGGCTCCGGCCCGGGTGACCCGGGATTACTGACGACCCGGGCCGCCACGGTGCTGGCGAACGCCGCTTTGGTGTTCACCGATCCCGACGTGCCTGAGCCGGTGCTGGCCCTGATCGGCAAAGACCTGCCGCCGGTTTCCGGCCCGGCCCAGGCCGAGGCGCCCGCCCCGAACGGCGACAGCAGTGCCGTCCAGGGCAAGGCGCAGCCCGCGGTGATATCCGGTGGTCCCGATATCCGCCCGGCGCTGGGTGACCCCGCCGAGGTGGCCAAGACGCTGACCGCTGAGGCGAAGACGGGCGCCGACGTGGTGCGGCTGGTGGCCGGTGACCCGCTGACGGTCGACGCGGTCATCACCGAGGTCAACGCCATAGCGCGGAGCCACCTGCACATCGAGATCGTGCCGGGGCTGGCCCCCAGCGATGCCGTCCCCACGTACGCGGGGCTGCCGCTGGGCTCGTCCCATACGGTCGCCGACGTGCGCGGTGACGTGGACTGGGAGGCGCTGGCGGCGGCGCCCGGTCCGCTGATTCTGCAGGCCACGTCGTCGCATCTGCCTGACGCCGCGCGCACCTTGATCGAGCACGAGCTGGCCGAGAACACCCCGTGCGTGGTGACCGCCCACGGCACCACCTGCCAGCAGCGTTCCATCGAGACCACGCTGCACGGCCTGACCGACTCGGCGGTGCTGGGCGGTACCGACCCCGCCGGTCCGTTGACCGGCCCGCTGGTGGTGACCATCGGCAAGACGGTGGCCAGCCGGGCGAAGCTGAACTGGTGGGAGAGCCGTGCGCTGTACGGCTGGACCGTGCTGGTGCCGCGCACCAAGGATCAGGCCGGCGAGATGAGCGAGCGCCTGACCTCCTACGGCGCGCTGCCGATCGAGGTGCCGACCATCGCCGTCGAGCCGCCGCGCAGCCCCGCTCAGATGGAAAGGGCCGTCAAGGGATTGGTCGACGGCCGCTTCCAGTGGGTGGTGTTCACCTCCACCAACGCGGTGCGAGCGGTGTGGGAGAAGTTCGGCGAGTTCGGTTTGGACGCGCGCGCGTTCTCCGGAGTGAAGATCGCGTGTGTGGGCGAGTCGACCGCCGACCGGGTCCGGGCGTTCGGGATCAGCCCCGAACTGGTGCCGGCCGGCGAACAGTCCTCGTTGGGTCTGCTTGACGACTTCCCGCCCTACGACAGCATTTTCGACCCGGTCAACCGCGTCCTGCTGCCGCGGGCCGACATCGCCACCGAGACGCTGGCCGAGGGCCTGCGCGAACGGGGCTGGGAGATCGAGGATGTCACCGCCTACCGGACGGTGCGGGCCGCCCCGCCGCCGGCGGAGACACGGGAAATGATCAAGACCGGTGGATTCGACGCGGTGTGCTTCACGTCCAGCTCCACGGTGCGAAACCTGGTCGGCATCGCGGGCAAGCCGCACGCACGGACGATCATCGCCTGCATCGGTCCCAAGACCGCTGAGACCGCAGCCGAATTCGGTCTGCGGGTGGATGTCCAGCCCGAGACCGCCGCGGTTGGCCCGCTGGTCGACGCGCTGGCCGAACACGCCGCGCGGTTGCGCGCCGAGGGCGCGCTGCCACCGCCGCGCAAAAAGAGCCGCAGGCGCTAGTGGCGATCGCAAGCGCGGAACGCGCGCAGCGGGTCGCCACTCAACGAGCATGAGTGCCTATCCGCGGCAGCGCCCGCGCCGGCTTCGCACAACTCCTGCACTCCGTCGTTTGGTGGCGCAAACATCGTTGGAGCCAAGGCATTTGGTGCTACCGATGTTCGTCGCCGACGGCATCGACGAACCCAGGCCGATCACTTCCATGCCGGGCGTGGTGCAGCACACCCGTGATTCGTTGCGCAGCGCGGCGGCCGCCGCCGTCGCCGCGGGGGTCGGCGGGCTGATGCTGTTCGGCGTGCCCCGCGATGAGGACAAGGATCCGGTCGGGTCGGTTGGGACCGACCCCGATGGCATCCTCAATGTCGCGCTGCGGGACCTGGCCAAGGACCTCGGCGAGGCCACCGTGCTGATGGCCGACACCTGCCTGGACGAGTTCACCGACCACGGGCACTGCGGCGTCCTCGACGCCCGCGGCCGCGTCGACAACGACGCCACCGTGGCCCGGTATGTGGAACTCGCTGTGGCGCAAGCTGAGTCGGGTGCTCACGTGGTGGGGCCGAGCGGCATGATGGACGGACAGGTGGGTGCGATCCGCGACGGATTGGACGCCGCGGGCTTCACCGATGTGGCGATTCTGGCCTATGCCGCCAAGTTCGCCTCGGTGTTCTATGGCCCGTTTCGTGAGGCGGTCAGCTCCAGCCTCTCCGGCGACCGGCGCACCTATCAGCAGGAGGCGGGCAACGCCCGGGAGGCGCTCCGCGAGATCGAGCTCGATCTCGACGAGGGTGCCGACATCGTGATGGTCAAGCCGGCGATGAGTTATCTCGACGTGGTCGCGGCCGCCGCCGACGTTTCGCCCGTTCCCGTGGCCGCCTATCAGGTGTCGGGGGAGTACGCGATGATTTGCGCTGCGGCCGCGAATAATTGGATCGATGAGCGCGCCGCGGCGCTGGAGTCACTGATCAGCATCCGGCGCGCCGGAGCCGACATCGTTCTCACATATTGGGCCGCCGATGCGGCAGGGTGGCTCTCGTGAGAGGGGCCTTGCGATGACCACCGACAGCGACGCCGCACCCAAGCCGTTGTTCTATGAACCCGGCGCCAGCTGGTGGTGGTTGGCGTGCGGCCCGGCCGCCGCGGTGGCCATGGTCCTGATCGAAATCTGGAGCGGTGCCCCGGTATCGCTGGTGGTGCCCGCGATCTTCCTGGTGCTCGTCTCGACGTTCCTGGGGATACAGGTGAAGGCCGCACGGATCCACGTCTCGGTCGAGCTCACCGAAGACGCACTGCGCCAGGGCACCGAAACGATCCTGGTCCGCGAGATCGTCAAGGTGTATCCCGAGCCGGACAACCACGAAGCGTCCGAGAAAGACGTGGCGCGGTGGCAGTCGGCCCGGGCGCTGGGCGAACTGGTCGGAGTGCCGCGCGGACGCGTCGGGATCGGTCTCAAACTGACCAACCACCGCACGGCCCAGGCCTGGGCGCGTCGTCATCGTCAGCTGCGGGCGGCGCTCACTCCACTGGTGCAGGAGCGGGTGGAGCCCACCCGGTCGATCGACGGGGACCGCGACGACGACGCGGGGACCGCTCAATGAACCCCCGCAACCGCGCGATGCTCGAGCTGGGCCTGGCCTGCGTCGCGCTCATCTGCTCGGGACTGAGCTGGTGGCACTCGCATCACATGGTGACCGTGGCGCCCATCGCCAACGGGGAGCCCTCCACCACGTCGCTGACTTACGACCCGCAGCTGCTACTGCTGACGCTGGTGCTGTTGACGGGCGCCGGGGTGCTGGCGGTTATCGGGGCCGCCAGGCTGCGCCGCGCGCGCCAGCGAGCTACAACGGCTTCCTGACCAGTGGCAACGCCATCCGGCGGCGGAGCGCGATGGCTTCCGCCCGATCCTGCAGGGCCTCGTGAACCGAGCGCATGATCGGAAAATTGGCGTCATGACCGGTGTCATCGAGCACCTGAGTCACCGCTGAGCTGGCCACCAGGGTCCAATCCACCCCCGCGGCGCGACAATCGGCGTCGAACGCGTACAGCAGCGAGATGCCGGTCTCAGCAAATCCGCTGACGTCGGCCACGTCGAGCACCACAGGGTTTTCCCCGAGGGTGAAACGCGCAATGTGATCGCTGATGCGGTCGACATTCACATCGTTTATTTCGCCGCGAATGTGCACGACCGTCGCGAGGTGGCGGTGGTGCGCCCGGACTTGCGCGCCCTCGCACTCAAACACGCAGTTGTCGTGGCCAGTCTGGCTGCCTGCGATCGTCATGCAGACCCCTCACTCTCCGTGGCGCTCGCGCCATCCTCGGCGGGGCTTGGACGCTCGCCAAAGAACGTTTACGACGCTATGCGCCAAGCATAAGGAGACCGGAAGCCGTGTCTAACGCTTTGCTAAGAAACATTTGCGTACCCACTGGAATCATGCGGTGAGCAAACGCCTTGCCGGAATATCGACCCAGGGGAATACCCCGGAACCCCGTGTGCCACACCACGACCGTCCCCGCATGCCGGTGATTGCGCTGCTACGCTGCCAGGGCTGCCGGTTGCTGGTCGGGGCCTTCAATTGGCGAGATTCCCACTCGGTCGGGTAGCAGAACGCAACAGCGAGATTCGGACGGGAAGTGCAGCGTGCGCGGCGGAGAGATCAGGGGCGAGATTACGGCCCTGACGGGACTCCGTATCGTCGCCGCGGTTTGGGTGGTGCTGTTCCACTTCCGCCCCATGCTCGGCGATGTGTCGACCGATTTCCGCGACGCCCTCGCGCCTGTGCTCAATTGCGGCGCCCAGGGCGTCGACCTCTTCTTCATCCTCAGCGGGTTCGTGCTGACGTACAACTATCTCGACCGCATGGGCCGCTCCTGGTCGACCCGCGCGACCCTGCATTTCCTGTGGCTGCGACTGGCCCGGGTGTGGCCGGTGTACCTGGTCACCTTGCACATCGCCGCCCTGTGGGTGATCTTCACCTTGCACGTCGGCCATGTGCCGTCGCCGGACGCCGCGCAGCTCACCGCGATCAGCTACGTGCGCCAAGTCCTCTTGGTGCAGTTGTGGTTCGTGCCGTTCTTCGACGACTCGAGTTGGGACGGTCCGGCCTGGTCGATCAGCGCGGAATGGCTGGCCTACGTGCTTTTCGCTGTCCTGGTGCTGGTTCTGTTGCGGATGAAACAGGCGACCAGGGCGCGCAGCCTGATGGTCCTGGCATTCGCGGCATCGCTGCCGCCGGTGCTGATGTTGCTCACCAGCGGCCACTTCTACACACCGTGGAGCTGGCTGCCGCGAATCGTCACCCAGTTCACGGCGGGCGCACTGGCCTGTGCCGCGGTACGCAGGCTGC
Source organism: Mycobacterium sp. NGS58 (assembly GCF_059812385.1). Lineage (NCBI taxonomy): Bacteria > Bacillati > Actinomycetota > Actinomycetes > Mycobacteriales > Mycobacteriaceae > Mycobacterium > Mycobacterium sp. NGS58. The sequence goes on along the minus strand of NZ_JCALCO010000013.1, from coordinate 96,253 downwards.
GGCTCAGCGATCGTGGCCGCCGCGTCGCCGGATACGTCTCCCTGCTTCTCCTGGCCGCCGTGGTTGGCGTGCTGTATTGGTTTGGTGCGCACCCGATATCGGGAGTGGTGGAGAACGACAGCGGCGGCGTCGTCGACGTGTTGTTCGTTCCGCTGGTGATTTCGCTTGCCATCGGGCTCGGCAGCCTGCCCAGGGCCCTCTCGGCCCGGGTGATGGTGTACGGGGGCAAGATCTCCTTCTGCCTGTACATGGTGCATGAGTTGGTGCACACCGCCTGGGGCTGGGCAGTCGAGCAATTCGAGCTCAATACCCTGGATAACCCGTGGAAATGGAACGTCATCGGCCTGCTCGCGATTGCCCTGGCCGCCTCGGTACTGCTGTACCACGGCGTCGAGGAGCCCGCCCGCCGATGGATGCGCAAGATGGTCGATGTCAGAGCCGTCAACGCGGCAAGCGATCCCGGCGAGTCGACCAGTAAGCTGCATCCGATCGACCGTCCGCTGGAAGCGGTTTCGGTCCGCGCGGTGTGATCGGCGCCTCAGCGGCCGGCCGCGCTTCACAGGGAATACTTGGTGAGGACGCGGCGGCACCCGGCGATGCCGTTCACAGTGGAGGTGAGAGTGACTCGTCTGGCCACCTTTCTCATTGGGTTGAGTTTTCTGGCGGGCGTGGGCATCGCATGCCCGGCGCAGGTACGCAGCTACGAGACGCTGACGCTCGACTTCCGGCTGAATCACGTGGCAGTGGTCGGAGATTCGTACACCACGGGAACCGATGAGGGCGGTCTGGGATCGAGATCGTGGACGTCGCGCGCCTTTCAGGTGCTCGGTTCCCGCGGTTCGCGGATCTCGGGCAGCGTGGCCGCGGAAGGCAAAGCCGGTTACGCCACGCCGGGCGACCACGGCAGTGTCTTCGAGGACCTGACGCCCAGGGCGGTCGAGCCCGACGACGCGCTCGTGGTGTTCTTCGGCTCCCGCAACGACCAGGGCGTCGATCCCGGGACGCTGACCGTAAAGACCAACGCCGCTTTGGCTCTGGCGCGCCGGCTGGCGCCTGCGGCGCGGCTGCTGGTGATCGGACCGCCGTGGCCGACCGCCGAGGTGCCGCCGTCGATGTTCTTGATCCGCGACATCCTCGGCGGGGCGGCCGGGGCGGCCGGGGCGACGTTCATCGACCCGATCGCCGAACACTGGTTCGTCGGCCGACCCGACCTGATCGGTGCCGATGGGGTGCATCCGAACGACGCGGGGCACCAGTACATGGCGGACAAGATCGCGCCCCTGATTCGTTCGCAGCTGTCGACCTGATTGAGGGCGGGCGGTTTGGCGGCCGAGCCGAAATCGCTACGGCGCAGCGAGTTTGGCGTGGACATGCGCCGTCAGTCGTTCGCGTGCCGTTCGTAGTCCCAGCGCTCCAAGCGGTCTTGCACGTGGAGGAACCCGATTCCTGCGAAGGGCGCGGCTACTGCGACGCAGACCAGCAATAGCGGTGACATGACCCTAAAACCTCCAAAAGTCCTTCCCTGATCTGACGTTGGTCAGCCATGAGAAGTTCATTGACTACTCACCCGCCTGCCAGGGCGCGGTCCGCGAGCGCACCCATCAGCGGTGCCACCAACTGTGCGTATTCGGTTGTCACATGGTTGTCGTCGCGGAAAACCAGGGTGTTGCCGACGATGATCGGGCAGCGGTCGGGGGTACAGAACATGTCGGTCAAGTCGGCGTAGTGGCCGCCGCTGCGGACCGCTGCAGCCTGCTCAGCGGCAATCCCGTCGCCGTCCACGGCGTCGGATTTCGCTGGCGTACAGGCGCTTACGTCGTCTAGGTGGGCGGACAGGCACGTCGGCGCGGACGAATGCGGGTCGGGAGCGGGTCCCAACACGAGGACGGTCGCGCCCGTGCCGCGCAACTGCGCCACGGTGCGTCCCAAAGTGTCGATCCATGCCGGGTCGTAGGAGGTGAAGCCGAAGTCTGCGCCATAGCGCCGGCTCATGTCCAGCACGATCAGGCGTGGGTGTTCGGCGTTCATCCGGCCCATGATCTGCCCGCGCCACTGTTCGCATTCGGTGTATTCGCGGCCCAGATACGGGCTCACGATGTGCAGGTCTTGCAGAGGGCAGGTCACCTTGGCCAACGTTTCGAGTCGCCAATGCCGCTGCCCGGCAAGCTGCTCGAAGGCGGGGTTCCACATGGCGGCGTGCGAGTCGCCGATCAGCGCGACCGTGGTCGGCGAGCCGGTGTCGCCCGTCGCGCACTCGCTTTGTCCGACATCGCGCCAGGAGCGCACGCAGCCGTTGACGAACACGGTGGCCTTGTCCGCGGGCGCCTTGGCCAACGGCGGGTCCAGGTTCGACGGGACCGCTCGCAGGCCGACGGCCGTTGCGAGCGCATCGCGGGCTTGATCGAACGCCTGACGAACCGACGCTTCCTGGGGAGTGGCGGCCGGGACGCTGGCCGGCGGCGCCGCAATGATGTTCGCGCGTGGGGCCGCCACGCCGTGGCCCACCGGCGCGGGGATCACGTTGAGCAGCAGCATGCATGCGCACGCGGTGGCGGCACTGGCGCCGCCCGCCACGACCAGGCTGACTCTCGCCGACCGGCGCAGCGCCGCGGCGAAGCGGCCGGGGTTCTCCACCAGATGCAGCGTGATGACGGCGAGCCCGGCGGAGACGGCCGTCGCGCTCAACCTGGCCGGCAGCCCCGCAGGTTCCCCGAGCAGTGCCGGCATCAGCAGCAGCACCGGCCAGTGCCACAGGTACCACGAGTAGGAGATCCGGCCGATGGCGCGCATCGCCGGGCGGCACAGCAGGCGACCGGGCCCCAGGCCGCCGGTGACGGCGCCCCCGCCGATGATGAGCGCGGTGCCCAGCACCGGCAGCAGCGCCTCGGTGCCGGGATACGGGGTGTGGGAGTCGAGTTGGGTGCCGGTCAGCAGGATCAGCGCCAGGCCGCCCCACCCGGCGATCGACGCGGTCCGCGCCGACAGTCGGCGCCATTGCTGCAGCGACAGGGCAACCAGGCCACCGGCAGCCAACTCCCAGGCGCGGGTGGGCAGCGAGAAGAACGCCCACGACGGCGAGGTCCGGGTCCACAGCGCGCCCGCCGTCAACGACGCCGCTGCGATCACCGCAAGGAGCACCGCATACGGGGTCGCACGCGTCACCGCCCCGCGGAGTGACGGGATGCGCCGGACCGCCCACGCGACGGCGATGATCAACACCGGCCACACCAGGTAGAACTGCTCTTCCACCCCCAACGACCAGTAGTGCTGGAAGGGCGACGGGGCGTCGGAAGTCAGGTAGTCGGTGCCACGCGCCGCAAACCGGTAGTTGCCGACATACAAGGCGCTGGCGACGCCGTCCAGGAACACGCTGCGCGCCTGCAGCGGGGGCAGTACCGCGGCCGCACCGATCGCGGTGATGGTGCCGACGATGGCCGCGGCCGGCAGCAGCCGCCGGGCGCGCGCGCCGTAAAACCGGCCCAGCGCAACGGTATTCGTGGTGCTTGCCTCGTCAAAGAGCATCCCGGTGATCAGGAAGCCGGAGATGACGAAGAAGACGTCCACCCCGATGTAGCCGCCGGTGATCCCCGGGATGCCCGCGTGATAGAGCACGACCGCGATCACCGCGACGGCGCGTAGCCCCTCGATGTCGGGCCGGAATCTCCTTCGGGTAGTTCGCCGTGTAGCCGAGTGTGGGCTGCCGGCGACCGATTCCTCCCGAAGTGTCATCTGCGTGAGCTAGGTCGCCATCCAGGCCAGCTCGCCGGGCAGCTGGCTGCGCCAGTAGGCGATATCGTGTCCGCCGAGGGAGAAACTGCCCGCCGGCTGGGTCTTCAACTGATAGACGAATTGCTTTGTCGCGAAGTAGAAGCGGTCGAAGTTGCCGCAGTCCACGCGCAGCGGAATCGAATTCAGCGCGGGCAGCCCCAGCACGCTGTTCTGCACAAAGTCATCGTTGCTGTCGAACGCCCCGGGCGCACTCAGCGGGTACGAGGTGTACAACGCCGGGCTGATCGCGCAGATGCCGGCCGTCCGTGCCGGCCCCAGCTTGGCGCCCAGCCGAAGCGCACCGTATCCACCCATCGACCATCCCATGAAGCCGACCCGGGAGGTGTCGAAACCCATGGTGGACAGCATCGGCAGTAGCTCGTCGAGCACCATCGCACCGGAGTCCTCGCCGGAAGTCCGTTTGTGCCAATAGGTGTTGCCGCCGTCGACGCCGACGACCGCGAACGGCGGCTTGCCTTCCTTGGCCAGCTGGGCCAGCCCGTCCGGGACGCCCATGTCGATCATCTGGTTGGCATCGCCGTCCATGCCGTGCAGCGCGATCACCGGGCGCAGCGAGCCGGTCTGGCCCGGCGGCATGGCGATCACGTAGTTGGTCTTGATGCCCCCGCGGGCCGCCGACACGAACGATCCGGTGAGCCTGGTCGGCAGGGTTTTGCCCGCCGCCGACGGCTCGAACGGAGCGGGAGCCTGCGGCAGTGTCGCGGCGCGCGACGCGGCCGGAGCCAGCAGCGATCCGAAGCTGAGCACGCCGGCGGCTCCGAGGCTGGCACCGGCGCCCATCCGGAGCACCGCTCGGCGTGTGAGGTCAGGCATGATCGCAATAATGCCGCGCTGAGCGGGGATTACCCGCCGAGCCACGCCGTATTGGAAGCATTGTGTGATCTGGCGTGATCTTTCGGTCACGAAGCGGTGACCCTGTGGCCCGCTGACCCGTCAGTCCGGCGCGCTGTCGGTGCCGAGGTGCACCATCGCAGCAGAGGGTGGTAGTCATGGTAGCGCCGATCCCGCCGGTTGCCGCCGCCGAAAACATTGCGATCGTATTGCCTTCTGGGACAGCGTGAGACGCGGTCGCGCCCCCCGGTCCGGCCGGGGCCTCGATGTCGCGCCTCGAGGCCGGCGGCCTCGGGCTGCCGCGGTGCCGACGGTGTCGCACCGGGGATGCAATCTCGCAGGTTGCAACCCTCGCTCCGCGACGCCGTCTTGAGCAGGATGAAGCCTTCAGTACACGGGAGCGAAAGAGGATTGTGAGTTGAGTCTCGCGTTTCATTGGTTTTTGCCGACCTACGGCGATTCGCGGAATCTGGTCGCGGGCGGGCACGGCACCGCGATGTCCGGTGACCGGCCGGCAACACTGAAGTACCTGCACCAGATCTGCACGGCCGCCGAGGACAACGGTTTCGGAGCGGTCCTGACGCCCACTGGATTGTGGTGTGAGGACGCGTGGCTGACGACGGCGATGCTGGTCGAATCGACCGAGACCTTGAAGTTTTTGGTCGCGTTCCGTCCCGGGATGCTGAGCCCGACCCTGGCCGCGCAGATGGCCGGCACCTTCCAGCGGCACTCCGAGGGGCGGCTCCTGCTCAACGTCGTCACGGGCGGCGAGCCGCACGAGCAACGGGCTTATGGAGACTTCCTGGACAAGGAGGCGCGATACGCCCGCACCGCCGAGTTTTTGCATGTGGTACGGCGGTTGTGGACTTCCAAGGAGCCCGTAACCTTTGCCGGAGAACACATTCAGGTCGACGGCGCACAGCTGAACAACCCGCCCGACCCGGTACCGGCGGTGTTCTTCGGCGGCTCATCGGCGTCGGCGGGACCGGTGGCGGCCAAGCACTCCGATGTGTATCTCACCTGGGGTGAACCGCTGACCGCGGTGGCCAAGAAGCTGGACTGGATTCGCGGGCTGGCCGTTGATGCCGGCCGGATCCTGCAGTATGGCTTGCGGATTCACGTCATCAGCCGCGATACGGCCGCCGAGGCGTGGGCCGAGGCCGACCGCTTGCTGGCCGCGATCGACCCGGCGGACGTCGAACGGGTGCAGGCCAGCCTGGCACGCAGCGAATCCGAAGGCCAGCGCCGCATGCTGGACCTGCACGGCGGCGACAGCAGCAAGTTGCTGGTCGCGCCCAACCTCTGGGCCGGGGTGGGGTTGGTTCGCGGGGGAGCGGGCACCGCGCTGGTCGGGTCGCACGCCGAAGTCGCCGAGCGGCTGGCCGAATACGCCAAGTTGGGCATCAGCCACTTCATCCTGTCGGGATATCCACATCTGGAGGAGGCCTATTGGTTTGGTGAGGGCGTCCTGCCGCGGCTCGAACGGATGGGATTGTGGCGGCACCCTAGCCGCCAGTCCCACCCGGCGGCGGCGACGCCGTTCGCGGTCGCCTCGGCGCACTGACGGCCATGGCGGCAACCTTGCCGGCGTCCGCATCCGGCGCCGCGATCGCCACAGCGGCGCCCGGCGCAGTTGTTGAATCCGCCCAGCAGCAGCGACGGCGGCTGCGCGTTGTCGTCGCGGCGAGCCTGCTTGGCACGACGGTCGAGTGGTACGACTTCTTCCTGTACGCCACCGCGGCCGGCCTGGTGTTCAACAGGTTGTTCTTTCCCAACGAGAGCTCTTTGGTGGGAACACTATTGGCGTTCGCGACCTTCGCCGTCGGGTTCGTCATGCGGCCCATCGGGGGCCTGGTGTTCGGCCATATCGGCGACCGGATCGGTCGCAAGCGCAGCCTCGCGTTGACCATGCTCATCATGGGCGGCGCGACGGCACTGATCGGGGCGTTGCCGACCGCGGCGCAGATCGGGGCGTGGGCGCCGGTGCTGCTGCTGGTCTTGCGCGTGCTGCAGGGTTTCGCGCTCGGCGGTGAGTGGGGCGGGGCGGTGCTGCTGGCCGTCGAACACAGTCCCGGCGACCGGCGCGGCCGCTTCGGGGCGATTCCGCAGATCGGCTTGGCGCTCGGATTAGCCTTGGGCACCGGCATTTTCGCCTACCTGCAAGTCGTTCTGGGGCCGGCGCGGTTTCTTTCCTACGGCTGGCGCATCGGATTCCTGTTGAGCCTGCTGCTCGTCGTGATCGGCATCGTGGTCCGGTTGCGGGTGGACGAGACACCGGCGTTCCGCGAATTGCAAGACCTGCAAGCCGCATCCACCGTGCCGATCCGCGACATCGTCCGCGAGCCGCGTTCCCGGCGTAACACCGTGCTGGGCCTGCTGTCGCGGTGGGCCGAGGGCTCGGCGTTCAACACCTGGGGTGTCTTCGCCATCAGCTATGCGACCGGTGCCTTGGGACTGAACCGGGTGTCGGTCTTGGTGGTGGTGACGATTGCCGCCCTGGTGATGGCGGTGCTGCTGCCGATATCGGGACTGCTGACCGAGCGCTTCGGTGCGCGGCGGGTGTACCTGGCCGGCATCGCCTGCTACGGCCTGGCGGCCTTTCCGGCGTTCGCCCTGTTCGGCACCAAGAATCTGGTCTGGTTCGGGCTGGCGATGATCATCGTGTTCGGCGCGGTGCATGCGCTGTTCTACGGCGCGCAGGGCACGCTCTACTCCGCGCTGTACCCCACGAACACGCGCTACACCGGGCTGTCGTTCGTCTACCAGGTCTCGGGTATCTACGCCTCCGGGGTCACCCCGATGATCCTGACCGCGCTCATCGCGGCGCTCGGCGGGGCGCCGTGGCTGGCGTGTGGCTATCTGGTTGTGACAGCGGTGATCAGCGTGGCCGCCACCGCGCTGATTCGCGATCGCGACCTGTACCTGTAAGTCGTTGTTGCTGTAGGCCACGAAGCCCGATAGCGTCCGGGCATGCGGCGCACGCAACGCCAGGTGAGTTCCGGTTCTGCGGGGGAGGGCCCCCGCGTGCCGGACGGCGATGTCAATCCGCGACTGCGCCAAGGGTTGTCGCAGCGGCAGCTCAGCATGATCGCCCTCGGCGGCGTGATAGGCGCCGGGCTGTTCGTCGGGTCTGGCGTGGTGATCAAAGGCACCGGCCCGGCCGCGTTCCTCACCTACGCCCTTTGCGGGCTGCTCATCGTCCTGGTGATGCGGATGCTGGGTGAGATGGCGGCCGCGAACCCGTCGACCGGGTCGTTCGCCGACTACGCGGCCAAGGCCCTGGGCGGCTGGGCGGGATTCTCGGTCGCGTGGCTGTATTGGTATTTCTGGGTGATCGTGGTGGGCTTCGAGGCGGTCGCCGGCGGGAAGGTGCTCAACTACTGGTTCCATGCTCCGCTGTGGCTGCTATCGCTGTGCCTGATGGTGTTGATGACCGCGACCAACCTGTTCTCGGTGTCGTCGTTCGGCGAATTCGAATTCTGGTTCGCCGGAATCAAAGTCGCGACGATCGTGATCTTCCTGGTGGTGGGGGCGGCGTACGTTGTCGGGTTGGTGCCCGGGCATCACGGAGGTCTGGCCAACCTGCACGCACACGGCGGGTTCTTTCCCCACGGGGTCGGCGCGGTGTTCGCCGCCATCGTGGTGGTGATTTTTTCCATGGTGGGCGCCGAGATCGTCACCGTCGCCGCCGCGGAGAGTCGCGACCCCGAGCTCGCGGTCCAAAAGGCGACCCGATCAGTCGTGGCGCGCATCGGGATCTTCTTCGTCGGTTCGGTCTTTTTGCTCGTGGTCCTGTTGCCCTGGGACTCGGTGGAACTCGGTGCCTCGCCGTACGTGGCCGCGCTCAAACACATGGGGCTGCCCGGCGCGGACCAGGTGATGAACGCCGTCGTGCTGACCGCGGTGCTGTCCTGCCTGAACTCCGGTCTCTATACGGCCTCGCGCATGATGTTCGTGCTCGCCGAGCGGGGCGAGGCCCCGAAGCGGTTGGTCAGGCTCAGCGGGCGCGGCGTTCCCCATTTCGCGATCTTGTGTTCGTCGGCGGTCGGGTTCGGTTGCGTCGTCATGGCGCGCGTGGCGCCCAACACGGTGTTTCTCTTCCTGCTCAACTCCTCGGGCGCCATCATCCTGTTCGTCTACTGGCTGATCGCGTGCTCGCAGATCATCCTGCGCCGCCGGACACCCGCGGAAAAGCTGACGGTGAAGATGTGGTTCTACCCGGTGCTGTCCATCCTCACGCTGACCGGAATCACCGCCGTGCTGGTGCAAATGGCGTTCGACCACACCGCACGCAGCCAGCTGTGGCTCAGCCTGCTGTCCTGGGCGGTGGTGATCGGCGCGTACTTTCTGGCGCGATTCCGCGGCCGGGTTTCAGGACTGAGTTCGTCGCAAATGCGCTAGCGGATGTGCCAGCGGGCGCGCGGCAAGGTCGAGCCCTGAGCCGAAAACCGCGGATTGCCCTGCGGCACGGATCTTTCGGCCCAGTCAGCTCCAGCGCCGCTCGATCGACTTGATCAGCGCGGTCAGGGTCGCGTTCACCGGCGCCGCGACGCCCACCCGCGCGCCCTGGCGGGGGACCGCGCCGTTGATGACGTCGATCTCGCTGACCCGGTGCGCCTCGTGGTCCAGCAGCGCCGACGGCTTGGCGTCGGGCATCTGCGCGCCGAAGGCGCGAACGTGCTCGACCGCATCGGTGACGGCGACCGCGATGCCCGACGCCCGCGCGACGGTCCACGCCTCCGTCGCGGCCGCCTGGCTGACCGGCCCCATCTCCGGATCGTCCATCACCTGCCCGACGGTCATGCCGGTCAGCGCGCACGGTGCGCTGTACGCGGCGTTGCAGATGAGCTTCTCCCACTGCATGGCGGCGATGTCGGTGACCGCGGCCGCATCGAATCCGGCGGCCGTCCACACGCGCGCGATCGATTCGACCGTCGACAGCGGCAGCGACGAGTAGGCGCCGAACCGCATCGCCTTCATGGCGTTGTGCCGTACGTGCCCGGGGGCCACGGTCGCCGCGCCGAATCCGCTGGCAATGCCGACAGCGACCCGCTCGCTGCCGACGATGCCCGCGACCGCCTCCGCCGATCCCAATCCGTTCTGGATGGTCAGGACCGGCGTGGCTGGACCGAGCATCGAAAGTGCTTGTTGCGCACCGGTTGTCACGTCGGCCGCCTTCACGGCGAGCACAATCAGATCCATCGCCTCGTCCGGGGCGGTGGTGCTCGCCCGCAACGGCACCACCCGGTCGTAGCCCGGGCCGGTGACCCGCAGCCCGTGTTGGGCGATCTGATCGATGGCCGCCTGGTAGCGGTCGACGGCCAGCACATCGTTACCCGTGGCGGCCAGCCTGGCCGCGTAGATGGAACCCATGGCACCGCAACCGATCACGGCGATCTTCATCCGCGCTGTCTCCCGTCCGTCATGTCGGCGATCAGTTCGCCCAGGCCGGCCTTCTGCTCGAGCCCGAAGCCCGCGGCGTCGGTCGGCGAGATCCGGCCCGCCGACAGCGCGCACGCGTCGGGGTAGCCGCCGAACGGCGCGAAGACGCCGGGATAAGCCTCACATCCGCCCAGGCCGAGCCCGGCCGCCACGTGCAGGTTGATCAGATGACCGCCGTGGGGGAATGCGAAACGGCGGTCGAATCCGCTCGACTCCAAGACCTCGAGCATCCGGATGTATTCGGTCAACCCGTAGCTCAGGCCCGGATCCATCTGGAAGACATCATGATTCGGCCGCATTCCGCCGTAGCACAGCAGGTTGGTCACGTCCGGCACCGAGAACAAATTCTCCCCGGTGGCCACCGCACCGCCGTAAGACTCCGTCACGGCCCGGTTCAGCGCGTAATCGAGCGGATCGCCCGGCTCTTCGTACCAGCGCAGGCCGTAGCGGGCCAACGCGCTCGCCCATCGGGTGGCCTCGGTCCGGTCGAAGCGGCCGTTCGCATCGACGCCGACCCGGCCGGCCTCGCCGACGATGTCGACGACGGCCTCGATGCGCGTGAGGTCCTCGCCCAGCGCGGCGCCGCCGATCTTCATCTTCACCGCCTCATAGCCCGCGTCGACGTATCCCCGCATTTCCGCGCGCAGCCGATCGACTCCGCCGTCGGCGTAGTAGTAGCCGCCGGCGGCGTACACCGGCACCGACGGTGCCGGGTCCCGTCCGGCGTGGCGGGCGATGGTCGCGCAGGCCGGCTCGTCGCGCAGTTTCGCGTTCAGGTCCCAGCACGCCAGTTCCAGCGCGGCTGCGGCCGCGGCCCGGTCGCCGTGACCGCCGGGCTTCTCGTTGGTGAGCGCGCACCCCAAAACCGCCGCGGGATCGAGGTATCCGGACGCATCCAGCAGCGCGTCGGGGGAGGCGGCCAGCAGCCGCGGGATCATCCGGTCGCGCAGGATCCCGCTCTGGGCGAACCGGCCGATCGAATCGAAAGCCACGCCCGCTACGGGCCGCCCGTGCCGGGTCGCGTCGGTGACCACGGCGACCAGCGAGACTGTGTGCTGGGAGAAGTCGACCACCGCATTGGCGGGTCCGCCGCGTGGTCCGCGGTCGAGGGCGACCGCCCGCTCGACGATCGCCGCGATCCGCATGTTGTCAGGAAGTCTTGGTAAGCAGTACCGCTTGTTCGAACGGCAGCCGCGCGAAGACCGGTCGCGTCCCGCGAGCCAGGTGCGCCGCCGCCTCGGCCTTGGTGACCACCCGCGGATCGGCGATGCCGACGGTCTTGCCCTTGCTGCGCAGCCGGCCGCCTCCGGCCGCCTTCAGGTTCTTCAGCCAATCCCGGTCCGGGCCATAGGTCAGCAGGATGGCCACCCCGGGTTTGCCATCGACTTCGGCGTTGAACACGTTCACCGGCGTTCGGTACGGCTTGCCCGAGCGCCGCCCGACATGCTCGACGATCCCGAACGGCGGGAGCCAACCGGCCCACATCCGCTGAATCGGGTTGGTGACGTGACGGTTGAACCGGGCAAGTCCTTCTGGGAGTCGCATACCGCTATCCAACTCGCAGGCGCGGGGCGAGGACAACCCGGCTTCGGCGCGACAATGGGGCTACTGTCGTCTCATGGGACAGGCAGCGGGTGACGAAGCCGCCCGGCGCGCCGAGGAATTGCTGCGCAGGGCCGAAGAACTGTCCGCGGGCCAGGCCATTACCGAAGCCGACGTGAAGCGCGCGGCCGAGCACGCCGAGCATTCTCACGAGCGCGACCAGGCGGCACATCAACGCGGGGTGCAGCGTCACTACGAAGCAGGTGTCGCGCATGAGCGCGCCGCCGAAGTGGAGGAACTCGCGGTCGCCGAGGGCCTCGGCGATGTCGCCGCGCACCGTCGTGCGGCGGACAAAGAACACGAGGCGGCGCGCCGCCACTTCATCGCGGCGCAGGAAACCGACCAGCAGGGCGGCGAGTAACCTTGCCGCTCGCAGCACGTACTGCTACACCCTGTAGTTGAATGGCCCGCGAGGGCTGGGACACTGGTCGTCATGGGAAGCAGTGATCAGGCGACCGCGCACGCCACCGGGGTCCCCCGGGCCACGGCGGCGTCGGCCCGGTTGTTCGAGGACGCCTGCGCGGTGATTCCCGGCGGGGTGAACTCCCCGGTCCGCGCGTTCAGCGCGGTGGGCGGGACGCCGCCGTTCATCACGGAGGCGCGCGGGTGCCACCTGACCGACGCCGACGGCAACCGCTACGTGGATTTGGTCTGCTCGTGGGGCCCGATGATCCTGGGTCATGCGCACCCCGCCGTCGTCGAGGCCGTCGCCAAGGCCGCCGCGTCGGGCCTGTCGTTCGGGGCGCCCACGCCGGCCGAGAGCGAGCTGGCCGCCGAGATGATCGGCCGGGTCGCGCCGGTCGAGCGGATCCGGCTGGTCAACTCCGGCACCGAGGCCACCATGAGCGCGGTCCGGCTCGCCCGCGGCTTCACCGGCCGGGCCAAGGTCATCAAGTTCTCCGGCTGCTACCACGGCCACGTCGATGCGCTGCTGGCCGACGCGGGTTCCGGGGTGGCGACGCTGGGCCTGCCGTCCTCGCCGGGAGTCACCGGCGCGACGGCCGCCGACACAATCGTGTTGCCCTACAATGACATCGACGCCGTGGAACAGAGCTTCGCCCGGTTCGGCGAACAGATCGCGACGGTGATCACCGAGGCCAGCCCGGGCAACATGGGGGTGGTCCCGCCCGCTCCCGGCTACAACGCGGCGCTGCGAGCGATCACCGCCGAGCACGGCGCGCTGCTGATCATCGACGAGGTGATGACCGGCTTCCGGGTCAGCCGAAGTGGTTGGTACGGAATCGATCCCGTGGAGGCCGACCTGTTCACCTTCGGCAAGGTGATGAGCGGCGGCCTGCCGGCCGCCGCGTTCGGTGGCCGGGCCGACGTGATGGAGCGGCTGGCGCCGCTGGGCCCGGTGTATCAGGCCGGCACGCTGTCGGGTAATCCGGTGGCGATGGCCGCCGGGCTCGCGACCCTGCGCAACGCCGACGCCACCGCCTACGCCACTTTGGACGCCAACGCCGATCGCCTGGCCGGGCTGTTCTCCGACGCGCTCACGAATGCCGGTGTGGCGCACCAGATTCCGCGGGCCGGCAATATGCTCAGCGTGTTCTTCTCCGAAACCCCGGTGAAGGATTTCGCGTCCGCCCGGGCCACCCAGACGTGGCGCTATCCGCCGTTCTTCCATGCGCTGCTGGGCGCCGGCGTCTACCCGCCGTGCAGCGCCTTCGAGGCGTGGTTCGTCTCGACCGCGCTGGACGACGCCGCGTTCGACCGGATCGCGGACGCCCTGCCCGCCGCGGCCGGCGCCGCCGCACGAGCCGAGGAGGGGAAGTCCTGATGGCCGAACAGACCCGGGTGCACGTCGTGCGGCACGGCGAGGTGTACAACCCGAGCGGCATCCTGTACGGGCGGCTGCCGGACTTTCATCTCTCCGACAACGGCCGCGCGCAAGCCGCCGCGGTGGCCGATGCGCTGGCGCACCGCGACATCGTCGCCGTGATCGCGTCGCCACTGGAACGGGCCCAGGAGACCGCCGAGCCCATCGCCGCCAGGCACGGCCTGGCCGTGGACACCGACCCGGATCTGATCGAATCGGCCAACTTCTTCCAGGGCAAACGGGTCAGCCCGGGCGACGGCGCCTGGCGCGACCCGCGGGTGTGGTGGCAGCTGCGCAACCCGTTCCGGCCGTCCTGGGGTGAGCCGTACGCCGAGATCGCGGCCCGGATGCAGACGGCGGTGGATAAGGCCCGCGCCCGCGGCGCGGGCCACGAGGTGGTGTGCGTCAGCCACCAACTGCCGGTGTGGACGCTGCGGCTGCACGTGATTGGCCGGCGGCTGTGGCACGACCCGCGGCGGCGACAGTGCGGGCTCGCGTCGGTGACAACCCTGGTCTACGACGGCGACCGGCTGGTGGACGTCGAGTACAGCGAACCGGCGGCGCATTGATCACCGCGCGACGGCAGGCGATGGCCGGGGCCGTACTGGCGGCGCTGCTCCCCGGCCTGGTTGCCGGCTGCTCGTCGGGGCACGACGCCGTCGCGCAGGGCGGCACCTTCGAATTCGTCTCGCCCGGCGGCAAGACCGACATCTACTACGACCCGCCGTCCAGCCGCGGCCGCCCCGGCCGCCTGGCCGGGCCCGACCTGGCCGACCCCGCGCACACGCTGTCGCTGGACGACCCGATCTTCGCCGGCCGGGTCGTGGTCATCAACATCTGGGGACAGTGGTGCGGGCCGTGCCGGGCCGAGGTCACCCAGCTGCAGCAGGTGTATGACGCTACGCGCGGCGCGGGCGTCTCCTTCCTCGGCATTGACGTCCGGGACGCCAACCGGCAGGCGGCGCTGGACTTCGTCAACGACCGCCAGGTCACGTTCCCGTCCATCTACGACCCGGCGATGCGCAGCCTGATCGCCTTCGGCGGCAAATACCCGACCACCGTGATCCCGTCCACGCTGGTCCTGGACCGCCAGCACCGTGTGGCGGCGGTCTTCCTGCGCGAATTGCTGGCGACCGACCTGCAGCCCGTGGTGCAGCGACTGGCCGCCGAGGCATCGCCGACTCCAGTCGGCAAGGCGGCGCCGTGACGGGCTCGAGACGGCGATGACCGGATTCACCCAGATCGCCGCCGCCGGACCGCTCCTGGTGGCGCTCGGTGCGTGCCTGCTGGCGGGATTGGTGTCGTTCGCCTCGCCGTGCGTGGTGCCGCTGGTGCCCGGCTACCTGTCGTACCTGGCCGCGGTCGTGGGCGTCGACGAGCGACCTCCCGAGGGCGCGGTCAAGGCCCCGCCGGGTGCACGCTGGCGCGTCGCGGGATCGGCGGCGTTGTTTGTCGCCGGGTTCACCACCGTGTTCGTGCTCGGCACCGTCGCCGTCCTCGGCATGACGACCACGCTGATCACCAACCAGCTGCTGCTGCAGCGGGCCGGGGGTGTGCTGACCATCGTCATGGGCCTGGTGTTCGTGGGCCTCATCCCGGCCCTGCAGCGTCAGGCCCGGTTCAGTCCGCGGCAGCTGACCACGGTCGCCGGGGCGCCGGTGCTGGGCGCGGTGTTCGCTTTGGGCTGGACGCCGTGCCTGGGTCCGACGCTGGCCGGCGTGATCACCGTCGCCTCGGCCACCGACGGCGCGAGCGTGGCCCGCGGAATCGTGTTGGTAATCGCCTACTGCCTGGGCCTGGGCATCCCGTTCGTGCTGCTGGCGTTCGGGTCGGCGGGCGCGGTCGGGGGCCTGGGGTGGCTGCGCCGGCACACCCGGGCCATCCAGATCTTCGGCGGCGTCCTGCTGATCACTGTCGGCGCGCTGCTGGTCACCGGGGTCTGGAACGACTTCATCTCGTGGCTGCGCGACGCGTTCGTGTCCGACGTGAGGCTGCCGATTTGAGCGCCCCTCTGATCACCCAAGGGCTCGCCGCGGCTCGCAACACCTGGCGCGCGCTGACCTCGATGGGCACCGCGCTGGTGCTGTTGTTCCTGCTCGCGCTCGGCGCGATCCCGGGGGCGTTGCTGCCGCAGCGCAGCCTCAACGCCGGCAAGGTCGACGACTACCTCAGGGCCCACCCGGTCATCGGGCCGTGGCTGGATCGCCTGCAGGCCTTCAACGTGTTCTCCAGCTTCTGGTTCACCGCCGTCTACGTGCTGCTGTTCGTATCGCTGGTGGGCTGCCTCACCCCGCGGATGATCGAGCACGTCCGCAGCCTGCGGGCCACCCCGGTGGCCGCGCCGCGCAACCTGGCCCGGCTGCCCAAGTACGCCAGTCACCGGGTCCAGGCCGGCACCGACGAGCTGAACGCCCTGGCGAACACGCTGGCCGCACGGCTGAGCGGGTGGCGCACCGCCATCCGGCACCGGGACACCGCCGCGTCCGCCGATGCCGAAGTGGTGGAGGTGTCCGCCGAGAAGGGCTACCTGCGCGAGTTCGGCAACATCGTCTTCCACTTCTCGCTGCTGGGCCTGCTGGTCGCGGTGGCCGTCGGCAAGCTGTTCGGCTACGAAGGCAACGTCATCGTCATCGCCGACGGCGGCCCCGGCTTCTGCTCGGCCTCGCCGGCCGCGTTCGACTCGTTCCGGGCCGGCAACACGGTCGACGGCACCTCGCTGCACCCGCTGTGCATCCGTGTCGACGACTTCGTGGCGCACTATCTGCCGTCGGGGCAGGCCACGTCGTTCGCGGCGAACATCGACTACCAGTCCGGCACGGATCTGACCGCGAACACCTGGCGGCACTACCAGCTGGAGGTCAACCACCCGTTGCGCCTCGGTGGTGACCGCGTCTACCTGCAGGGACACGGCTACGCGCCAACCTTCAGCGTCACCTACCCGGACGGGCAGATCCGCACCGCGACGGTGCAGTGGCGGCCCGACAACCCGCAGACCCTGCTGTCGTCGGGTGTGGTGCGCATCGATCCGCCCGCCGGCAGCTACCCCAGCCCCGCGGACCGCCGCAACCACGAGATCGCCATCCAGGGCCTGCTGGCCCCGACCGAGCAGCTGGAGGGCACGCTGCTGTCGTCGCGGTTCCCGGCGCTGGACGCCCCGGCGGTCGCCGTCGACATCTATCGCGGCGACACCGGGCTGGACACCGGGCGCCCCCAGTCGCTGTTCACCCTGGATCCCCGACTGATCGAGCAGCACCGGTTGACCAAGGAGAAGCGGGTCAACCTCCGTGCCGGCCAATCGGTCCGGATCGACCAGGGCCCGGCGGCCGGCACCGTGATCCGCTTCGACGGCGCCGTCCCGTTCGTCAACCTGCAGGTCTCGCACGACCCGGGCCAGACCTGGGTGCTGGTCTTCGCGATCACGATGATGGGCGGTCTCGTGGTGTCGCTGCTGGTGCGCCGCCGGCGGGTGTGGGTCCGTCTGACAACCGACGCCGGCGGGTCGCCCGGTACGGTGAACGTCGAACTGGGCGGCCTCGCGCGCACCGACAACTCCGGTTGGGGCGACGAGTTCGAGCGACTGTCCGAGCGGCTGGTCTCCGGCTTCGCTCGCCCCGAGCCACCCACCGCGTCCGACGGCGACGCGACACCCGCAGCGTCCAAGAGGAGTTCTGAGGTGGACGTCAAATGAATACGGTGCACGTCAACGTCGAGCTGGCGCGCTACTCGGACTGGGCATTCACGTCGGCGGTGGTCGCACTGGTGATCGCGCTGCTGTTGCTCGCCTTCGAGCTGGCCTACGCCGGCGGGCGTCGCGCCGACCAGCGCGCGAGGGTGCTGGCCGGCGCCGTCAGCGCCGATTCCGTCACCCCCGGCGTGGTGGACGAGGCGCCCCAACGCCCGATCGACGAGCGCGTCGGCCGGGCCGGGCTGTCCGTGGTGTACCTGGGTATCGGACTGCTGCTGGCCTGCCTCGTGCTGCGCGGCCTGGCCACCCTGCGGGTGCCCTGGGGCAACATGTACGAGTTCATCAACCTGACCTGCCTGTGCGGGTTGATCGCCGGGGCGGTCGTGCTGCGCCGCCCGCAGTACCGTCCGCTGTGGGTGTTTTTGCTGCTACCGGTGTTGATCCTGCTCACCGTGTCCGGTCGCTGGCTCTACACCAATGCCGCGCCGGTGATGCCCGCCCTGCAGTCGTACTGGCTGCCGATCCACGTGTCGGTGGTCAGCCTGGGATCCGGGGTGTTCCTGGTCGCCGGCATCGCCAGCATCCTGTTCCTGCTGCGGACGTCGCCGCTGGCGGACCCCGACCGCGCCGCGCGCACCGCGCTGAGCCGACTGATACAGCGGTTCCCGGACGCCCAGACTCTGGACCGCATCGCCTATCGGACGACGATTTTCGCATTTCCGGTGTTCGGTTTCGGCGTGATTTTCGGTGCGATCTGGGCCGAGGAAGCCTGGGGCAGATATTGGGGCTGGGACCCCAAAGAAACTGTGTCCTTTGTCGCCTGGGTGATTTACGCCGCGTATCTGCACGCCAGGTCGACGGCGGGATGGCGCGACCGGAAAGCCGCCTGGATCAATGTCGCGGGGTTTGTGGCCATGGTCTTCAACTTGTTCTTCGTTAACCTGGTCACTGTGGGCCTGCATTCTTATGCGGGCGTCGGGTAGACGGTGGTTAACCGGCCCAAACAACGCACAACACGCTGAATAAAGCACAGCAAAGGGGAGTGCAGTGACCGAGCATCCAACGTCGGGCGTGGGGGCGCCCGAGCAACCGACCACGCAGATACCCCCACAGACAGCGTCTGCGGCCGCCGCGCACGAGGGCGCCGAAGCCGAGGCCGAGTCCGGTGGCTCGGGTGCCGACGCCCCGACCCGCGCCTTCGCCGGTTTCCGCACCGAACGTCGTGTTCCCGGCCCGGAACGCCAGCAGGCGGCACCGCCCACGGCGCCCAGGCCGAGCGGGATGCCACTCTGGGACTCGACGCCGGTGACCGGCATCCCGCGCGTCGATCCGACGGCGTATGGCGCCTATTACACCGGCCCGGACGCGCCGCCCACGCAGATCCACGGGGAGCCGCAGCGCCCCGAGCACCTGCCGCACACGCCGTATCCGGAACTGTCCACGGGCATGCTGCTGCGGCCGGTCGCGCCACCACCGTCGGACGGTTGGCGGCGGCTGCTGTTCAAGCTGTCCGGCGGGCTGATCAATCTGGGCGAGAGCCCGCGGGCCACGCGCTACAACAACCTGGTCGCCCAGGTGAACCGGCCGCTGCGCGGTTCCTACCGGGTGGCCTTCCTGTCGTTGAAGGGCGGCGTCGGCAAGACCACGATCGCCGCGACGCTGGGCGCCACCTTCGCCTCCATCCGCGGTGACCGGGTGGTCGCCGTGGACGCCAACCCCGACCGAGGCACGTTGAGCCAGAAGATCCCGCTGGAGACGGCCGCGACCGTGCGCCAGCTGCTGCACGACGCGGGAACCATCGAGCGCTACAGCGACGTGCGCCGCTACACGTCCAAGGGGCCGAGCGGCCTGGAGGTGTTGGCATCCGAGACGGATCCGGGCATCTCGGACGCGTTCGGTGCCGACGACTATGTGCGGGTCCTGGACATCCTGGAACGGTTCTACGGGCTGGTGCTCACCGACTGCGGTCCCGGACTGCTGCACTCCGTCATGAGCTCGGTGCTGGAGAAGGCCGACGCCCTCGTCGTGGTCAGTTCGGCGTCCATCGACGGCGCGCGCAGCGCCTCGGCGACGCTGGACTGGCTGGACGCCCACGGCCACGAGGACCTGGTTCGCAATTCCATCGCGGTCATCAACGGGGTCAAGCCGCGCCCGGGCAAGGTCGACATGAACAAGGTGATCGACCACTTCTCCCGGCGCTGCCGCGCGGTACAACTGGTGCCCTTCGATCCGCACCTGGAAGAGGGCGCCGAGATTGAACTGGACCGGTTGCGGCGCGGGACGCGCGAAGCGCTCACCGAGCTGGCCGCCATCGTCGCCGACGGGTTCCCCGGCGACCCGCACAACCCGGGAGTGCTCGGATAGCGCCAGCGGGGCGCCGCCACCGAGCTAGGGCGGGTTACTTGTCGCCGTGACCCAACCGCCGCAGGAAATCCGGGTCGTCGTCGGGCCCGATGACGCGCGTCTTCGGCCGGTGGGTCTGCGACCGCGCGGCGCGCCAGCCGACATAGATCAGCGTCCCCAAAATCACGACGAGCAGCAGGTAGAGCACGCAACACCTCCTTGGGGCGAATATACCCGCGTCGTAGGCTCACCCTGTGTCACAAGAAGCTAGCGATGACAGCGCCGGTCAGGGCGAAGGCGCGGCGCAGGACCGAAGCCGCGTCGCCCTCCACGTGGGGGCGTACCTGACGGCGCGGGTGCTGCTGGCGGTCGTGCTCACCGGCGTGATCTACGGCGTCGCGCGCCTGGCGGGCATCAGCCAGTTCCCGATCGTTGTCGCGGTGCTGTTCGCCCTGATCATTGCGATGCCCCTGGGCATGCTGGTGTTCGCCCCGCTGCGCCGCCGCGCCACCGCCGCGCTCGCGATCGCCGGGGAACGGCGGCGCCGGGAGCGTGAACTGCTGCAGGCCCGGCTGCACGACGACACCACGCCGGACCAGGGCGGCCAGGAATCAGGACGCGGCTAAGCGCTCGGCAGCCGCACGACCTGCGCGGCATAGCTCAGGCCGGCGCCGTAACCGAGCAGCAGGGCCAAATCGCCCGCCTTGGCGGCTCCGGTCCCCAGCACTTCGGCCATCGCCAGTGGGATGGACGCCGCCGAGGTGTTCCCGGTGTGCTCGATGTCGTTGGCGACGACCGCATCCGGGCGCAGCTCAAGGCCTTTGGCCAGCACTTCGTTGATCCGGCCGTTGGCCTGATGCGGCAGGAAGACGTCGATCTCGTCGGGGCGGACGCCCGCCGCGTCCATGGCCTGGCGGCCGACCTTGCCCATCTCGAATGCCGCCCACCGGAACACCGCGCTGCCCTCGAGCCGCAGGAAGGGCCGCGGTCCCGTCGGGCGGTCCATGTAGTCGATCCAGTCGATGTCCTGGCGGATGGCCGTGGCCTGTGCACCGTCGCTGCCCCAGACGGTCGGGCCGACGCCCTGCTCCGGCGTCTCGCCCACCACCACCCCGGCGGCGCCGTCGGCGAAGATGAAGCAGTTGGTGCGGTCCTGCATGTCCACGGTCGGCGACAGTTTCTCCGAACCCAGCACCAGCACCTTGGCGGCGGTGCCGCCCCGGATCATGTCGGCCGCGACACCGAGCGCGTAGCCGAAGCCGGCACACCCGGCCGAGACGTCGAACGCGGGCACGCCGGTGGCGCCCAAGGCCGTCGCCACCGATGGGGCACAGGCGGGCGTCTGCAGGAAATGCGTGCTGGTAGCGACGATCACGCAGTCGATGTCGTCCGCGGTGAGCGAGGCTTTGGCGATCGCCTCCTGCCCGGCGGCGGTCGCCATCGACGCCGCGGATTCGTCGCGGGCGGCGAACCGGCGCGTCTTGATGCCGGTTCGCGAATAGATCCATTCGTCGGACGAGTCGATGTTCTCGCAGAGCTCGTCGTTGGTGACCACTCGCTCCGGCCGGTACGACCCGACGCTGAGTAGGCCGATGTTCGTGGGCCCGCTAGTCGCGGCAATCTGCTTCATCGCGGTCCTTCGCTATCGCCCCAGCAGACGCAAACGTACTCCACCGGGCGCTTTGTTTGCACTATAGGTACCGGCTCAGCCGGCCAGCGCCAGCGCCGCGGCCACCGCGATCGCCCATACCACCATCGCCAGCCCCGTATCGCGCAGCACCGGGATGAGCTCCGGACCGCCGCGGCCGGACCGCACCGGGGACGCCGCGCGCAGGGCGAGCGGTGTGGCCACCAATCCGGCGGCGCACCAGGGTGTCGCCAACATGAGCGCCAGGGTCAACACCCCGGCGGTCGCCAGCAGCGCCTGGTACAGGATCCGGGTGCGGGCATCACCGAGCCGTACCGCCAGGGTGATCTTTCCCGAGCGCGCATCGGTGGGGATGTCCCGCAGGTTGTTGGCCACCAGCACCGAGGAGGACAGCGCACCGATCGACACGGCCAGGAGCAGGCCCACCCAGTCCACGCGCAGCGCCTGGGTGTACTGGGTGCCCAGCACGGCGACGAGCCCGAAGAACAGGAACACCGCGATCTCGCCAAAACCGGCGTACCCGTACGGTTTCGACCCGCCGGTGTACAGCCACGCCCCGGCGATGCAGGCCGCCCCCACCGCGATCAGCCATGGCGCGCTGAACAGCGCCAGCGCGAGCCCGGCGAGCGCGCCGACGGTCAGGCTGGCGATCGCGGCGGCCAGCACCGCCCGCGGCGCCGCCAGCCGCGAGCCGACGAGGCGCACCGGGCCCGCCCGGACGTCGTCGGTGCCCCGGATGCCATCGGAGTAGTCGTTGGCGTAGTTGACGCCGATGATCATCGCGAGCGCAACCGCCAGCGCCAGCAGCGCCTTCCACCACACCACGGAATGCAGCCATGCCGCGGCACCGGTTCCCGCGACGACGGGCGCCACCGCATTGGGCAACGTTCGCGGCCGCGCACCGGATATCCACTGCCCGAAATTAGCCACACGAACATCCTGCCAGGACGCGAGCGGTCAATCCCCGGCCCCGCACCCGCGGTCGCTTCGGCCTCATGCACCACAATGGTCGGATGCTCGGAGTCATCGGCGGCAGCGGCTTCTACACCTTTTTCGGATCCGACTCCCGCGAGGTCACCGTCGACACTCCGTACGGGGACCCCAGCGCCCCGGTCACCGTCGGCGCCATCGGAGGCCACGAGGTGGCCTTCCTGCCGCGTCATGGCGCCGAACACGAATTCTCCGCGCACACCGTGCCATACCGGGCGAACATGTGGGCCCTGCGCAAGCTCGGCGTGCGGCGGGTGCTCGCGCCCTGCGCGGTGGGCAGCCTCAAACCCGAACTCGGCCCGGGCGCCGTCGTGGTGCCCGACCAGCTGGTGGACCGCACCCGCGGCCGCGCCGACACCTATTTCGACTCTGGCGGGATTCACGTCGACTTCGCCGACCCGTACTGCCCGACGCTGCGCGACGCGGTGACCGTCCTGCCCGACGTGACCGACGGCGGCACCATCGTGGTGATCCAGGGCCCGCGCTTTTCCACCCGCGCCGAAAGCCAGTGGTTCGCCTCGGCCGGTTTCTCGCTGGTCAACATGACCGGCTATCCGGAGGCCGTGCTGGCTCGTGAGCTCGAAATCTGTTACGCGGCAGTAGCGTTGGTTACCGATCTCGATGCCGGTGTCAGCGCCGGCGAGGGCGTCAAGACCGTCGACGTGTTCGCCGAATTCGCGAAGAACATCGAAATGTTCAAGACCCTGATCCGCCAGGCCATCGGCCGGGTGGCCGCCGACCGCACCTGCACGCATTGCCTGCCGCACACCGGCGTCACCCTGCCCATCGAGCTGCCGTGAGGGTGCTGCTGACCGGGGCGGCCGGCTTCATCGGCACGCGGGTACACGCCGCGTTACGGGTCGCGGGTCACGAGGTGGTCGCCGTCGACGCGTTGCTGCCCGCCGCGCACGGCCCAAATCCCGTGCTGCCACAGGGATGTCACCGCGTCGATGTGCGCGACGCCGACGCACTGGCCCCGCTGCTGGCCGGCGTGGACATGGTGTGCCATCAGGCGGCGATGGTGGGGGCGGGTGTGGACGCCGCCGATGCCCCGGACTACGGCGGCCACAACGATCTGGCCACCACGGTCCTGTTGGCGCAGATGTTCGCCGCCGGGGTGCGGCACCTGGTGCTGGCGTCGTCGATGGTGGTGTACGGGCAGGGCAGCTATCAGTGCGGGCGGCACGGAGCCGTGGATCCGCTGCCGCGGAGCCGGGCCGACCTCGACGCCGGGATCTTCGAGCACCGCTGCCCGGTCGGCGGGGAGGAACTGCACTGGCGCCTCGTCGACGAGGACGCCTGCCTGCGACCACGAAGCCTCTACGCCGCCAGTAAGACCGCGCAGGAGCATTACGCCCTGGCGTGGTCGGAGGCCACGGGTGGCTCGGTGGTGGCACTGCGCTACCACAACGTCTACGGCCCCGGCATGCCGCGCGACACCCCCTACTCCGGCGTGGCGGCGATCTTCCGCTCGGCGCTGGAAAAGGGCGAACCCCCAAAGGTTTTCGAGGACGGCGGGCAGATGCGTGACTTCGTCCACGTCGACGATGTGGCGGCCGCCAACCTCGCGGCGGCACAGCGGCGCGAGGGTTTCACGGCGGTCAATGTCTGCTCGGGACAACCCGTTTCGATCCTGGAAGTTGCTCGCGCATTGTGCGACGCGCGCGGCGGCACGCTGTCGCCGGTGGTCACCGGGCAGTACCGCAGCGGCGACGTGCGCCACATCGTCGCCGACCCGTCGAGGGCCGCCGAGGTGCTCGGCTTCCGTGCGGCCGTGACACCGGGTGAGGGGCTGCGCGAATTCGCGTTCGCGCCCCTTCGCTGAGGTTCAGCCCTGCGGGGGCCGGTAAATCTGCGGCTTCTGCACGGGTATCTGACGCGTTCCGGAGTCGTCGCCGCGAAAGATCCGGGGGGCGTTGGCCAGCGGCGGTATCTCCGAGGTCGCCGGTTCGTGGTCCGCGCCGGGAACGCCGGCGGGGATGCGGGTGGTCGCCGCGGCCGACGGCGCGGCGCCCTGGCCCACCGGGACACGGGTGGTCGGCGCCGCCGCATTAGCGGCGGCCGCGCGCCGTCGGGCCGCGCGATTGGCCCGCCGCCGACCGCTCAGCTGCCCGGCGATGATCGCCGCCACCAGGATGCCCAGGGCCAGGCCGCACAGCGTCACGTCGAAAACGCTGGTGATCTGCTGAGCCAGGTTGTTGCCGTAGACCGGGTGCAGCGCAGGGGAATTGGGCGAATCCGCGAAGCGCGGCGCCAGCACGACACCGACGACCACGCGGGCGACGCTCAGGGTGGCGACGAGGCCGCACAGCGACGTGACCATTCTCGCCGAGAGGGTGGCCAGCCTGCGGCGCAGCCAGATCGCCAGGACCGCGGTCGCCAGGTCGAAAGCGGCCAGCACGATGCTGTCGTACCGGGAGAACGGGTAGTTCAGGATCACGCCGACAACCAGGTCGGTGATCCGCATCGCTACCGACCCCACACACCAAACGGCGATGAGCAGCAAGCCATTCCGGGCCGTCGCTCGCCACGCGGACTCCTCCGTCGGCAAGGCGTTCCGGCGACCGAACAGCGCCCGCGGCGCGAACAACGCCGCGCCGGCCGCCCACGCCAGGTAGCCCTCGAATCCGACGCCGGCGGTGGAGGTGTTCTGCGCGATGCCGTGGAACGCGTCGATGTCGCGACCGGCCGGCAGGAACCACACGACGATCCCGGCGGCCAGCGTCGACGCGCCGAGCGCGACCGTGCTCAGCCGGCTCTCCCGCGCGCTGCGCAACAACCACCTGGAGGCAACCAGCACCGCGACCAGCGCCACCACGCCGTACACCACCGCGGTCGCGATCACGGCGATGTTCTGCTTGCCGAATTGGTCTGCGCCGCCGGTGCTTTGCAGCGCGTACCGCACCCGCCAGTACAGGTTGAAGCCGAAGCTGAGCACCGCCGCCAGCATCGACACCGAGCCGATGATCCGCGCCGACCTGTGCCACCCGGTGGACTCGTCCCCCGCCGGAACGGGTCCCGTGAGTGCGCCGGTGGGCACCGCCTGGGCGCTCAACAACGAGCCGGCGACCCCGACCCATGCCCCCGGCCCCACACCGCCCGGCACGTTGACGGTGCCACCGAATCGGACGGTCTCGTACGCGTCGAACACGACGAAGGCGAGCACCAGCAGCAGGTAGGGGACGTTGAGCGCCAAGCGGAGCCGGGCGGCCCGCGCGGGGTTGAAATGCGCGCCGCCCGACCGCCAGGAACCGGCGACCCCCACGGCGGCGACGGCCAGCACCGTCACCGCGATCAGCACCACGAAGAGGATGGCGCTGCTGTCCGGGATTCCGAGTCCGAAGTAGAGGTTCCACGGCAAGAACACCGCGAGGATCAGCAATGCCACCGCGGTCAGGTCGCCGACGTGCCGGTACCGCTTCGTTCCCGCGTCGCCCGGCGCGGCACCGCCCGTGGCGTGCGGGCGGATGATGCGCGGCGCCGGCGCCTGCTGGGTCTGACTGCGGATGGGGCCGGTAGGCGCGTCGTCGCTGCTCTGGTTCACCATGCCTCCCGGGATGCGAGGACCGATATTGTTGGCGCAGTTTCCAGTATTCGGCGAGGGATTACCCCGCCGGGCCAAATGCACCGCTCGCTTGCGAACATATTCTCCGTTCGGATGCTCCTGGCAGTGGCTCAGGCCGGCTGCTGGGCGGAGATGATCCTGCGGCAATCGTCCTATCGTTCGAAAAGCTGGTTACGCTGCGCTAGTAGACGAAGCTTGTCGCCTGAATGATTGATACTCCAACGGTATCGCAAGTGTAATGATGCCGGGACATTGCTGGTTGCGGGGTAGCCAGCCGAAGGAGAGCCGGGATGGACGTCGTTTTGGGGGTTGCGGTCACCGGACCCGTCGCGCGCTTGGCCCTGGTCGGGTCGGGCGCGCAGGGGACCGACGTGATCGACCAATCCGTCGTCGACCTCGCGGACAATCCGATCGAGACGCTGACCGAGACCGTGGTCGGCACGAATCGGCTGCTGGCCGGCGAGAACCATCACCTGGTCGGTACCCGGCTGTGCTGGACCGATCATCCCGCCGCCGACCAGCTGCGGCGGGCGCTGGAGGATTCCGGCGTCCACAACGTCGCGGTGCTCTCGGAGTCGCAGGCGGTGGCCGCGCTGATGCGCGCGGCCGGCCGGCCCGGCGCCGCGCTGGTGATGGACGACGCGACCGCGACGCTGTCGATGGTGGGCTCGGGCGACGGCGATCCGGACGCGCCGCCGACCGTGCTCGCGCGCCAGCAGCTGGGGGGTACATCGGGCGGCGATGCGACGGCCGCGTTCCACACGATGATGGCGAACCTGGGCGAGCACCCCGCTGCCCCGCAGGACGTGTATCTGCTCGGTGCGTCGCCCGATCTGAACCGAGTGGCCGACGAGCTTCGCGACGGGTCGACCATGCGGGTGCAGGTCGCCGAGGACCCCACCTTTGCGCTCGCCCGCGGCGCCGCGATAGCCGCCGCAACGGCGGCGGCCCTGCAGGCGGGCGGCGCGACGGCCATGGTGCCCGCGGCAGGCCTGGCCGCCGATGAGACGGCGATGGCGTCGGCGTTCGGGGACGCCACCACGGCGGTGCCTTCGACGGGGCCGATCGGGGACGAGACGACGGTCGTGCCGGCATCGGAGTTCGCGGACCCGAACGCCGATGACCACCAGTTGGCGTATTCGATGGCCGACGAGGGCGAGCAGTACCCGGGTGAATTCGATGAGTATGACCCCGAATTCGACGACTACGAGTACGGCGACGCCGGCGAGGACGAGCCGACGAAGCTGTCGCGGCGATCGCTGGTGATCGGCAACGCCGTCATCGCGTTCGCGGTCGTCGGATTGGCGTCGCTGGCCACCGCGATCGCGGTCGCCGTTGAGCCGACCGCCAGCCAGAAACCGGTGGTGGGGGTCCAGAACGGCACCCCGGGCAAGTTCATGCCGATCCTGCCGAGCCAGCAACTGGCGCCGTTGCCGCCGCCCCCGCCGGATGCGCCCAACGCCGGATTCCAGGGCGGCACCGTCGAGGCCCCCAGCTATGTCCCGGCCCCACAGCAGGTCGCCCCCCCGTCGGGAGGCGGAGTGCCGAACGGCCCCGCTCCCGAGGCGCCGGTCAACCCCGGTGTCGTGCCGAATCCCGATCCGGGTTGGGCACCTCGACCCAATCCCATTGTGCCGGTTCCTATTCCGATTCCCATCCCGATCCCGGGGTGGGGGCCGAACTACCCGCCCTTCCACCCCCCTTACACGTCGCCGACGATCACGCCCTACACGCCGCCGACCACCACGTACTCGCCTCCCACGACGACATACTCGCCTCCGACGACGACGTATTCGCCTCCGACGACAACGTATTCGCCGCCGACGACCACGTACTCGCCTCCGACGACGACGTATTCGCCTCCGACGTCGACGTATTCGCCGCCGAGCACCAAGGCAACGACCCAGGCGCCGCCCCCGAGCACGTATTCGCCGCCGAGCACCCAGGCCACCCAGGCGCCGATCCCGACGCACACCCAGCAGACGGTGCCACCGCCGGTGCACTCGCAGCCGGTGTTCCCGCAGCAGCCTTTCCCCCACCACGGATTCTGAGGGTGCCCGACACCGATGGCCTGGTCACGGTGGTCCTGCCCTGCCTTAACGAAGAGGAGTCGCTGTCCGCGGTGCTGACCGCCCTTCCCGAGGGCTACCGGGCGCTGGTGGTGGACAACAACAGCACCGACGACACCGCCGGGGTCGCAAGCCGGCATGGCGCCAGAGTCGTCGCCGAACCGCGGCCCGGGTATGGGTCGGCCGTCCACGCGGGTGTGCTCGCCGCGACGACCCCGATCGTGGCGGTGATCGACGCCGACGGCTCGATGGATGGCGCCGATCTACCACGGCTGGTCGCCGAGCTCGAGCGCGGTGCCGACTTGGTGACCGGCCGGCGCCGGCCGGTTCCCGGCCTGCATTGGCCGTGGGTGGCCAGGGTGGGCACCGTGGTCATGAGCTGGCGACTGCGCACCCGCCACGGCCTGCCGGTGCACGACATCGCGCCGATGCGGGTCGCCCGGCGCGAGGCGCTGCTGCAGCTGGGCGTCGTCGACCGGCGATCGGGTTATCCGCTGGAATTGCTGGTGCGTGCGGCGGCCGCCGGCTGGCGCGTCGTCGAGCTCGACGTCAGCTACGGCCCCAGGACGGGCGGCAAGTCGAAGGTCAGCGGTTCGCTGCGGGGCAGCATCACCGCGATCCTGGACTTCTGGAAGGTGATTTCGTGAGCGATCTTCCTGTCACCCTGCTGGTGGTCGCGAAGGCGCCCGAGCCGGGCCGCGCCAAGACGCGGCTCGCGGCGACCGTCGGCGACCGGGTGGCCGCCGAAATCGCCGCCGCCGCACTGCTTGACACGCTCGATGCGGTGGCCGCCGCGCCGGTGGCGGCTCGGGTGGTGGCGCTGACCGGCGACCTGGACGCCGCGGCGAGCGCTCCGGAAATCCGGCAGCGGCTAGCGTCGTTCACTGTGACCCCCCAGCGCGGTGAGGACTTCGCGGCCCGGCTCGCCAATGCGCACGCCGATGCGGCCGCCGGGTTTCCGGTGCTGCAGATCGGGATGGACACCCCCCAGGTGAGCGCCGATCTGTTGATCGGTTGCGCGCGCCGGCTGCTCGAGGCGCCGGCCGTGCTCGGGCCGGCCAGTGATGGCGGCTGGTGGGTGCTCGGCGTGACGGAGCCCGCCATGGCGCAGTGCCTGCGCGCCGTGCCGATGTCCGTGCCCGATACCGGAGATCTGACCTTGAAGGCGTTGCGCGACAACGGTATTGACGCGGTCACCATCGAGGCGCTGGCCGACGTGGACTTTGTCGACGACGTCGCGGTGGTGCGTGACGCCTGCGCACCGACCAGCCGGTTCGCGCGCGTCACACGCGCCGCCGGTCTCTAAGAAGTGGTCCCTACCAGTGCGTCAGGATGATCGTGTTGAGCGCCAGCGCCCCGACGGCGTTGAGCGCCAACCAGATCCGGTGTGACCGCGCGGGCAGCAGAGCGGCCGCGGCGGTGAGCCAGATGGTGAACGGCAGCCAGATGCGTTCCACCTCGGCCTTGCTGAGCATGCTCAGGTCCGCGAAGACGATGGCGGCCAGCACGCTCAGCAGCAGCAAATGGAAGCCGGAGCGGCGACGGATGGCGGGCCAGTCGAACACCCTGCTGATTCCGGCGACCCCACCCAACCCGATCGCGCACACGACCGACGCCAGGTTGGCCCAGCTCCAATATTGGAAGGGGCGGTCCTTGGCGATGCCTTGCCAATAGCGTTGCTGCACCAGGGTGTAACCATCGAACCAGTAGAACCCCGCGACGGCGAAGGCCACCGCCACGGCGATCGCGGCCAAAGCCGCCGGGCCCAGGGCCCGCAGGATCGCTCGCCAGTCCGCTAACCGGCCGCCCGGCGGCTGCCGGGCGGAGGCCAGCACGGCCAGCGCCGGCAGCCCCATCAGCATCAGGCCGTAGTTGCAGAACACACCCCAGCCCAGCAGCAGGCCCGCGCCCGCGGCCGTCAGTGCGGGGAAGCGGACCGGGCGGTGCACCGCGACGGCCAACAGCGCGATGCCCCACGCCGCCACCCCGGCGAAGTACCCGTCTGCGGAGACGGCCACCCAGATCGCCGTCGGCGCCAGGGCGACAAACGGGGCGGCGCGCCGCGCGACCTGTTCGTCGGCCAGCGCGTGCACGGCGACCACCACCGCGGCCGCCGCGCTCGAGCCGGCCAGCAGGCACAGCAGTCCGGCCCAGGCGCCGCCGTGCAGGCCGAGCCGGTCCAGCCAGACGAACGTCAGCAGCGCGCCGGGCGGATGCCCCGACACGTGCGTCGTCCACGAGTTGGGCTGGTAGTCGACGATTCGGCTGGCAAAGGTGCGCAGCGTCGCGCCGATGTCGGTGATGCCCGGCACCTGCCACAGGTATTCGTCCCGGGTGGTCAGCCGGCCGGCGAAGCCGCGCTGCCAACCGTCGATCATCGCCAGCGCGAACGCCCATCCGCACGCGGTGGCCCAGGTGCCCAGCGTCAGGGTTCGCCACGAAAGACGTTGCGCCAGAATGGGTCCCCACGCCACGACGGCGATCGCGATGGTGATCGCGGGCCCGGTTCCCCAGCCGGCGTGGATCAACCATTCGCCGAAAATCGGCGCTGAGCCGGCGTGGGTAGTGAACTTCTCGGCGCCGACATCGAGTCGCGGGCGCACCCCGAGGTTCATCCGCGGCAGCACGAACGCCGCCGCCACCAGCACCACCCCGACCGTGACCGCCACCGCTTCCCGCGCGGCCCCCCATCGAGCGATCCTCACGAACGAACAGCCTATTGATGGCTCGGGCCGGCGAACCGGCGCATCAACGCCGTCCGGTCGACCTTGCCGATGCCGC
Source organism: Mycobacterium sp. NGS58 (assembly GCF_059812385.1). Classification (NCBI taxonomy): domain Bacteria; kingdom Bacillati; phylum Actinomycetota; class Actinomycetes; order Mycobacteriales; family Mycobacteriaceae; genus Mycobacterium; species Mycobacterium sp. NGS58. Next base: position 65,686 of record NZ_JCALCO010000013.1, on the reverse strand, counting down.
GCCGGGGCAGCGCGTCGACGACGTGCAGCTCGCGCGGTGCGGCGGTGGCGTCCAGGGCGCGTGTCACGTGCGCGCGCAGCGCGTCCAGGGCGGGAGCGGCGGACCCGTCTCGCACGACGATCGCGGCAACCACCCGCTGGCCCAGCCGGTCGTCGGTCACTCCGAACACCGCGCAATCGGCTATGGCGGGATGACTGCACAGCGCCGCCTCGACCGGCTGCGGCAGCACCGTCAACCCGCCCGTGCTGATCGCGTCGTCGGCGCGGCCCAGGACGGTCAGCACGCCCGCGTCGCTGATCGCGCCGAGATCGTTGGTCGCAAACCAGCCCGGCTCGGCGAACGGATCCGGGTCAACCGGGTTGCGGTAACCCTTGGCCAGCGTCGCGCCGCCGATGACGACGCGCCCGTCGACCGTGCGCAGCCGCACCCCGTCCAGCGGAACACCGTCGTACACGCACCCTCCGGCGGTCTCGCTCATCCCGTAGGTGCGGACAACGGCGATGCCCGCCGCCGCCGCTTCATCGAGAACCGGCCGCGGCGCGGGTCCGCCGCCGAGCAGAACGGCGTCCAGTTCGGCGAGGGCTGCCGCCGCCGAAGGATCGCGGAGAGCCTTGGCCAACTGCGCGGCGACCAGTGAGGTGTATCGCCGTCCCGGCTCCAAAGCCCTTACGGCACGGGGTAACTCGGTGACGTCGAACCCCGCGGAGACGTCCATCTCGACCGGTACCGAGCCGGCGAGCACGCTGCGCACCAACACCTGAACCCCCGCGATGTGGTGGGGCGGCAACGCGAGCAGCCAGCTGCCCGGCCCGCCGAGACGGTCATGCGCGGCCGTCGCGCTGGCGGTCAGGGCGGCGGCGGTCAGCAACGCGCCCTTGGGAACTCCCGTGGTTCCCGACGTCGCCGCGACCAGCGCCACGTCGTCGTCGATGGCTTCCCCGACGCGCAAACCCGCCCGCAGCGCATCCGACTCACGATCGTCACCCGCCGGCAGGGCGACAAGTGCGGGGTCGCGGCCGTCCAGCACGCGTTCGAGTGCGGGTAACAGCGACGAGGCCGCCGAGCCCGGCGGAACGTTCAGCGCGCGCAGTGCGGCTATGCGGGGTCCTCGGCGTCGTCGAACGGCCAGCCCTGGGCGGCCAACCGCACGCGCACCCGCTCGACATCGGCGGGCGACGGCAACTCATCGGTGATCTGGGTGATCAGCACGCCGATGTCGACGTCGTCGAACTCGCCACGCCGGACCAGCTCACAGGCGACCGCCTTGGCCTCGTCGTTGGACAGCCGCCGGGCCAGCAACGCGAGCACCGGGAAGGTGTCGGTGGGTGGCACGCCCTCCGGGTATCCCGCGCGCAGCCACGAGACGATCGAATTCAGAAATCCGTTCACGCTCCAACACCCCCCGGTGTTTGACCTAGCAAATCCGTGGGCATCAACCGATGCTACTTCGCTTTGGCTCCGAGGAACGGGTAGCCGGTGTGATGCGCGATGAAGTCGCGCGAGATGTATGCCAGTGCGAAGGCGATTGCCACGATCACCACGGCATAGATTGCCCACGCGATTGCCAGCAGCGCCGGGTTCTTCTGAGGCGAGCCGCCATCGGTGCTGACCTGTCCGGCGCCGATCGCGTGGAAGCGGAGCCCCAGGGCGAACAACCCCGGCAAGGCGGCGCCGGCCAGCATGGCGAAGACCAGGATCTTGAGGGAGGCCTGGTAGTTGAACCAGTCGCTGAAGTGACTCATCACGCGTTCGCCTTCATGGTGGGGTCGTCGGAGTCGAATCGGGGAGTGGCGCCATTGCCGAGTGTGGGGCCGACGTCCGAGGGCGGGTGCTGATCGTCGGACTCCTCGAGCCCGCTGGTCAGGTCGCCCTTCCATTCGGCGTTGACGTTGTGGTGGTCGACCTTGACCCTGCGGGACCGGATGTAGATGGTGGCCGACACCGCGATCAGCAGCGCGAAGCCCACGATGGCGCCCGGGTAGCCGCCGATCAGGTGCACGATCCAGTAGGTGACCGCGCCGACCAGCCCGGACAGCGGCAACGTGACCAGCCACGCGACGCCCATGCGACCGGCGACGCCCCACCGGACCTCGCCGCCGGGTTTGCCCAGCCCGCTGCCCAGTACCGAGCCGGTGCAGACCTGGGTCGTCGACAGCGCGTATCCGAAGTGGGCGGACAGCAGAATCACTGCGGCAGAGGAGGATTCGGCCGCCATGCCCTGTGGCGACTGGATCTCGACCAGCCCCTTGCCCAGGGTGCGGATGATCCGCCAGCCGCCCAGGTAGGTGCCGAGCGCCATCGACAGCGCGCAACTGACGATGACCCACAGTGGGGGCATGGAGGCGGTCTTGCTGACCGAGCCGTAGGACATCAGCGCCAGGAAGATGATGCCCATCGTCTTCTGCGCGTCGTTGGTGCCGTGCGCCAGCGAGACCAGCGATGCCGAGCCCCACTGGCCGTACCGGAAGCCGGCTTCGGTGCGCTTGGTCGGGATGCCGCGGGTGATCCGGTATACCAGCCAGGTCGCCACCGCGCCGACGACGATGGCCAGGATCGCCGACACGACGGCCGGGATGATCGCCTTGGACACCACGCCCTTCCAGATCACCCCGTGCGCGCCGACGGCGGCGATGGTGGCGCCGACGATGCCGCCGATCAGGGCGTGTGACGAACTCGACGGGATACCGAGGAGCCAGGTCAGCAGGTTCCACACAATGCCGCCGACGAGGCCGGCGAAAACCAGCTCCAGCGTCACGATATGGCCGTCGATCAGGCCCTTGGCGATCGTCGCGGCGACGGCGGTGGACATGAACGCGCCGACGAGGTTCAGCACCGCGGATAGCGCGACCGCTGCTTTGGGCTTGAGCGCACCGCTGGCGATCGAGGTTGCCATCGCGTTGCCCGTGTCATGGAAGCCGTTGGTGAAATCGAAAGCCAGTGCCGTGATTACGACAATGATCAAGAGGAACAATTGGATGTTCACAGCGCCTGATTCTGGTGGTAGGAGGTTTCCATTGTCGAATGCTGCGGCAGCCGAATCGCGGGTATACCTTGAACCGTCGCCAGATGTTACCTCTCAGTTAACCGGCGTTTCCCTGCCGTTCACCCCGGGTGTCACGCCGTAGCGGGTGCTCCGGCGGCACCTCGACGAAAATGAGCATGAGGCCATCCGGGTCGGTCACGTGCATCTCCTTCAAGCCCCATGGCTCCTGGCGAGCTTCGCGCGCGATCGGCACTCCACGGCCCGACAATTCGGCCTGGGTGGCCTCGATGTCGCGGACCTGTAGCCACAGGGCACCCGGGAAGGCGGGCTGGGAGGCGTCGGGCGCGCCGTGACCGGCGAGCTCCAGCAACGACTGGCCCGCGAAAAAGACTGTGCCAGCGCCGTAGTCGCGCCAAATCGCCAGCCCGATCTCGTCGCGGTAGAAGGCTAGCGACCGCTGATAGTCCGAGGGCCGCAGCAGCATCCGGCTGGCCAGGATCTCCATGAAATCGTGTCTACCACGTGGCCGGGTCAGCCATCGCTGCTGCGATTGGGCTGGATGCTCTGGCGCGACATGACGGCGTTGACCCAGCGCGGGCCCAAGATGTCCAGCGCCCGGCCGGCGATCGCGATCCGCGGTGCGATGCGCACGGGACGGGTGCGGGCCGCGGTGAGCATCCACTCGCCGGCCTCCTCGGAGGTCAGCGCGGCCACCCCCTCGTAGGCTTTCGTGGGCGCGATCATCGGGGTGGCCACCAACGGGTAGTACAGCGTCGTCGAATGGACGCCCTTGCTGCCCCATTCGGTTTCGATGACCCGGCTCACCGTCGACAGCGCGGCCTTGGAGGCGTTGTACACCGAGAACAGCGGCGAGGCCTCCGACATCACTCCCCATGTCGAAACGTTGATGATGTGGCCGTCGCCACGTTCGAGCATGCCCGGTGCCAGCCCCCGGACCAGCCGCAGCGGCGCGTAGTAGTTGAGCACCATGGTCCGCTCGACGTCGTGCCAGCGTTCCAGCGATTCGGCCAGCGGCCGGCGGATGGAACGGCCGGCATTGTTGATCAGGATGTCGACCCCGCCGAGCCGCTTTTCGACGTCGGCGACCAGCTCATCGCACGCGTCCATGTCGGACACGTCGCACGCGATCGCCACGGCCTCACCGCCCGCGGCGGTGATCCGCTCGGCCAGCGCGTCCAGCAGCTCCCGGCGGCGGGCGACGACGACCACCGTGGCGCCCGCCTTGGCAAACTGTTCGGCCGCGGCCTCGCCGATCCCCGACGAAGCCCCGGTGAGCAGGATGCGCTTGCCGGCCAGCTCGATCGGCTTGATGAGCGGCCGGTTGACCAGTACCTGCGGCGCCAGGGGCGGTCGCATGATCGTCAGGGAGATCTGGTCGGCGATCCGGCGAAGGGGACTCTTGGTCACGTGACGCGAGTCTAGGCGGTGCCCAATGCGCGCCCGCGGCTAGAAGTAGCGCGGGAACCGGCTCCAGTCCGGATCCCGCTTTTCCAGGAAGGCGTCGCGGCCCTCGACGGCCTCATCGGTCATGTACGCCAGCCGGGTAGCCTCGCCCGCGAACAGCTGCTGGCCCACCAGGCCGTCGTCGAGCAGGTTGAACGCGAACTTCAGCATGCGTTGCGCCTGCGGAGATTTGGCGTTGATCTCGCGCGCCCATCCGATGGCCTCCGACTCCAGCTCCGCATGGTCGACGACGGCGTTGACCGCGCCCATCTGGTGCATCTGCTCGGCGGTGTAGGGGCGGCCGAGGAAAAAGATCTCGCGGGCGAACTTCTGGCCGACCTGGCGGGCCAGGTACGCGCTGCCGTAGCCGCCGTCGAAGCTGCCGACGTCGGCGTCGGTCTGCTTGAAGCGGGCGTGTTCGCGGCTGGCCAGGGTGAGGTCGCAGACCACGTGCAGGCTGTGGCCCCCGCCGGCGGCCCACCCGTTGACCAGGCAGATGACCACCTTGGGCATGAACCGAATCAGCCGCTGGACCTCGAGGATGTGTAACCGGCCGGCGCGGGCGGTGTCGACGGTGTCGGCGGTATCGCCGCTCGCGTACTGGTAGCCGCTGCGCCCGCGGATGCGCTGATCGCCGCCCGAGCAGAACGCCCAGCCGCCGTCCCTGGGCGATGGTCCGTTGCCGGTCAGCAGCACCACGCCGACGTCGGGGGATATCCGGGCGTGGTCGAGCACCCGGTAGAGCTCGTCGACGGTGTGCGGCCGAAACGCGTTGCGCACTTCGGGACGGTCGAATGCCACCCGCACCGTGGCGTCATCGACGTGCCGGTGATAGGTGATGTCGGTCAGGTCGGCGAACCCGTCGACGGGACGCCATGCCTGCGCATCAAAGGGGTTGTCAGTCAATCTATTTGAACTCCTATGCCGGGTCCAGCCGGAACACCGGGCACACGCCGGCCAGCGCCTCGAACTCCTCGGGGCGTCCGTCCTTGACCAACCCGGAGCGTTTCATGAAGCCGACGCCGGTGGGTACCTCAGTGGGGAAAGCCCGCAAGAACGGCCGCGCCGCCTCGGCGGACAGCTCGACCATCCGTACCCGCTCGGAGTCGCGGCCGCGAGCCAGCGTCACGTAGTCGGCGGCGCGGACGTTCCGGATCCAGTCCGCGCCCGGGAATCCGCCCACCACATACCGTTTGCCGTCCACGGTCATCGGCGTCACCGGGGTGGACCTGGGCGTTCCGGACTTACGGCCCGGCACGGTCAACACCACCGGGCTTTCACCGCCGAAACTCAAGCCGAGCCGCGTCATCCGGATGAAGACCTTGTTCGCCGGCTTCAGCCACCAGGGCGGCTTCAGCCGATCGGGCGTACCCATGTCTGACACAGTAGTCAGCCCTGCGGCGCCTCCAGGAAGGGTTCGACGCCGTGCGCCGAGGGATCGGCGCCGGGCGTGGCGACGGCGTCCAGTCGGGCGAGAGCGTCGGCGCTCAAATTGACGTCGGCCGCGCCGTTGTTCTCTTCGAGGTGGGCGATCGACCGGGTGCCGGGGATCAGCAATGTGTTCGGCGTGTGGGCCAACAGCCAGGCGAGCCCGACCTGGGCGCCGGTGACGCCCAGCTCGCCGGCGATGCCGGCCACCACCGGATTGTCGGCGACCTTCGGGAAGCCCGGGAACACCGAGCCGAGCGGGAAATACGGCACCCACGCGATGCCCTCGGCCTTGCACAACTCGAGCGTCGCCTCCTGGGAGCGGTCCAGCAGGCTGTAGGCGTTCTGCACACAGACGATCCCGGCCGGCAGCGCGCGCCGCACCACCTCGAGTGGCACGGCGCTGATTCCGATGCCGCCGATCTTGCCCTCGTCGCGCAGCGCGATCATCTCGGCGAGCTGGTCATCGAGCTCGACGATCTGGTCGCCCTCGGCGGCCAGGCCCGGTCCGAGGTCGAGGCGGCGCAGGTTGACCACCGGAACTTGGTCCAGGCCAAGTTGCCGCAGATCGTCTTCGACGGCGGCGCGCAGTTCGGCCGGCTTTTGGGCGGCGGCCAACGGAACGGGTTGCTCGCCCGTGTAGCGCGCACCCACCTTGCTGACGATGACGAGGTCGTCCGGGTACGGCGCCAGTGCCGCGCGGATCCGGCGGTTCACCTCGCCGGGCCCGTAGAACGACGCGGTGTCGATGTGGTTGACGCCGAGTTCGACGGCGCGACGCAACACCTTGGCCGCGTCGTCGGCGGTCGGCGCCTCGAACAGCTGCATGGCGCCGTAGCCCATCCGGGCGACCGTCCTGGCGCCGATGCTGCCGCGACCGCCGGGCTGTGGGTTTTCGGTCATGATGCTCCCTGGCTGACATACTGGAGAAAATGCGGAGGACCCTCCGCTTAGGTCAGCGTAGCAGAAACGGAGGATCCTCCGCTTTGGTCGGAAGATCGGATGCGCGTCGCAATCGTGAGCGGCTGCTGCAGGCGGCGACCGCGGCTTTCACCGCGCAGGGCGGATCGGTGTCGCTCGAGTCCATCGCCCGCGACGCCGGGGTGGGCATCGGCACGCTGTACCGTCATTTCCCCAACCGCGAGGCGCTCGTCGAGGCGATTTACCGCGCCGAGCTTGCCGAGGTGGCCGCGACGGCCGGGCAGCTGCTCGAGCGGCACCCGCCGAAGCGGGCCCTGCGGCGGTGGATGGACCGCTACGCGAGCTTCGTCGCCGCCAAGCGCGGAATGGCCGAGTCCTTGCAGTCGATCTTCGCCTCGGGCGCTCTCGAGCCCAGCCAGACCCGCGACAGCATCGTCGGCGCCGTCGAGATGTTGTTGCGGGCGGGCGCGGCCGACGCGACGCTGCGCGCCGACGTGCAGGCCGACGACGTGGTGTCCAGCCTCATCGGCATTTTTCTGGCCAGCGGTTCACCGGAGCAGACCGGCCGCATGCTGGACCTGTTGGTGGCGGGCATCGCCGGCTAGTTGCGGGCGAACGCCCGGCCGGCCGGGCGCTGGGACGCGGGTGCCCGGCCAGGCGGGCGCTCGGCACCCAAATCAGCCCACGGAGCGGGCCGCGCCTTCCCAGAACTGGGCGCGCACGGCCTTCTTGTCCGGCTTGCCCAGCCCGGTCAACGGCAGCGAGTCCGCGAGCACCACGCGCTTGGGCGACTGGACCGAGCCCTTGCGGTCCTTGACCGCGGCCTGGATCTCCGCGGTCATCTTCTCGATGGCCGCGTCGTCGTGTGGCGCGTCGGCGCGCAGTACGACCACGGCGGTGACGGCCTCGCCCCACTTCTCGTCCGGCGCGCCGACCACGCACACCTGGGCGATGGCCGGATGCTCGGCCACGACGTCCTCGACCTCGCGCGGGAACACGTTGAAGCCGCCGGTGACGATCATGTCCTTGACCCGGTCGACGATGAAGTAGAAGCCGTCCTCGTCCTCGCGGGCCATGTCGCCGGTGTGCAGCCAGCCGTCCTTGAACGTCTCGGCCGTCGCCTCGGGCAGGTTCCAGTAACCGCCCGCCAACAGCGGTCCGCTGACACAGATTTCGCCCGGCTCGCCCTGCGGGACCGGCTTGCCGTCCTCGCCGAGCAGCGCCACCCGAGCGAACAGCGTTGGGCGCCCGCAGGATGTCAGCCGCTTCTCGTCGTGCTCGGCCTTCGCCAGATAGGTGATGGCCATCGGCGCCTCGGACTGCCCGTAGTTCTGGGCGAAGATCTGGCCGAACCGGCGGATCGCCTCGGCCAGCCGCACCGGGTTGATCGCCGAGGCGCCGTAGTAGACGGTCTCCAGCGACGACAGGTCGCGGGTGTGCGAGTCCGGGTGGTCCATCAGCGCGTACAGCATCGACGGCACCAGGAAGGTGGCCGTAATGCGCTTGGATTCAATGGTTTTGAGCACCTCGGCGGGGTCGAACTTGGGCAGCACGTGCATCTCGCCGCCCTTGATCAGGGTGGGCAGGAAGTACGCGGCCCCGGCGTGCGACAGCGGGGTGATCATCAAGAATCGCGGGTTTTCCGGCCATTCCCATTCCGAGAGCTGGATCTGGGTCATCGAGGAGATCGACTGCGCGGTGCCCATCACGCCCTTGGGCTTGCCGGTGGTGCCGCCGGTGTAGGTCAGGCCGATGACCTGATCTGGCGGCAGATCGGCGGCGGCCAGCGGCTGCGGGTCGTACTTGGCGGCCTCGGCCGCCAGGTCCACCGCTTGGCCTTCCAGCGCGTCGGGTACCGGGCCGATGGTGAGGATCTGCTTGAGGCCGGGCACCTTCTCCAGCAGGGCCAGCGCCCGTTCGACGAACATCGGGTTGGGGTCGATGATCAGCGAGCTGATGCCGGCGTCGTTGAGCACGTAGGCGTGGTCGTCCAGGGAGCCCAGCGGATGCAGGGCGGTGCGCCGGTAGCCCCGGGTCTGGCCGGCACCGATGATCAACAGCACCTCGGGCCGGTTGAGCGACAGCAGGCCGACGGCGACGCCGGTGCCCGCGCCCAGCGCCTCGAACGCCTGGATGTACTGGCTGATCCGCTCGGCCATCTGACCACCGGTCAGCGTGGTGTCGCCGAGGAACAGCACCGGCTTGGTCTTGTGGCGCTTGAGCGCGCCCACGAGCAGGTGGCCGTTATGGGTCGGGTTGCGCAACAGGTCGTCCGTCATGGCGCCGCTCCTCCTCATCACATCGTCCCCTCGCCGCTGCGCGGCTGGGGGTCCCCACTGGATCGTCGCCGACGCGACTCACGAGTCAGACTAGAACGTGTTGCAATTTGGGTCAGCCGCACCCTGTTGGACACCGGCAATCAGTACGATTCCTCCCCATGGCCGATGCAGATCTCGTCGTGACCGGAACCATCCTGACCGTCGACGAGGCGCGGCCCACGGCGGAGGCGCTCGCCGTCGCCGACGGCAAGATCATCGCCGTCGGCACCCGCACCGAGGTCGCCGGATCCGCCGGCCCCGGCACCCGGACCGTCGATGTCGGCGACGGCTGCGTGATGCCGGGCTTCGTTGAGGCGCATGGGCATCCGCTGATGGAGGCGGTCGCCCTGTCGGACCGCCTCGTCGACATCCGCCCGGTCACCATGCGCGACGCCGACGACGTCGTGGCGGCGATACACGCCGAGGTCGCGCGGCGGGGATCCGACGGCGCCTTCCTCAACGGCTGGGATCCGCTGCTGCAGAGGGGCCTTCCGGAACCGACGCTGTACTGGCTCGACGACATCGCGCCCGACAGCCCCCTGGTGATCATTCACAATTCGGGGCACAAGGCCTACTTCAATTCGCGCGCGGCGAAGCTTCATGGGCTCAACCGCGATACCCCGGACCCCAAGGGCGCCAAGTACGGCCGCGACGCCAACGGTGAACTCGACGGCACCGCCGAGGAGACCGGCGCCGTGTTCCCGCTGCTGGGCGGGGCCATCGACTTCGCCGACTACCCGCAGATGCTGCTCGCCGAGTGCGCCCGGCTCAACCGCGCCGGACTGACCACCTGCTCGGAAATGGCCTTCGATCCGAACTTCCGCCCGGTGGTCGAGCAACTGCGCGAGCGGCTCACGGTGCGGCTGCGCACCTACGAGATCTCCAACCCGCAGATGTCCACCGCCGCCACACCCGGGCAGGGCGACGACATCCTGCGGCAGGTCGGCATCAAGATCTGGGTCGACGGCTCGCCCTGGATCGGCAACATCGACCTGTCGTTTCCGTATCTGGACACCGAGGCCACCCGGATCATCGGCGTCGCGCCGGGCTCCTGCGGCTGCGCCAACTACACCGCCGAGCAGCTGCACGAAATCGTCGGCGCGTACTTCCCGCTGGGCTGGCCGATGGCCTGCCACGTGCAGGGCGATGCGGGCGTGGACACCATCCTCGACGTGTACGAAGAGGCGTTGCGCCGCCATCCGCGCGAGGACCACCGGCTGCGGCTCGAGCACGTCGGCGCCATCCGGCCCGAGCAGCTGCGGCGCGCCCACGACCTCGGGGTGACCTGCAGCATCTTCGTCGACCAGATCCATTACTGGGGCGACGTCATCGTCGACGGCCTCTTCGGTGAGGAACGCGGAACCCGTTGGATGCCAGCGGGATCCGCGGTGGCCACCGGGATGCGCATCTCGCTGCACAACGACCCGCCCGTCACGCCCGAAGAGCCGCTGCGCAACATCAGCGTGGCCGTCACCCGCACGGCGCCGAGCGGGCGGGTGCTCGGGCCCGAGGAACGCCTGACCGTGGAGCAGGCGATCCGCGCGCAAACCATCGACGCGGCCTGGCAGCTGTTCTCCGACGACGTGATCGGCTCACTGGAGGTCGGTAAGTACGCCGATCTGGTGGTGCTCTCCGCCGATCCGCGAACGGTGCCGCCCGAGCAGATCGCCGACCTCGAGGTGCGGGCGACGTATCTGGCGGGCCGCCAGGTCCACGGCGCGTGACGCCGACAATCGAGGACCTGCTCGACCGCCTGCACGTGGTGGCGCTTCCGATGCGGGTGCGGTTCCGCGGCATCACCACCCGCGAAGTCGCGCTAATCGAGGGCCCGGCCGGGTGGGGCGAATTCGGGGCCTTCCTCGAATACGAGCCGCGCGAGGCCGCGCACTGGCTGGCCTCGGGCATCGAAGCCGCCTACCGGAAGCCGCCGCCGACCCTTCGCGACCGCGTCCCGATCAACGCAACCGTGCCGGCCGTTCCCGCGACGCAGGTGGGCGAGGTGCTAGCCCGCTTTCCCGGCGCCCGCACGGCCAAGGTGAAGGTGGCCGAGCCGGGACAGACGCTGGCCGACGACGTCGCGCGGGTCAATGCCGTGCGCGAACTGGTCCCGACGGTGCGGGTGGACGCCAACGGCGGCTGGAGCGTCGAGGAGGCCGTGCGGGCCGCGGCCGCGCTGACCGCCGACGGTCCCCTGGAATACCTTGAACAGCCCTGCGCGGGCGTGGACGAGCTCGCCGAGCTGCGCCGGCGCCCGGATATGCCGGACGTGCCGATCGCCGCCGACGAAAGCATCCGCAAGGCCGACGACCCGCTGGCCGTGGTCCGGGCGCACGCCGCCGACATCGCGGTGCTCAAAGTCGCTCCGCTGGGCGGGATTTCGGCCATGCTCGAGGTCGCCGCGCAGATCGACATCCCGGTCGTGGTCTCCAGCGCGCTGGATTCGGCGGTGGGCATCGGCGCGGGGCTGCGCGCCGCGGCGGCCCTGCCGCGACTTCGGCACGCCTGCGGCCTGGGCACCGGCGGGCTGTTCGTCGACGACGTCGCCGAGACGGTCGCGCCCGTCGACGGTGCCCTGTTGGTGGAGCCGGTCACGCCCGACCCGGAGCGGTTGCAGGCGCTGCGGGCGGCTCCAAAACGGCGGCAGTGGTGGATCGACCGGGTCAAGGCCTGCCATCGGTTGCTTGTACCGTCGTCCGGGTGATCAACCTGGCTTACGACGACCGCGGCTCCGGTGAGCCCGTGGTATTTATCGCCGGCCACGGCGGCGCCGGACGAACCTGGCACCCCTATCAAGTCCCCGCGTTTCTGGCGGCCGGATACCGCGTCATCACCTTCGACAATCGCGGAATCGGCGCCACGGAGAACGCCCAGGGATTCTCGACGGAAACCATGGTCGCCGACACCGCGGCACTGATCGAGGACCTGAATGCGGCCCCGGCCCGCATCGTCGGGATGTCGATGGGCGCGTACATCGCCCAGGAGCTCATGCTGGCCCGGCCCGAGCTGGTCAGCTCGGCGGTGCTGATGGGGACCCGCGGCCGCATGGACCGAGCCCGGCAGTTCTTCCGCGACGCCGAGGCCGAGCTGTCCGACACCGGAGTCGAAATGCCGGCCGCCTACGACGCCAAAATCCGCCTGCTGGAAAACTTTTCCCGCAAGACGCTCAACGACGACACCGCGGTCGCGGACTGGATCGCGATGTTTTCCACCTGGCCGCTCAAGCCCACCCCGGGCACGCGCGCGCAGCTCGATATCGCGCCCTACACCAGCCGGTTGACCGCCTACCGCAGCATCACGACCCCGGTACTGGTCATCGGCTTCTCCGACGACGTGCTGACCCCGCCGCACATGGGCCGCGAGGTCGCCGACGCGCTGCCCAACGGCCGCTACGTGCAGATACCCGACGCCGGCCATCTCGGTTTCTTCGAGCGACCCGACGAGGTCAACGCCGCCATGCTCAAGTTCTTCGGCGAGGCCACCGGCTGAGTGCACCCGGCGGGCATCGTCGGGTGGCTGTGACACCCTGTAGGAGTGAACCCCTCGACGACCCAGGCTCGCGTCGTCGTTGACGAGCTGATTCGCGGCGGTGTCCGCGACGTGGTGCTTTGCCCCGGTTCGCGCAATGCCCCGCTGGCTTTCGCGTTGCAGGACGCCGACCGGTCCGGCCGCATCCGCCTGCACGTCCGCATCGACGAGCGCACTGCCGGCTATCTGGCCATCGGCCTGGCCATCGCCGCCGGCGCGCCGGTCTGCGTCGCCATGACGTCCGGCACGGCCGTCGCCAACCTCGGCCCGGCGGTGATCGAGGCCAACTACGCCCGGGTGCCGCTGATCGTGCTGTCGGCCAACCGGCCCTACGAGCTGCTGGGCACCGGGGCCAACCAGACGATGGAGCAGCTGGGCTACTTCGGCACGCAGGTGCGCGCGACCATCAGCCTGGGCCTGGCCGAGGACGCCCCCGAGCGGCTGGATTCGGCCAACGCCACCTGGCGATCGGCCACCTGCAGGGTGCTGGTGGCCGCCACCGGATCCCGTACCGCCAACGCCGGACCCGTGCAGTTCGACATCCCCCTGCGCGAACCCCTGGTGCCCGATCCCGACCCCCAAACGGCGACGCCGCAGGGCCGCCCGGGCGGGCGGCCGTGGACCTACACCCCGCCGGTCAGCTTCGACCAGCCGCTGGACATCGACCTGTCACCCGACACGGTCGTGATCGCCGGCCACGGCGCGGGCGTGCAGCCCAGCCTGGCGCAACTGCCGACCGTCGCCGAGCCGACGGCGCCCGCCCCGGCCAACCCGCTGCACCCGCTGGCGCTACCCCTGCTGCGGCCCAAGCAGGTGATCATGCTCGGCCGCCCCACGCTGCACCGGCCGGTGTCGGCGTTGCTGGCCGACCCGCAGGTGCCGGTGTTCGCGCTGACCACCGGCCCGCGCTGGCCGGACGTGTCGGGCAATTCGCAGGCCACCGGGACCCGCGCGGTCACCACCGGCGCGCCGAACCCAGCGTGGCTGCGCCGCTGTGCGGAGACCGACCGGCACGCGCTGGCCGCCGTCCGCCGCCAGCTCGACGCGCACCCGCTGACCACCGGCCTGCACGTCGCGGCCGCCGTGGCCGACGCGCTTGCACCCGGCGATCAGCTGGTACTCGGGGCCTCCAACCCGGTCCGCGACGCCGCGCTGGTCGGCCTGGACACCCGCGGCATCCGAGTGCGGTCCAACCGCGGCGTTGCCGGGATCGACGGGACGGTCTCCACGGCCATCGGGGCGGCTCTCGCGCACGAGCGCGAGGGCGGCCCGGACAACCCGGCGCGCACCGTCGCGCTGATCGGCGACCTGACGTTCGTGCACGACAGCTCCGGGTTGCTCATCGGCCCCACCGAGCCCACCCCGCGCCGGCTGACGATCGTCGTCTCCAACGACAACGGCGGCGGCATCTTCGAACTGCTCGAGCAGGGCGACCCGCGGTTCTCCGACGTCTCGTCGCGGATTTTCGGCACACCGCACGACGTCGACGTGGGCGCGCTGTGCCGCGCCTACCACGTCGAGAGCCGGCAGATCGAGGTCGGCGAATTACCCACGGCGCTCGACGAACCCGGACCCGGACTGCGGGTGCTGGAGGTCAAGGCCGACCGGTCGTCGCTGCGGCAACTACACGCCGCCATCAAGGCCGCGCTGTGAGGCGCACATAGTGGCGATATCCCCAAAAGCTCTGCTGCACTTACTGCTTCATGGCCGCAGTGACCAACCACCGAAAACGCGGGTCAGGATTGCGTTGCGGTGGGCCAGAATTGCGGTGCTCATCGTGGCCGGCCTGGTCACGCTGCAGTCCGTGCTGCTGGTGGCCGGCGCCTGGCGCGACGACCTCGCGATCACCCACAACATGGGTGTCGCGCAGGCGGAGGTGCTCAGCGCCGGACCGCGCCGTTCCACCATCGAATTCGTCACCCCCGAGCGGGTCACCTATCGTCCCGAACTCGGTGTGCTCTACCCGTCCCATTTGGCCACCGGGATGCGGATCTACGTCGAGTACAACAAGAACGATCCGAACCTGGTGCGCGTGCAGCATCGCAACGCCGGGCTGGCGATCATTCCGGCCGGCTCCATCGCGGTGGTGGGCTGGCTGGCCGCGGCGGCGATGCTGATTGCGCTGGCGCTGCTGGACAGGTGGCTCGACCGTCGCGACGTAACCTCGGACGGGACCGAAGATCAGCCCGCTAAAAGCGTCCGACCTGCAAATTTCGCATGACGTATGCTCGCAGGCAACCTTGTCGACAGCCGGCGCTGACACGGTAGTGATGTGCGCGTTGCCATCGTCGCGGAATCCTTCCTCCCCGAAGTCAACGGTGTCAGCAACTCGGTGATCCGGGTGCTCGAGCATCTGCGCCGGACGGGTCACGAAGCCCTCGTCATCGCCCCTGACACGCCTCCCGGGCAGCCGCCAGCGGATCGCATCTACGACGGCATCCGCGTACACCGCGTGCCGTCCCGGATGTTCCCCAAGGTGACCACCCTGCCGCTCGGTGTGCCCACGCCCCGGCTGGTGAAGGTGTTGCGCGGATTCGATCCCCACGTGGTGCACCTGGCTTCCCCGGCGCTGCTGGGCTACGGCGGGGTGCGGGCCGCCCGCTGGCTGGGGGTGCCGACGGTCGCGGTGTATCAGACCGACGTCCCGGGCTTCGCGGACAGCTACGGCATCCCGATGACCGCGCGGGCCGCCTGGGCATGGTTCCGTCATCTGCACAGCCTCGCCGACCGTACCCTGGCGCCATCCAGCGTGACCATGGAATCACTTGTCGCCCATCGGTTTCCCCGGGTGCACCGATGGGCCCGCGGTGTCGACGTGCTGCGGTTCGCGCCGTCCGCGCGCGACGACGCCCTGCGACGACAGTGGTCGCCGCACGGCAAGCCCATCGTCGGGTTCGTGGGCCGGCTCGCGCCCGAAAAGCACGTCGAGCGTCTGATCGGGTCGGCTGCCAACGACGCGATACAGCTCGTCATCGTGGGCGACGGTGTCGACCGCATCAAGCTGCAATCGGCGATGCCGACAGCGGTTTTCACGGGTGCGCTGTACGGTGACGAACTCGCCGCGGCGTACGCCAGCATGGACGTGTTCGTGCATCCCGGTGAGCACGAGACGTTTTGTCAGGTCGTGCAAGAAGCGCTGGCGTCGGGGTTGCCGGTGATCGCCCCCGACGCCGGCGGCCCACGTGACCTCGTCACACCGTGGCGGACCGGTCTGCTGTTGGCCGTCAACGAGTTCGAGTCCCGCCTGCCCGACGCGGTTGCACACCTGATCGCTGAACGCGCCCGCTATGCCCTGGCAGCCCGGCGCAGTGTGGTCGGTCGGAGCTGGCCGGTCATCTGCGACGAGTTGCTGGGTCACTACGAGGCGGTGCTGTCGCCGTTCGTTCGACGGCAGATTGTCGCCGGGCGGTACGCGCAGGGCGAATGAGCCGACGTTCCTAGGACGGGTCGAATTCGATTGGCAGCGTGGCCGGTCCGCTGATGGCGGTGAGGGGCTTCCATGGGGCGGGGCCGGACCGGTGGGCGTTGGGCATGCGCCGCGCCATGACCGTGAGGGCTTCGCTGAGCTCCAGTCGGGCCAGGTTGGCTCCGAGGCAGTAGTGCATGCCTGCGCCGAAGGTCTGCATCGGTGCGGCGTCGACGCGGGTGATGTCGAGTCGGTCGGGGTCGTCGTAGACGGCGGGGTCGCGGTTTGCGGCTGCCGTGTTGGCGATCACCAGCGTGCCGGCCGGGATCGTGAATCCGGCGACCTCGACGTCTTCAAGGGCGATGCGAAGGGTGAGGCCGGCGATCGGCGAATGCCGCATCGTCTCTTCGACCGCGTTCGCCGCGAGCTCGGGATGCTGGGCCAGCAGCGCCCACTGGCCGGGGTGATCGAGGAGCACGTGCACTGAGGCGGCCAACTGGTTGCGTGTGGTGTCCGTGCCGGCCATCAGCAGGCCCGCCACCAGCATCCGCAGCTCTTCGGCGTTGAGGCGATCGCCGTCGTCCTCCGCGCGGATCAGATCCGAGAGCAGGTCGTCGGTCAGCGTGCGGCGCCGCTGGGCGACCATGCCGTCGATGTAGGCGTCGAGCTCATCCCATGCCGCCAAGATGCTCTGCTCATGCGCGGCGACCTCCCAGCTGAAGGCCTTGAAGATGTCGTCCGTCCATTCCGAGAACAGTTTCCAATCCTCGGCTGGGGCGCCCAACAGCGCACAGATGATCGGGATTGGATATTGACGGGCAATGTCGCTGACGACGTCGCAGCGCCCGGTCGCGGTGTGGTGGTCCAGGAGTTCGTTGATCACCTCGGCGATCGTGGTGCTCAACCGTGCGGTGGCTCGAGGCGTGAAGGCCTTGGACACGAGGCGGCGCAGCCGCTGGTGCGCGGGCCCGTCGAGGCTGATCAGGTTCGTTGCGACCCGCTCCCACAGCGGGCCGCTGGTGATGCCTTGTGAGGCAAGGAACATGCCCTGGGGCACGCGAAATCGCGGGTCACGCAGGACGGTTCGAACCAATTCATAGGTCAAGAACTCCGGCCCGTGGGGGCCGATGGCAACCGGCGCCTGCCGTCGCGCGCGGCTGATGATCTCGTGCGCCTCGTCGAGGCTTCGGCAATGCTCATAGTCAATCGTCGGAAGTCCGGCATCAAAGACGTTCGGGCAGGTCGGCGCGTCGACTGTGATGGTCATGGTGGCCCCCAAGGCTGGTCGGCGAAGTACCTTCATGCCTCAGCCTCGGGGCTTTGGCCCACCAGCACATGCGTAGACGACTACCTGACTTGCGCTACCGGTACTTGCCGCCCGGTGCGCGGAGGTGACCCACCGCCTATCCTTTGAGGACTCTGGAAACATTGGGGGCCCGGATCGGCGGAGGGTCGAATGACGGCCATAGCGGCGTGCCAGACCTGTGGCACTGAGCCTCTGGAGAACGCCCCGTTCTGCCATGGCTGCGGCTCCCCGGTCAAACGACCGGAAACCCGCGCGGAGTACAAGCAGGTCACCGTCCTGTTCGCCGATGTAGTGCATTCGATGGACATCGCGGCGACGGTGGGTGCGGAGCGGCTCCGGGAGATCATGGCCGACGTCGCCGACCTCTGTGCGGCGGTGGTGCAGCGGTACGGCGGCACGGTGGACAAGTTCACCGGCGACGGCATCATGGCGGTGTTCGGCGCGCCGCTTGCGTTGGAGGACCACGCCGTTCGCGCCTGCTTGGCGGCGCTGGGGGTGCAGGAGGAGACGAAGCGGCTTGCCGTCGACGTCGATGCCCGCGACGGCGTGCATCTGCAGTTGCGGGTGGGTCTCAACTCCGGTCAGGTGATCGCCGGCGAAATCGGCTCCGGGCCTTTCGGTTACACCGCGATAGGCGAGCAGGTCGGCATGGCGCAGCGGATGGAATCGGCGGCTCCGGCGGGCGGGGTGATGCTCAGCGCGTCGACAGCTCGCCTCGTCGAAGATGCGGCGAACCTTGGGGAATCCGAGTTGGTTCGGATCAAGGGTTCCACCACGCCGGTGCCGGCCCACCGCCTGCTGTGCATGGCCGATGAGCAGCGCGGTGCCTGGCGGGCCGAGTCGAAGCTGATCGGTAGAAGCGCAGAGATGTCGGCGGTCGAGAGCCTGCTTGAACGCGCACTCGATGGCCACGGCGCGGTTGTTTCAGTGGTAGGGCCACCGGGCATCGGCAAGAGCCGCTTGGTGCGCGACGTCTCGGCCATGGCGGCCGTTCGGGGCGCCGACGTGTTCGCCACCTCGTGCGAATCCCACACCAGCCAGATTCCGTTCCACGCCGTGGGGCGGTTGCTGCGCGCGGTCACACGCATCAAGGGACTGGACCCGCCCGCGGCACGGGCACGGATCAGGGCTCGGGCGCGCGAGGCGGAGCCGGAGGACTTGCTGCTCCTGAACGACCTGCTGGGCATCGCCGATCCCGATGTGGAGCTGCCCAAGATCGATCCGGATGCGCGGAGGCGACGGTTGACCGGGTTGGTCAACGCCGCGTCCCTGGCCCGCGGAACCCCGGCGCTGTTCGTCATCGAAGACGCCCATTGGCTCGATGAGGTCAGCGAGTCCCTGCTGGCCGATTTCATCGCCGTGATCCCGAAGACACGGACACTGGTGCTCGTCACCTACCGCCCCGAATATCAGGGCGCGTTGAGCCGGGTGGCTGGCGCCCGAACCATTGGCCTTTCGCCACTGAGCGAGCCGGAGACCGCAGGATTGGTCTCGCAGCTGCTCGGTGCGCACCCGTCAGTCGGCGAGTTGGCCACGATGATCACCGAGCGCGCGGCCGGAAACCCGTTCTTCGCCGAAGAGATAGTGCGGGAGCTCGCTGATCGCGGTGTGTTACAGGGCAATTCGGGCACGTATATCTCGACCACCGAAGGCGCCGCGGTGCGCGTGCCTGCCACGCTGCAGGCCACTATCGCCGCGCGCATCGACCGGCTGGGCGCGCAGGCGAAACGCACCCTGAGCGCGGCGGCGGTCATCGGCTCGAACTTCAATCGGGATCTCCTGGAGACTTTGGGCATTGAGCCGGTGCTCGAGGAACTGGTGTCGGCCCAGCTCATCAATCAGGTCGAGACCAGCCAGCAGCCCGAGTATGTGTTCTACCATCCGCTGATTCGCACGGTGGCCTACGAATCGCAGCTCAGATCGGACCGCGCCGAGGTGCACCGGCGCATCGCGGGCGCGATCGAATCACGTGCCCCGGCGGCGGCGGATGAGAATGCCGCCTTGATCGCCGGTCATTTGGAGGCAGCCGGTGATGGGCATGGCGCTTATGGCTGGCACATGCGAGCCGCGGCATGGGCGACCAACCGCGACATCGCCGCGGCGTGGCTGAGCTGGGAACGTGCCCGATCGATCGCCGACGGCCTGCCCGCCGATGATCCGAACCGACTGGCCATGCGGATTGCCCCCCGAACCATGCTGTGCGGCATCGCCTTCCGGGTCAATGAGCACGTGGCAGGCGAGCGCTTCGACGAATTTCGCGAATTGTGCGCAGCCGCAGGTGATAAGGGGTCACTGGCCATCGCGATGGTAGGACTGGTGATGGATCTTGCGCTTGACGACCGGCGGCGCGAAGCCTCGCAGGTGGCATCGGAGGCGATGGCCCTCATCGAGCCGATCGGCGACCCCGTCCTGACGGTGGGATTGTCCGTCGCCCCGATCTTCGCCAAAGGTGAGAACGTCGAATACGTGGATGTGTTGCGGTGGTCCCAGCAAGTCATCGACCTCGCCGACGGTGACCCGGCCAAAGGCAACTTCATCATCGGATCCCCCTTGGCGCTGGCGTTGACGAACCGGGCTATCGCGCGTTATGCCCTCGGCCGTGACGGATGGCGGGAAGGCCTCGAGCAGGGCCTGGCCATGGCGCGCAGCACCGACCCCATGTCCTACGTCACGGTTGCCGCGTACGTCTACTTCGCGGGAATAGCTTTCGGCGCAGTGAGATCCGACGATCGTGCGGTACGCGAGATCGAGAATTCGTTGAAGATCGCCGAACGATCCGGTGACGATATGGCGCTGGCGATCGCCCGCATGACGTTGGGCGTTGCGCTGGTGCATCGGGATGCAGGCATTGACCGTGACCGAGGGCATCGGCTTTTGGCCGAACTCAATGACGGGTCCGCACGCCCGAAATACCTGCTGTCGCAGTTATCGATCGTCGAGATGTACTTGGCGCGTGAGAGGGTTCGGCGTGGAGATAGCACTGAGGCCATCCCGCTCATGCATGCCACGGTCGACCATCTGTTCCGCAAGGGTTTGGGGCTGGGGTGGGGCCTTCCCGCGACGGGCGCTCTGGTGGAGGCACTGCTCGATCACGCACCCGCCGAACATCTGATGCAGGCCGAGGCGGCACTCGAGCGGCTGGCACGCGAACCGGCCGCGGAGGTTCTGGCGATACGTGAGGTTTGGGTGCTACGACTACGCGCGCTGCTGGCGCGAGCGCGCGGTGACGACGCCTCCTACCAGGACTTCAGGAATCGGTATCGCGCCATGGCCAACGAACATGGCTACGACGGCCACATCGCGTGGGCCGCGGCGATGCCATGACAACAGGAGTCGTGGAGGCGCACGCTAGGTAGTCACCAAGTTACCCCTGCGCGAGCTCAGCGACGGGCTGCCATTCCGCCCAGTTCCGCAGCCGGCTCTCGTAGTCGGCCTTGGCCGTTTCCAGCGGTGAAGATCCGAAAAACACTCGCAGCGGCGGCTTTTCGGCGTCAACCACCTTCAACACGGCGGCTGCGGACGCCGACGGATCACCGGGGCTCGCCCACCGGCGGCTGCGCTCCGCTTGGACGGCGGCGCGAACCTCGTCATAGGCCGGCAGCGGATCGGCGTGCCTGGCCGAGTCGCCGGCCCAGTCGGTGTCGAAACCACCGGGCTCGATCAGCGTGACGTGCACACCGAACGGCGCGACCTCCTGCGCCAGCGCCTGCGAGAAGCCCTCCAGCGCCCACTTCGACGCGTGGTAGATGCCGACCAACGGGAACGCGGTGATGCCCCCGATCGAGGACACCTGAATGATGTGGCCGCTGCCTTGCTCGCGCAGATAGGGCAGCGCTGCCTGGGTGATCCACAGTGCCCCAAAGACATTGGTCTCGATCTGATCGCGTGCGTCCTGTTCGGAGAGTTCCTCGACGAAACCGAATTGACCGTAGCCGGCGTTGTTCACCACGATGTCGAGCCGGCCGAAGTGGTCGTGCGCCTGCTGGACCGCCGCGAAATCGGCGGCCCGGTCCGTCACGTCCAGCCGAATGGGCAGCAGCGCGTCGCCGTACTTCCGCACCAAGTCGTCCAGCGAGGCCGGGTCGCGCGCCGTGGCGGCGACCTTGTCGCCGCGCTCCAGGGCCGCGATCGTCCACGCCCGCCCGAAACCTCGCGATGTACCGGTGATAAACCAAACTTTTTCAGTCACGCTGACGTACAACGCCTACCGCGCGACCTCATTCCCCCAGCGGGTAGCGTTTCTCGCGTGAGTCGCGCGGAATTGGACAAGGATCCCCGGGATGTCGCGTCGATGTTCGACGGCGTCGCCCGCCGGTACGACCTGACCAACACTGTGCTGTCCATGGGCCAGGACCGGTATTGGCGCAGAGCCACCCGGTCGGCGCTGGCCATCGGGCCCGGTCAGAAGGTGCTGGACCTCGCCGCGGGCACCGCGGTGTCCACCGTGGAGCTGCAGAAGTCCGGGGCGTGGTGCGTGGCCGCCGACTTCTCGGTCGGCATGCTGGCGGCGGGTGCGGCGCGCACCGTGCCGAAGGTTGCCGGCGACGCCACCAGGCTGCCATTCGGCGACGACGTATTCGATGCCGTGACAATCAGTTTCGGACTGCGCAACGTCGTCGACACCCAGGCCGGGCTGCGCGAGATGGCCCGCGTCACGCGCCCGGGCGGCCGGCTGGTGGTGTGCGAATTCTCCACGCCCAGCAACGCGCTGTTCGCCACCGTCTATAAGGAGTACTTGATGCGGGCGCTGCCGCGGGTGGCGCGCGCGGTGTCCAGCAATCCCGAGGCGTACGTGTACCTCGCAGAATCGATCAGGGCGTGGCCCGATCAGGCGGCGCTGGCGCAGCAGATAACCCGGGCTGGGTGGTCCGGGGTGCGCTGGCGCAATCTGACCGGCGGCATCGTCGCCCTACATGCGGGGCACAAGCCCCTGCGCTGAGACGGTTCTAGTGATTGCCGGCGGCTTGCACGAAGCCGACCTGGTCGGGGCAGTAGTGGTCGACCGCGGCGCCGAGGAACTGGAACGCCTGACCCTGGGTGGTGCCACGTGGCAGGTTGCGCTGGATGAACGTCGCCGACTTGTACGCGTCGCCGTCCACGCCCCGGCCGATCCGCTCGCAGGTGATCTTGCCGAGCCAGGCCAACTGGTCCTGCGGCTGGTAGATGCCAAAGCCGTTGACGGTGTTCTTGAACGGAGCGTCGTAGTCGCTCGGGGGCGACGGCGTCCGCGGGGTGGGGTATGGCGCTGTCGGCGGCGGATCCGCCTGCGCCGGCACGGAGAGCTGCGCCGGCGCGGCCAGCGCGGCGAGCGCAATGGCAGCGGCGGCTCCGATAGTAGCCAGCGTCGTTCCCTTCATTAGCTGGACTATACACGCCCCGTTCCGGCTGCGCGGGCGAAAGCCCATCGCCGATTTTTGGGCCCCCACGCGGGACCGCAACCCGCCGACCAGCTGCGATGTGCGTCAGCTGAACGGCGTTCGGCGGTCCAGCAGCCGTGAGAGCCGCCCGCCGCCCCGCCAGGCGCGCGCCACCCAGTCCGCGTCGTCGTCGGTGACCAAATTGGCCATGACCCGCACGGCGATTGTCATCAGCGTCGTCGATCGCATCGCGATCGGTCCGGTCGACGGCAGGAACCGCTGGAAGGTCAGCAGCAGCGCCAGCCTGCGTGCCACCGAGAAGCCGCGGCCGTAGTGCTGCTGCAGCAGCGACGGCCACACCTGCGACAGGTCGGGGCAGTCCAGCAGCGCGGCGGCCAGCCGCCCGGTCTCGAGGCCGTAGTCGATGCCCTCCCCGTTGAGTGGGTTCACGCAGGCCGCGGCGTCGCCGATCAGCATCCAGTTGGCGCCGGCCACCCCCGACACCGCGCCACCCATCGGCAGCAGCGCCGAGGCCACCGCCCGCGGCTGGCCGGTAAAGCCCCACTCGTCGCGGCGCAGGTCGGTGTAGTAGTCGATCAGCGGCCGCAGCGCCAGATCGGCGGGCCGTCTGGACGTCGACAGTGCTCCGACGCCGATGTTCACCTCGCCGTTGCCCAGCGGGAAGATCCAGCCGTAGCCGGGCAGGACCGCGCCGTCGGGAGAGCGCAGTTCCAGATGCGACGTCAGCCACGGGTCGTCGGCCCGCGCGGTGGTCAGATAGCCGCGGGCGGCGACCCCGTACACCGTCTCCTGGTGCCAGCGCCGGCCCAGCTTCCGGCCCAGCGACGAGCGGGCACCGTCGGCGACGATCAGCTGACGGCAGCTCACCTCGGTGCCGTCGGCCAACGTCACGCAGGTGACCCGGCCCGATGAATCATGTTGTGCGGCAACGACCTTGGTGCCGAGTAGCATCCGCGCCCCGGAATCTTCGGCGACTTTGCGGATCTGGTCGTCCAGTTCGAAGCGGGCCACCGCGCTCCCGGTCGACGGGAAGGACGGGCCGGGCCAGTCGACTTCCACCTCGCCGCCGAACCCGCTCATCCGCAGTCCCCGATGCCGGATGCGGGTGTCCAGCCAGTCGCGCAGCCCCAGCCGTTCCAGCTCGGCGACCGCGCGCGGGGTCAGCCCGTCGCCGCAGGCCTTGTCGCGGGGAAAGCTGGCCGAATCGACGACCAGTACGTCCTTGCCCGCGCGGGCGGCCCATGCCGCCGCCGCCGAACCGGCGGGTCCCGCGCCCACGACCACCACTTGGGCTCGGGTCACTCCCGTCTTCATGCACACCAGTATGTTTGGTGCCGTGAGTACTCCGGCAACGGTGGTGGCGGGCGTCGACTTCGGCAACCCCGCTTTCGCGGCGACCGTACGGGACGGTGTGGGGCGGATCGAGCAGCTCATGGACACCGAGCTGCGCAGCGCCGACGACATCATGACCGAGTCGCTGACGCACCTGTTCAAGGCCGGCGGCAAGCGGTTCCGGCCGCTGTTCACGGTGCTGTCGGCGCAGATCGGACCCAATGCGGACAGCGCGGATGTCACCATTGCCGGCGCCGTCATCGAGCTGGTGCACCTGGCCACGCTGTACCACGACGACGTCATGGACGAGGCGGAGGTTCGCCGCGGCACGCCCACCGCGAACGTGCGCTGGGGCAACAACGTCGCGATCCTGGCGGGGGACTATCTGTTCGCCACGGCCTCCCGGTTGGTTTCCCGGCTGGGGCCCGAGGCGGTGCGGCTGATCGCCGAGACGTTCGCCCAGTTGGTGACGGGGCAGATGCGTGAGACGCGCGGTTTCGTCGAGGGATCGGACCCGATCGAGCACTACTTGAAAGTGGTGTACGAGAAGACCGCGTGCCTGATCTCCGCGGCGGGCCGGTTCGGCGCGATGTTCTCGGGTGCGGACGCCGATCAGGTGGAGCGGCTGAGCCGCCTCGGCGGCATCGTGGGCACCGCGTTCCAGATCTCCGACGACATCATCGACATCGACAGCGACTCCCACGAGTCCGGCAAGCTGCCCGGCACCGACGTGCGCGAGGGCGTGCACACCTTGCCGATGGTCTACGCGCTGCGCGAACCCGGCCCCGAGGCGGCGCGGCTGCGCGAGCTGCTGGTCGGGCCCATCGAAGACGACGCCGCGGTGGCCGAGGCGCTGGCGCTGTTGCGGGCCTCGCCGGGCATGGCCAAGGCCAAGCGGTCGCTTCACGAGTACGCCGAGCAGGCGCGCCAGGAGCTGGCCCTGTTACCGGACGTCCCCGGCCGCCACGCGTTGCAGACGCTGGTCGATTACACGATCAGTCGGCACGGCTAGCGTCGCTGTCGACGGTCCCGCGGAACCAATAAGGGCATCTCGGGCGTTCAATGAGCTGTAATCGGCAGTAACGCGCGTTCCCGAGTGTTCGAAAGGTAAGGACACCGATGACCTGGCATCCGCATCACAACACGTTCAAGACGTTCGCGTTGTTGGTTGGCATGTCCGCGTTGATCGTGTTCGTCGGGTCGCTGTTCGGCAGGACCGCGATGTTCCTTGCCGTGCTGTTCGCCATCGGCATGAACGTCTACACGTATTTCAACAGCGACAAGCTGGCGCTGCGGGCGATGCACGCGCAGCCGGTCTCGGAGGTGCAGGCGCCGGCGATGTACCGGATCGTGCGAGAGCTGGCCACCGCGGCGCACCAGCCGATGCCCCGGCTGTACATCAGCGACACCAACGCCCCCAATGCGTTCGCGACCGGGCGCAACCCCCGCAACGCGGCGGTCTGCTGCACCACCGGAATTCTGGACATCCTCACCGAGCGCGAGTTGCGCGCCGTACTGGGACACGAGCTTTCGCACGTCTACAACCGCGACATCCTGATCTCGTGCATTGCGGGGGCGCTGGCGTCGGTGATCACCGCGCTGGCCAACATGGCCATGTTCGCCGGCTTGTTCGGCGGTAACGACCGTGACGGCGAGAATCCCTTTGCGCTGCTGCTGGTTTCGCTGCTGGGACCGATCGCGGCGACGGTGGTGCGGTTGGCGGTGTCGCGGTCACGCGAATACCAGGCCGACGAGTCGGGCGCGGTGCTGACGGGTGACCCGCTGGCGCTGGCGTCGGCTCTGCGCAAGATCTCCGGCGGGGTCCAGGCGGCCCCGCTGCCGCCGGAGCCCCAGCTGGCCAGCCAGGCACACCTGATGATCGCCAATCCGTTCCGGGCGGGCGAGCGGATCGGGTCACTGTTTTCGACACACCCGCCGATCGAGGACCGGATCCGCCGGCTCGAGGAAATGGCCGGGCGCTAGGCCCGGCGGCAAGGAGCCAGGCCTGCA
This sequence comes from Mycobacterium sp. NGS58, assembly GCF_059812385.1. Lineage (NCBI taxonomy): Bacteria > Bacillati > Actinomycetota > Actinomycetes > Mycobacteriales > Mycobacteriaceae > Mycobacterium > Mycobacterium sp. NGS58. The sequence goes on along the minus strand of NZ_JCALCO010000013.1, from coordinate 39,615 downwards.
GCTCACCGAATGTGTGGGATATGGCCCCACATTGGGCGCAGACGTGGCTCAGGCCGTTAGGGAACGGTGGCAAGTAAACACCGCGTGCATAGAGCCCAAACGGCAAGTAACATCGGACGTAGCTGTAGTCCTTGTGCTGGCCATTCATGAAGGGCCGTGATTGCGATGCCGGATGCTAATTCAATCGATATTCACGAAGCCGGGCTGGCACTGGATCTGCCCGACTTGATCTTCGAGACACGAGCCGGCGCGGGGATGAACCAGGCCCAGCTGGCTGAGGCGCTCGGCACCACTCGCGAAGCCGTTGCCGCGTGGGAAGACGGGACCGAGGTGCCCCGTGTCGACGTGCTCCAACGGTTGGCCCAGGTATGCGGTAAACGGTTGCACATCCGCATCGACGTCGACTGAGGCTCCGGGCCCCGGCCAATTACGCTGCGGCCTCGGGCCTTTCGGCTTCGACCAGCGGTTCGTGCGCGTCGCGTTCGCCCGTCTCGTTCAAGCCCTCGAGATAAACCGTCCCGCCCGTGGCGTCATGCTGTTGCTTCCAATCGGTAATGGTCTGGTGGGCCGCGTGATCGAGGTAGTGGACCGCAATGGCCACGGTCACCGTCGCGCCTCGCGGAAGCGACGACAGCACTCGCGTCAGCCTCGGCAGCACCAGGAAGGTGCATGCCGCGCCCTCGATGCTCACCCGCCATTGGTCGTCCAGCTCCGTGGCTTCGATCTTGGCCCGGATCACCCGCCATCCGGTGAGCGCGATCGCCAGCGCGAGTCCGATCATGACTCCGTGCAGGAGGTTGAGGAAGATGACGCTGACGGCCGTCACGACGTAGACCGCGAGATCACCGTGCTTCATTGCGGTTTCGATGTGAGCCGGCTTCAGCAGCTGGATCCCGATGACGATGAGCAGCCCGGCCAGGGCGGCGGTGGGGATCTCCTCGACCAGCCCGGCGAACGGGATGGTGAATAGCAGGATCCAGACTCCGTGCATGATCGCCGAGGCGCGAGATTTGGCCCCCGCGTTGACATTTGTCGAGCTGCGGACGATCACTCCGGTCACCGGTAGCCCGCCGATTGCGCCCGACACGATGTTGGCGGCTCCCTGCCCCACCAGTTCGCGGTTGAAGTCGGTACGTGGCCCGTGGTGCATCCGGTCGACCGACACCGCCGACAGCAGGCTCTCGACGCTGGCGATGAGCGCCACCGTGATCACCCCGATCGCGATCGCGCCCCAGTTGCCGTGGGGCAGCTCCGGCAACTGCAGCGCATCCAGCGGCGACCCCTCCAGGTCGATCCGGCGCACGTGGAACGGGAAGACCACCGAAATCACCGTCACCGCGACAATGGCGACCAGGGGACCCGGGACGCGGCGCACTTTGGCCGGAACCCATCGCCACGCCACCAGGATGACGATCACCAGCACCCCCAGGATCACCCCGGGGCGGTGCGCACCGATGATCTGGCCGGGCAGTCCGATGAGGTTGTGCCAGGCCGTGCTTTTGGATTTCCCGCCGAGCAACACGTGCGCCTGCTGCAGGGCGATCGTGATGCCGATGCCGGCCAGCATGGCGTGCACGACCACCGGTGAGATCGCCAGGGCGGCGCGCGCAACGCGGCTGAGGCCCAGCAGGACCTGCACGGCCCCAGCGGCAACGGTGATCAAGCACGTGATGCCCCAACCGAAATCGGACACCAGGCCGGCGACGACCACCGTCAGTCCGGCCGCGGGACCGCTGACCTGTAGCGGGGATCCGCCCAGCGAGCCGACGATGATGCCGCCGACGATCGCGGCGATCAGGCCGGCGAGCACAGGGGCGCCCGAAGCGATCGCGATGCCCAGCGACAACGGCAGTGCCACCAGGAAGACCACGAGTGAGGACGGCAGGTCGTGCCGGACGACGCTGCGCAACCGATCGATACGCGGCTCGGTCCGGGTTGGGGTACGGGTCTTCTCGCCCGACTGTTCAACGTTGTGCATCGGTCGCGTCCCTCGGTAGGTGTTAGCGGGGGATGTACCGATATCCGCCCCATTGTGCGCTCATTACCTCTTCGTAACGCGCTGGCGTACAGACGATTACGAACGAACGGACCCGCAGGATCGCGCCCGGAACCGCTGGCTGCCTGGATCGACGGTATTTTGCTGGCACAGGGCGGTCAAGCCGACGGGCGCGGCCCATAGAGAACGCAAAGATTTGAATTTCCTGGCGTTAAACGACTCAGAAGCCGGAGCCGTGCACCTCATGGCCGGGTACCTCGGCGATGAGGCCCCGATAGGCCTCCTCGACGGTGGAGCCGTGGTTGATCACGGCGTCGACTTCACGGGCGATCGGCATCGTCAGGCCGAATTCGTTGGCAAACTCCATGATCACGCTGGCGGCCTTGACGCCTTCGGCGACCTGGTTCATCGAGGCTATGATCTCGTCGATCGGCTTGCCCGCTCCCAGTTGTTCACCGACGTGTCGGTTACGGCTGCGCTGGCTGGTACAGGTGACGATCAGGTCGCCCAGGCCGGCCAGGCCCGGGAAGGTGTCCGGATTGCCGCCCAGGGCGACGCCCAGCTTCGTCATCTCGCGCAGCGCGCGGGCGATCACCAGCGCACGAGTGTTCTCCCCGATGCCCAGCGAGTAGCCCATCCCGACAGAGATGGCGTAGACGTTCTTCAGCGCGCCGGCCATCTCCACCCCGATGACGTCGTCGGTGGTGTACACGCGGAAGCGCCGCGTGCGGAACAAGCCCGACAGCCGGGTCGCCAGATGCTGGTCGGGCATCGCCAGTACCGCCGCGGCGGCATAACCCTCGCCCACCTCGCGCGCGATGTTCGGCCCGGCCAGGATGCCCGCGGGGTGGCCGGGCAACGTCTCCTCGATGATCTGCGACATCCGCATGTTGGTGCCCTGCTCGAGCCCCTTGACCAGTGACACCACCGGCACCCACGGTCGCAGCTCCTTGGCCAGCTCGCTCAGCACCCCCCGAAACCCGTGCGAGGGAACGCCCATCACGACGACGTCCGCCGAGTTCGCCGCCTCGGCGAAGTCGGTGGTGGCGCGCAGGGTGTCGCTCAGCACGACGTCGTTGCCGAGGTAACGGCTGTTGCGGTGGTTGTCGTTGATGTCGGCGGCGGTCGCCTCGGAGCGCACCCACTGCAGCGTCGGCCCGCGACGCGCGCAGATTGAGGCCACGGTGGTGCCCCAGGAACCGCCACCGAGGACGACGACTTTGGGTTCGCGCTTCTCAGATGCCATGGCGATCAGCGTATTGCCGACACCTGCGATTTTGTAGGAGTTTACGAAGCAGGGGGGCACCGTGCCTGCACACCTCGCACGGGCCGGCGTGGTATTCGCGGCTGTCCATGCTGAATTCATATTTGTGCGCGACAATATTTGCGTTCGCTCTGCCGGCGGCGGTGGTTTGTGCGGAACCGCCTCAAAATGCATGGGGAATTCATATTGTTTCCCCGGGATGACGCGCTTTTGACTAAGCAAGGGAAGCGACGCCATGTCCGGCAACAGACGATGGCCGATGCCATTTCGCCAAAAACCAACTGCCTCAAAGCCACTGGTGAGCCACGCGCTCAGCCTAAAAATCAGCATGAGTGTTGCCGGAAAGGCAAGCTCAGAGTCCATTTCAATAAATTGTTGACATTTGTTTCGCCAAACCCTCGTTTAGCGTTTCGCGACATCCGAACACACGCTGAAGGGAAAACAATATGTCTTTCGTGACTGTGCAGCCAGAGAAGCTGTCGGCGGCGGCGAGCAATCTCGCGTCGATCACCGCGGCGCTTAACGTCGGCAATGCGGCCGCGGCCATCGGTACGACGGGGGTCGTACCGGCCGCCGCCGACGAGGTGTCCGTGTTGACGGCGGCGCAGTTCGCTGCCCACGCGGTGCGGTTTCAGGCGCTGGTCGCCCGGGCGCTCGCGGTGCATGAATTGCTGGCGGCAACCCTGGCGCAGAGCGCGGGAACTTACGCGGCCACCGAGGCCGCGAACGACGCCGCCTCGGCGCTGTAGGACGGAGACACGCACGTGGACTACGCGCTACTGCCGCCGGAGATCAACTCCGGGCGCCTGTACGCGGGCCCGGGAGCGGGTCCGTTGTTGGCCGCCGCCGCAAGCTGGGGTGAGTTGGCCGCACAGTTGCACAGCAGCGCGGCCTCCTTTCAGTCGGTCATCTCCGCACTGACCGGTGGACCGTGGTTGGGCCCGTCGGCGTTGGCCCTGGCTGCGGCGACCACCCCGTGTGTGACGTGGCTGCGCACCAGCGGGGGAAACTCCGAACTGGCCTGCAGCCAGGCGACCATGGCGGCGGCAGCCTACGAGACGGCGTTCGCGCTGACGGTGCCCCCACCGGTGATCGCGGCCAACCGCGCGCTCCTCGCGTCGCTGATCGCATCGAATGTCTTGGGACAGAACAGTGCCGCCATCGCGACCGTCGAGGCGGCGTACTTCGAGATGTGGGCACAGGACGCCGCGGCTATGTACGGCTACGCGGAATCCTCGGCGGCGGCCACGCAGTTGACGGACTTCGACGAGCCGGTGGAAGTGACCAATCCCGGCGCATCGTCCGAGCAGGCCGCCGCGGTCGCGAAAGCCGTTGGCAATTCGGGTCAGAACGGGGCGCAGGACGTCGCGGCGAACGCGAACGAGCAGGCCGCGGCGAACTCGCAGACCCTGACTGAGCCCACCTTCGGCAACCTCAAGCCGATCGATGAATGGATTTCGGAGAACACCCCGTTCGACGACATGGCCTCGATGTACTCGAAATACGTTGTGCCGTATATCCCGTCGGGGCAGGTAGGTGTTCAGACGGCACAGTCCTTCGGGCAGATCAGCAACGGGATCACGGCCATGAGCACATTCGGGAAGGCTCTGGCACCCGCGGCCTCCTCGGCGGCTCAGGCGGCGGGAAACGGCGCCACTGCGCTGGGCGCGGCCGGAGCCGGTGCGGGCCACGCGGGGTCGGTGGCAGCCGGGGTGGGGCGCGCGGTTCCGCTGGGAGCGCTGTCCGTCCCGCCCAGCTGGGCTCCGGTCACCGCCGTCACCAACCCGGGGGTCGCCGCGCTGACGAGCGCGACGTCCGAGGTGTCGCCCGCCCCGAACGGGTTGCATCCAATGCCGATGGCGCCGTTCGGGACGATGGTCGGACAAGGTGGGTGGCGCAACCTGCCGACCTACGGATTCAAACCGTCGGTCATGGCCAGGCCCCCGGCGGCGGGCTAGCGCTAGCCGGCCAGCGGCGCCCGGTCGTCGACCCGGCCGAACACCATCGCCTCCTCGATGCGGTCGAACCGGTAGTCGAGGGCGTCGGCCAGATAGTTCTGTCGCACGTTCCACGGCCGCTTGGTGCCCGACTTCGGCAGCATATGCACCGAGCGCAGCACGTAACCGGCATTGATGTCCCACGACGGCTTCTCGGCCATCGGCTCGTTGCCCCGATGTGGGGCGGCGTGGGTGTAGCCGTGCGAGCCCATGTGTTCTATCAGCTTCGCAGTGGCCCGGGCGGTGATGTCGGCGCGCAGCGTCCACGACGCGTTGGTGTAGCCCACGCACCAGAACAGGTTCGGGACGTCTTCGAGCATGTGCGCTTTGTAGACGAAACGGTCGCTGGCCTTGATCTCGTTGCCGTCCAGGCTGATTGCGGCTCCACCTAGCGCCTGCAGCTGCAGGCCCGTGGCGGTGACGATGATGTCGGCGGCGAGGTGTCCACCGGATTTCAGCGCGATACCCGTCGCGTCGAAATGGTCGATGTGATCGGTGACCACCTCGGCGCCGCCCGCGGTGATGGCGTTGTACAGGTCGGCGTCGGGGATCAGGCACATCCGCTGGTCCCACGGGTTGTAGCGCGGCTTGAAGTGCGTGTCGACGTCGTAACCGGGGGGCAGGCTGCTGATCGCTTTGCGCCGCAGCAGCCACCGCACCAGCCCCGGCGCCTTGCGCGACAATGCGAAGAACACCGCCTCCGTCAGGGCGCTGTACATGCGGATGACGAGATGAGCGGGTCTGCGGGGCAACAGCTTTCGAGCCAGCGCTGCGACTGCGCCATACTTGGATGCCGAAATGAGGTAGGTCGGCGAGCGCTGCAGCATGGTCACTTTCGCGGCGCGGTCCGTCAACGAGGGGAGCAGCGTGACCGCGGTCGCGCCACTGCCGATCACCACGACCTGCTTGCCGCTGTAGTCCAGGTCTTCGGGCCAGTGCTGCGGGTGGACCACGGTGCCCTCGAACTGCTCGATGCCCGGGAAGTCGGGGGTGTAACCCTCGTCGTAGTTGTAGTAGCCGCTGCCGAAGAACAGGAAGCGGCCGCGGTACAGCTTGCGTGCCCCGTCCTGCTCGACGGTGACGGTCCAGGTGTCGGTAGCGGAGTCCCAGTCCGCCGAACGCACATGGCTATTGAACCGGATGTGCCGGTCGATGCCGTACTTGCGCGCGGTGGCGGCCAGGTACTCGCGGATGTGCACGCCGTCGGCGACCCCCTCTTTGCGGGTCCAGGGCTCGAACGGGAAGGACAGCGTGAAGATGCTGCTGTCCGAGCGCACACCGGGATAACGGAACAAGTCCCACGTCCCGCCGATTTGCGCGCGCCGCTCCAGAACGGTGTACGTCAGGTGGGGATTTCTCTCGGTGATCCGATACGCCGCATTGATGCCCGAGATGCCGGCGCCGACGATGATCACGTCGGAGTATCCGGCCTCGGCGGCACCGCTGTCGGCGGCCTGCTGGGGAGTCACGGTCATCGTGAACCTCGCTCACATCGTGGGACCCGTCACCAGCGTAGAGACCCACCGGTTGGTCGGGCTAGTAACTCGCAAATCCGCGCCGCAGGGCGCGAAGGTCAGCGGTAGTTGACGAACTGCAGCGCCACGTCCAGGTCGGCCTGCTTGAGCATCGCGATCACGGCCTGCAGATCGTCTCGCTTTTTGCTGGTGACACGAATTTCCTCGCCCTGGATCTGGGTTTTGACGTTCTTGGGGCCGTCGTCACGGATCAGCTTGGTGATCTTTTTGGCGTTCTCGCTGCTGATGCCCTGCTTGAGGGAGCCGCTGATCTTGTAGGTCTTGCCGGAGGCCTGCGGTTCGCCGGCGTCGAAGGCCTTCATCGAGATGTCACGGCGGATCAGCTTCTCTTTGAAGACGTCGACCGCCGCTTTGACGCGTTCCTCGGTGGATGATGTCAGCTCGATAGCCTCGTCGCCCTTCCAGGCGATCGTGGTGTCGGTACCGCGGAAGTCGAACCGGGTGGCCAATTCCTTGGCGGCCTGGTTGAGCGCGTTGTCGACCTCCTGGCGATCCACTTTGCTGACGATGTCGAACGATGAGTCCGCCATGCATTCCGTCCCTTCATCCGGTGATAGGCGTTTGTGCTTTGTCTACTCGCTCGTTGTAACCTGTCTGGCGGCAGGTTGCCCGAGCGGCCAATGGGAGCGGACTGTAAATCCGTCGCGAAAGCTTCACAGGTTCGAATCCTGTACCTGCCACCAAACGTCAGGGGCGTTTCCGGCCACGACAACGGGCTTGGGTGCGCGGCCGTGACGTAGGCGGTAAGCGGTTGCTGCGGCAGGTCGTCGGGGAATGGATGGCCGTAGCGGTCCAACGCGGCACTGCCGTCTTGCGCTGAAGTTTCTCGACCACTTTCACGTTCGCCCGGCGCTGATCGCCAACGACGCACAGGCTCCTGCGGCCGCACACCGCTGCATCCCTCGACTGCCTTCGTCTCAAAGCGAGAGTTAGCCACTAAGCGAATGGTTATTTCACTAACTGAACGATCCTGAAGTCGTCCATCGCCAACGGTCAGTCGAGTGGGCAGACTCATTTGTGGGAGGGGCTGAACCGAGTCCCATAGGAACAGCCCGAAGCCAGACCGTACTGCTCAAGCAAATGGGTTGTAACGCTCGGCTTCCCACATCAGCCCCTCCCACCGTTCTCGCAACTCCGGATGAAACCCGTTGGGACAGTAGCTTCGATCGAGGGGCCGTCGAGTAACACCTTCGCCGGCGCTCACAAGGCAACGCTGGGGCAACCTCGTGGTCTCTGGCTACACCTGCCGGGTGCCGCGTCCCAACATGTGACGCCGGCCCTCACTTGAGCTGATCGCGCGCGCCCGGGAATCCGCGGGTCGTCCCCACGGCCGCCAGTGTGGCTTCGTCGACGCCAGACGGCCGAGGTAGCTCTCCACTTGGCACATCGCCGTTCTCGATCGCCTGGCTGCGGCCCAGGGCGACCGTGGCCGCCGCCATTGCCACCACCGCGATGACCAGGATCAATGCCGTCAATCCGCCCACCGCCAAGTGCTCACCCAGCACGACCACGCCGAGCAGGACGGCGACGACGGGCTCGCCCACCAGCATGATCGGTACCGACGCCTGCAGCGCCCCGGCGTGAAACGCCGAGTTCTGCACCACGGTCACCGTCACCGCCAGCGCGACCAGCACATACGGAGCCGGGACGGCCAGCAGCGAGTGCCACCCGCCGAGCGAATAGCGGTGGGTGCAGACCTTCGTGACGACCGCGATCATGCCGAGCAGGACCGCCACCGCGACACCCAGCAGCGAGGCGCGCACCCGGCCGGCAGCGCGGCGGGCCGCGATGACGCACGCGATCACCGACGGCACGGTGATCGCCAACGCCAGCGTCCACGCCGGAAGTGGGGGACGGCTGTGTCCCTCGCGCGGCTGACCCACCAGCAGGAAAACCGCCAGTGCGGCCGTCAGCAACATCGCCCAGCCCCACTGGACCGGGCTGATGCGCTGGTGGCACAGCGCCGCACTCAGCGGGAGCGCGAACAGCAACGACGACACCAAAAGGGGCTGGACGAGCAGCAGGGATCCGTGCGCCAGTGCCGCCGCCTGGAACGCGTACCCGGCCACCGCGGCAAAGGTCCCCGCCCACCACAACGGTTGGCGAACCAGGGTGGTCGCCATCACCGCGGACATCGCCTCATCACCCGGAACGCGCTGGGTGGCTCGTTGCCGCACCACGATTCCCACCGCAGCCCAAAAAGCGGAAAGCAAAGCAAAGACAATCGCGACCGCATGCGTCGTGACCCACCCCATAGCCCGACGGATACCCCTGACGTCGGCATGGTTAACTCCGCGCCGCCCATTACGTGACTGGCACGCGTGATGCGTGCCCCCATATGCTTGGCCAGCAAATCGCCGTTCGAAGTGGACGACATATCGGGGGGCGGTAGTCCGGCGAACTGCGGGGAGGGATTGCTGCGATGCAGCTGAACTATCTCAGCATCGCGGAGCTCGTCGCGGGGGCCGGCGGCGACCCGTGGGAGATCAATCGGACCCTGCAGGCGGGCCAGCCAGGGCAGATCTCTAATCTGGCCAACGCTTTTCATTCCGCGGGCCGCTCCTCGGCCGAAGCCGATGCGACTTTCGAGCAGGCCCGCCAACGTTTCGAGGCGGCCTGGAACCACCAGAACGGTGACAGCCCGATCAACACCTCCGCCGAAGTGCAGCGCACCGCCCAGGTGCTGGGCGCGCAGTCGCAGCAACTGCCCAAGATCGGCGCCGATCTGGAAAACATCGCCGCCGCGCTGGCCGACGCCCAACAGGCCGGGGCGAAAGAGATCGCCACGCTGGAACGTCAGCTGCAGCTGCTCGACAAACTCATCGGTGCGGCGACGAAGGACCTGCAGGATCCCACCCTCGCCCCGAAGGACCGCCACGCCCTGGAGACGTTGATCAAGGACGCGAAAGCCGACGCGGTCGACGACACCCGGGACGCCCTCGACCAGTTGCGTGCCACCCGCGACAACTACACAAAATCGCTGCATGGAGCGCAGAAAAACTTGGCCGACGACGGGTATGACCCGGCGCGGGTACTCGGTGTCGACGGGCACCCGGCCGAGACGCCGGAATCCGCCGAGCAGGATGTGAAGGCCGCCCTCGGCGGCGACAAGGGTGCGGCCGCCCGCGTCAACGGGGTGCTGAGCTCGATCACGCCCGACCAAGTGGCCGGAAGGGTTCCCCTGAACGCCGAGCAGGCTTCCGTGTTGAGCCAGTTGCAGGCGCAAGAGCACGGCATGACCATCGATGCGCTCAAGACCGCCGAGCAGCGCCTCGGCGACGAAAAGGGGATGATCGGCGACTCCTGGCAGCTGATGAGCAACCCGAGCATCACGTTCCCGAAAACGCCGACAACCGTCGGCGCCAAGCAGGGCACCGACACGGTGCGGGGCGGGACCGCGCAGTTGCCGGACAGTGTGCAGGAGGTGTTGAAGGCGCCGGGCTGGCTGTATGCCGACCAGACCAGGACGATCGCCGACATCGTCAAGGACGGTAACCCGTTGCTACAGCGCAACACCGAGGTCGATCAGGGTCTGCTGCACAAGGGTGCGCAGATCATGACGCAGGATTGGGCGCGCAACACCTACGACCAAACGGTCGAGTCGGTGTTCTGGGCGGCCGGCCGCGACCACGGGGCCGTGAATTGGATCGTCAATCAGCAGGGCCTCTGCGACCAGTCGACCCAGGATTTCTTGCAGAACATCACCCACCACTCCTGGTCCGACGGCGGCGACGCGGCCGGATCGTTGTTCAGCTGGACCAAGGACGCGGCCGGCCCGGAAGCCCAGATCGCCGGGCAGACCGCGCAGACGTACGCGGCCTACCTCGGTGCGCATTCGCACGAGTTGCTCGATCTGCCGGGCCATCACACGCTGGGCCAAGTCGATCCGAAACTGACGCAAGCCTTCGCCACGGGGCTGTCCCCCTACGTCACCAACATCGCCGGTGGCACCAACGATCTGTCGCCGTTCTTCCACGCACCGGATTCCAATCAGGACGTGGAATCCAGATTGCCCATCGCCAAAGGCATTTTCTCCGTGCTCAGTACGGACAAGGACGCGTCAAATATCTTCAATGGTGCGGCAATGCAGCAGATCATGCAGGACCAGAATCGCTACGCCGAAGCGGTCGCGCATCACGTGCCCGGCGCGGTGGCCAACGACGCCGATCTGCAGCAGGCGGCCACCCTGAAGGGATTGGTCGACGTTGGGGTGAACAATGCCGTGCACGCCGAGGGACTCAATGGCGCCCAACAGGCGACCGAGGCCTACAACCGCAAGGCATCGGCGTACGACAACCTGGTGAAGGGCGGTGGCGCGGTGGCGAAGTTGGCGGGCAAGGCGCTGCCGCCGCCGTACAACATGATCGGCACGCTCGGCGGCCCGGCCCTGTCCACGGGCGGAGAAGCGTTGAAGCAAGACATCATTGGTGCTGCGCCATCGTCAACCACGCCGCCTGACGTCCAGATACCGCACATGCAGGACAGCACCGCGTATTCACAGGTGCTCGACGGCCTGATCGCCAACCGGGTGCCGATCGGGTTGACGCAACAATTCTTTGCCCCAGACATTCCCGGGGACCCGCACAGCCCGATGCACATCGCCACGTTCGACGAGTACAAGGCGAACGGCGGTACGTGGGACAACTACAAATACAATCAAGCGCTCAAGGGTGCGGTGCAAGGGATATTGGGTGACGAGAGCATCATCCCGCACATGCAGCACCAGTATGACGAAGTGACCCAATTACCCAACCCCTAGGGAAGTTTCATGAATCTCGGGCGGCGGCGCGGACTTCTCCGTCGGATCATCGCTGTGACGCTGTGCGCCGTCGTCGCCGGCTGCGGCCCCAAGGACGTCGCGCATCAAGCCGCCCCCGCGCCGAAGGTCCCGTGGACGGGAACGCTGTCAGACATACGGGCGGTGTGGAGCGCTGAGCCGGGGATCGATCTACTCACGACACCGGCCGTCGTGGTGCGTGCCTACCTCGAATCGATCTTTCTGGCGGCCAATGCCGGCGATATCGGATACGCCTATCCCGGATTCACCCATGCCGTCGCGCCGAATGCGCCGCAGGGCCAGCCGGACAGCGCCCGCGACCGCTGGCCCGACACCGCGCATCCGTTGCGCGATCGCCTCGTCGGCACCGATCGCTACCATTTCTTGCGGGTCGACACCGCGGGCCGTCAGGTCGTGGCCGTGGTATGTGATTGGGCGTACGCCAGCGCGCTGGACCTCGGTGATGGGAACTACGGCTGGAAAAGCACCTTGCCCGCAACCGATCCCGGGGCCCGGATCGCCGTGCATCGTGTGGCCATGACGGCCCCGGAAGACGGGCCGGTAGCGGCCCTGCCGCCGCAGAAAGGGCCCGCCGCGGCACCCGTCGACGACGTCTTCGGCGGTTGGCACATCGTCGGGCACAACATGACTGCCGACAGGGTCCCCGAATCGAACACCGATCCGGTGGAATGGCCTTCCGAAGTGGCCGATGCCCAATCGTGCGTGGACACAGCGCCCGACCCGGCAGACCGCCGCCTGTATCTGCTCAATGGCGTGCATCGTCGCTCGGAATTTCCCACCCTGCCGCCATACCCTGGCTGGCCGGCCGGGAGTTCGTCGTGATTCGTTGATCGAAAGGGAACCTGTTGCGCACCAAGGCAATCACGGTGGTGGCCGTCGTGGCGGCCATCGCGTCAGCCGCACTGACACTTCTGCCCTGGATTGACGTAAGCCATCTGGGCTTACCCATCCGGTGGAATGGCCTCGGGATCTACATCGGCGAGCACGGCGACTACTACGGCTCCCTGCTTACCGGCATGGTGGACAGCACGCCGGGATGGGTCGTGGTGATCGCGTCGCTGACGGCCGCCGGCGCGCTGCTCGCCGCGATGCGAGTGCGCTGGGTGGGGCTAGTCGCCTGCGGCTGCGCGGTGATCGCGTTTGTGACCGCCGTTTTGTGTTTGGTCTACCCGGCGGTGCTGGTCGGCGACGCCAAAAATGAATTGGGGATATCTCTGGTCGCCGACCGGCAAGTGCTGAACTCCGGTGCCTTGATCGCCGAAGCCGCGGCCACCGGCGTGCTGGTGGTCTGCACCGCACTCATGGTTGCCAGGGCGAGAAGCGTTGCACGGCAAGGCGATGGGGGTCGCGTCAGGCGGAATACCGGTTGATTACCTGGCGGACATGGCTCGATATCAGTCAGCCTCGACGTGGCGGCTACTGCTGGTTCGTGTGGCGTCTGCCGAACCAGGCTCGGTAGGCGCTGTAGCCCATCAACACCGCGAGGCGGACGACGCGGCAGCGCGAATCTGGTCGGCGACCTTCGCCGCGCCGAAGCAGCGGAATTTCGTCACCCGGTCACCGGCGCGGATGGCGATGATCTTCGTGAGGACGCCCGGTAGCAGTTCGACCGATTCGATCGAGCGCAGGTCGATGGTGACGTCCAGCTGTCCCGACTGGATCGAGCGATTGAGGGCATTCGCGTGGAACTGAACGTCGACGTTGGTAACGGTGAGCCGGCCACCAACCCACAGGCCACCATAGCGGCGGCGGTAACGGTCCAGGACTCGTCGATTGACCGACGTCGTCGGTGCGGTAACGTCGACATCCACGATGAGCGCGTTCGCCACGCGCGAGATGATCACCGTCACCGGTTGCCCACCCTGTCTTGCCCGTACCCGTACTGGGAGCCGGCCCCTATTCGATCCCGTCGCTGCGCCGGGTGCAGGCCTGACGGGAACGCAAGATTAGCGCACCATGCCGGTCACCACATCGATTGCATTCCCGGGCTACGGTTAGGCGACCCTTAGTTATCCTCGGGACGGATCGGGTTGCACGAACGCAGTCGTACCAGAGGGGTGGGGCAAGGTTGACCGAGACAACCACGCAGCAGGTGAGCGACGGATTCGACGAGCGACCGCCGGTGTCACTGCGGACGCGTGGCCGTTGGCTGCGGTGGGGGCTTCTGGCGGTGTGGGGCCCCGGCCTGGTGGTGATGCTGGCCGACACGGACGCGGGGTCGCTGATCACCGCGTCTCAGTCCGGCGCCCAGTGGGGCTACCGGATGGTGCTGCCGCAGCTGATCTTGATGCCGGTCCTCTACGCCGTGCAGGAGATGACCGTGCGGTTGGGCATCGTCACCAAGCGTGGCCATGGGGCGCTGATCCGGCAGCGCTTCGGCCGCGGCTGGGCATGGCTGTCCGCATTCACCTTGTTCGCCTCGGCGATCGGGGCGTTGCTGACCGAATTCGCCGGCGTCGCCGGAGTGGGCGAACTCTTCGGCGTCTCCCGATGGGTGAGCATCCCGATCGCGACCGTCGCGCTGCTGGCGCTGGCCCTCACCGGCAGCTACCGGCGCGTCGAGCGCATCGGCCTGGTCGTCGGTGCGGCCGAGCTGGCGTTCCTGGTGGCGATGGTCATGGCCAGGCCCGACCCGAGGGCGCTCGTGGACGGCCTTTCGTCGATGCCGCTGGGCAACTCGTCGTACCTGCTGTTGGTCGCGGCCAACGTAGGCGCGGTCATCATGCCCTGGATGATCTTCTACCAGCAGGGCGCCGTGGTCGATAAGCGTCTGTCCGAGAACACGATTCGGCAGGCGCGCTATGACACCGCGTTCGGCGCGGTGCTGACCCAGCTGATCATGATCGCGGTGGTGATCACCATGGCCTCGACAATCGGCAAGCACGGCGGTGGGGCGGAGCTGGAGACCGTCGGCCAGATCGCGCAAGCGTTGACGCCCTACCTGGGCCACGTCGGCGGGACCGTGCTGTTCGGTCTGGGCATGCTCGGCGCGGCGCTGGTGGCCGCGATCGTCGCCTCGCTCGCCGGCGCCTGGGGGCTCGCGGAGGTGTTCGGCTGGAAGCACACGCTCAACGAGCGGCCCAACCGCGCCACCGCCAAGTTCTACATCACCTACGGGCTCGCCCACATCGCTGGCGCTGCCCTGGTGCTGGCCAGTGTCGACCTGGTCAACCTGGCCGTGGATGTCGAGGTCATGAACGCTTTGCTGCTGCCCATCGTGCTGGGCCTGCTGCTGGCGCTGGAGGCCCGGGCGCTGCCCGAGCAGTGGCGCATGCGGGGCCTGCACAAATACCTCACTCGCGCACTGTGTTTCGTGACCATCGGCTTCGGTCTTTATATGGTCCCGCAGGCCCTCGGCTGGTTTTAAGGCGCGAGCGAAGCTCAGAACCAGGGGCCGGGGTAGTGCCCGTCCTGATCCTGCACCATGACGATCTCCTTGCACTCGCCGTTGGCGGCCGGCGCGGTCTCGCCGCGGCACACCAGCGTCCACCCCGAGATCCGTTCGAAAGGCCGTAGGGTCCAGTTCGACGCCACGGGATCGGTTGCGGGCAAGGCGATCACGGAGAACGTCCCGCCGGTGCCGGTGATGTAGAGGTGGTCTTCGAAAAACGCCAGCTTGGAGACCGACAGCTTCTTGGCGTCGTCTCGGCTCTTCTGAAAGTCCCACTGCTGACTGCGCAGGTTCCAGACGCCGAACCCGAATTGGGAGGTGTCCGAGCCATGGCCGTCGACGAAGAGTTTGCCGTCGGACAGCGCGGCGGTCAGCCCGCCGCCGGAGATCCGGTCGGAATCGCCGATCTTGATGATGGACTTGGCGTTAAGGTCATAAAACATCGTCGACAGCACGGGCGGGTTGTAGGAATCCCAGTGCGTGAGCTTCACCAGTTTGTTTGGGCCGTCCGTCAATTCGGCATCGACGGATTGGATGTCGTTGTCCTGATAGATCGCTTCCCCGCTCGGCCGCCGCAGCTCCGCGCCGGAAGTCTTGCCGGGCTCGGTGTTGCGCGCAAAGGCGAGCACGTCCTGCCAGACCCGCCCGGGCTGCGGATCGTCCCACATCATCGACAGGTCGCCGCCGGACAGGACCACGGTCCGTGGTGGCGATGCGGCACCGTGGCCGTCGGTGAAGGCGTTCAGCCACGCCACGCCCGAGGCGGTCGAGGCCAGCCCCCAATCCTTCGGCGCCGTCAGCTTCAGCTCGGGGGCCGGCGGCTGCAGCTCCTTGGTGGCCACCTGCCGGCCCGACTTGGCGTCGTAGACGTAGGCGGTGGTTTTGGCGACGTCCGGGGCCGGGGAAGGCGGCTGGGCAGGCTTGACGGTGGTGACCACATACACGACCTTCATGTCGTCGGCCGCGCCGGTCGGCGCGCAGATGGCGCCGGTGAGGTTCTCGCCGGCGGGAACCGAGGGGATGGCGGGCGCGACGTACTGTCCGGATTTCGGGTCGAAGATTTTCGGCCGGATGTCCTCGAGCGCCGACTTGCTGGCCGAAAACTTCTCCGGGCAACCGAAATACGCCGTTCCGCCGTAACTTTTCCAATCCTTCTCCAGCGGCCCGGTTATCGGCGCGGGCGGCGCGACCGCCCGGGTGCTGGTTTTCGAGACCGATGTCGGCGTGGTGGGCGTGAGCGCCGGCGGTGCCGCGGTTTCCGAACAGGACGCGATGGCCAGGCAGCCAGCCGACGCCACCACGGCAAGCCCGTAGGGGCGCAGGCGGTGCCGCGCCGCACGCACCCAGGCTGCACGCATTGAAAACCCCCGTTAAGTTCGTGTAACCAAGGAGCGTAAAGCCGCCCAGATGCGACCGCGACTCGGGCGTACAGCGGCCTTCGTCACAGCAGTCCCGGCGATGCCTATGGGTCGAACGCGATGGGCAGGCTCGTCGGCCCGCTCAGGCTCACCATCGGCTTCCACGGCGCCGGCCCGACCGTACGCGGATTTCGCAGCCGGTTCGCGAGGACGTTCAGCGCTTCGGCGATCTCGCGCCGGGCCAGGTTGGCGCCCAGGCAGTAGTGCACGCCGCCGCCGAAGGTCAGGATGGGCGGTGCCGCATCACGGGTGACGTCGACGCGGTCGGGGTCGTCGTACACCACCGGATCACGGTTGGCCGCAAAGGTATTCACCAACACCGCGGTGCCCGCGGGGAACGAGTAGCCGTCGAGCTCGGCGTCCTCGACCACTAGGCGCAGCGTTCCGCAGGCGATCGGTGAGTGCCGCATCGTCTCCTCGACGGCCCGCATCGCCAGCTCGGGCCGCTGCCGCAGCAGCTCCCACTGTTCCGGGTGATCGCACAGCACGTGCACCGAGGCGGCCACCTGGTTGCGGGTGGTGTCCGTCCCCGCCAACAGCAGGCCGCCCGCCAGCATGCGCAGCTCGGCGGCGTCGAGGCGGTCGCCCTCGTCCTCGGCGCGGATCAGGTCGGAAAGCAGGTCATCGGTCAAGCTGTGTCGGCGGCGGGCGACCATCTCGTCGACGTAGTCGTCGAGCTCGCGCCACGCGCGCATCACGACCGGCTCGAGTTCACGAAGATCGACGGTGAAGCTGAAGGCCTTGAACACGTCATCGGCCCACAACGAAAACTGTTGCCAGTCCTCGCGGGGTGCGCCGAGCAGCGCACAGATGATCGGCACGGGATAGGGGCGCGCGATGTCGGTGACGACGTCGCAGCGGCCCGCGTCCGCCACCTGATCGACCAACTCGTTCAGCACGCCGACCATGGTGTCGTGCAGGCGCGCGACAGTTCGCGGGGTGAACGCTTTGGAGCACAGACTGCGCAGCCGATGGTGGGCGTCTCCCTCGAGGCACAGCAGGCTATTGGCCACTTTGTCCCACAGGGGACCCGATGAGATGCCCTGGGCCAGCAGGTTGATGCCGGGTGGGATCTGGAATCGGGGATCCCTAAGGACGGAACGGACCAGGTGGTAGGAGAGCACTTCGGGCCCGTGGGGTCCAAGCGCGACGGGCGCGTGCCGCTGCGCCTCCCGCAGTCGCGGGTAGACCTGCGCCGGCGTTTCTTCGGGGTCGTAATCCAGCGTCGGCAGATCAGCCTCGAAAACGCTTGGGGGAGCGGCACCGACGGTCATGACGGTCTCCTTGGTTCCGCAGAAGGCTGCGGACGACTCCCAAATAATGTATGGCCAGCGCATGGGGGTGTCAACGATATCGGGCCGGCCAGGTGCGTCGTTCGTCGTTCACCGGTCCCGCGTGCGGCGCGACCGCCATACACCAGCGTCAAAATGCATTGCCGCGGCCGCGGGCAGCGCCGCTCAATCGTGCGCGCGCAGCCGCACCATCCGCGTCGTCGACGTCTCATCCAGCTCGACGACATCGGAGCGCGACCGCAAGAAATCGCTGAACGAGCGGAACCCCAGGGTTCTTTCGCTGAACGACGGGTCCATCCGCTTCATCTGTGCCTTGACGGCGGAGTTGTGCAGCCAGTCGACATCGTCTTTCTCCAGGCCGATCCGCAGTGCCCGCGTCAGCAGCGCGGTGGCGGCGGCCTGCGGGTCGGGCTGCTCGTCGGGCTCGTCGCGGTTGGCCGGCTTGGCGCGGGTGGTCCGTTTTTTCGGCTTGTCCGCGACCGTATCGGCGGGCGCCGGTTCGGGCACCGGAACCCCCGGCAACGCGTCGTAGATGACGAACTCGTCGCAGGCGGCGGCCAGCGCCCGGCTCGACGCGCCTGCCACGCCGATGCCGACCACGTACCGGCCGAGCCTCTTGCAGCGCTGAGCCAAGGGAATGTAGTCGGAGTCGCCCGCCACGATCACCACGTGGGTCAGGTCGGGTAGCCGGAACATGTCCTCGACCGCGTCGACGGCCAGCCGGATGTCGGCGCCGTTCTTGCCGTAGGCCGCCGCGGGGAACAACTGCACCAGGTCGACCGCGCGGGCCACCAGCTGTCCCCGATACCCGGCGTTGATGTCCGCCGACCAGTCGGCATAGGCGCGGGTGAGCACCAGGGTCCCGAAGGACGACGCGAAGTCCAGGATCGCGGCGACGTCGACCGTCGCCCGGTCCAGCCGCTCCGCATGCTGCTCGAGCCCCTTGGCCTTATCCCGCTGAAACGAGTTCCGCCCGTGAATCTGGTCGTACCGGGAGATCACGATGTTGTCGAAGTCGAGGTAGACGGCCACTCGGGTCGCAACCGGTTCGGTCATGCATTCGATCATTGCTGAGCAGGACCAAATCGGGTACACAGCCCTCATGAACGAGGTGAAATTTCTCCAACTGCACGGCGATCGCATCGCCTACCGCGACGAGGGCAACGGCAAGGTGCTGCTGCTCATCCACGGTATGGCGGGCAGTTCGGAGACCTGGCGGTCGGTGATCCCGCCGCTGTCGAAGAAGTTTCGGGTCATCGCCCCGGACCTGCTCGGCCACGGCGAGTCCGCGAAACCCCGCACTGACTACTCGCTGGGTGCCTTCGCGGTATGGCTACGCGATTTCCTCGACGAGCTCGGCGTCAGCCAGGCCACCGTCGTCGGTCACTCGCTCGGTGGCGGCGTCGCCATGCAGTTCGTCTACCAGCACCCCGACTATGCCCAACGATTGATCCTGATCAGCAGCGGCGGCCTGGGTCCCGACGTGGGATGGGTGCTGCGGCTGCTCTCGGCGCCCGGGGCGGAGTTCGTGTTGCCGATCGTCGCCCCGCCGCCCGTGTTGTCCGTCGGCAACAAGCTGCGGTCCTGGATGAAAAGCGCCGGCATCCGTTCACCGCGTGGCGCGGAGCTGTGGAGCGCCTACTCGTCGTTGTCGGACGCCCAAACACGCCAATCGTTCCTGCGGACGCTGCGATCGGTCGTGGATTACCGCGGGCAGGCGGTCAGCGCGCTCAACAGGCTGCGGTTGCGCGAGGATCTACCGGTCATGGCGATCTGGGGCGAGCGCGACGGCATCATTCCCGTCGACCACGCTTACGCCGCGCAAGCGGCGCGCACGGACAGCCGGCTCGAGGTGCTGCCCGACGTCGGTCACTTCGCGCAGGTCGAGGCGCCCGAGCAGGTGGTGGATTTGATCGAGGACTTCATCGCTACGGGCGAGCGCCGGGATGCGGAGAGCCCGCAGCCATCCGAGCCGAGCTAGCGCGCCGCCGGACACGTCCCTTGATAGTCCACCTGCCAGTGCTTGATGCCGTTGATGAACGACGACCGTAGCCGCTGTGGGTCACCGGCCGAGCGCAGGTCGGGCATGTGTTCGGCGATCGCGTTGAACATCAGGTCGATCGTCATGCGGGCCAGGTTCGCGCCGATGCAGTAATGCGCTCCGGTCCCGCCGAATCCGACGTGCGGGTTGGGGCTGCGCAGAATGTCGAACGTGAACGGGTCGTCGAAGATCTCCTCGTCGAAATTCGCCGACCGGTAGAACAGCACCACCCGCTGGCCCCTCGCGATCCGCACGCCGCCGAGTTCGGTGTCCACCAGCGCGGTGCGCTGAAACCCCGTGATTGGCGTGGCCCAGCGGATGATCTCGTCGGCCGCCGTCTTCGGCCGTTGCTCCTTGAACAGCTCCCATTGGTCCGGGTGGTCGGTGAACGCCATCATCCCTTGCGTGATCGAGTTTCGGGTCGTCTCATTACCGGCCACTGCCAGCGTCACCACGAACATGCCGAACTCGGCGTCGGAGAGTCGCTGCTCCTCGGAATCGGCCTCGATCAGCGTGGTAACGATGTCGCGATCTTTCGGGCCGGGTTCTCCGGACTTGCGGGCCGCCAATTGCATTGCGTACCACATTAACTCGCCCGCAGACGTCAACGCGTCGTGGTCGGCGAACTCCGGGTCGTCGCTGCCGATCATGTTGTTGGTCCAGTCGAATAGTTTGTCGTAGTCCTCCGCGGGCACGCCGAGCAGACCCGAAATAGCCTGCAACGGAAGCTCACACGCCACCTGACGGACGAAGTCGCCCGACGCGTGCGCGACGGCTTCGGCGGTGATGCATCGCGCGCGTTCGGTGAGGTCGGCGCGCAACCGCTCGACGGCGCGAGGCGTGAAGCCCCGCGAGATGATCTTGCGCAGCCGGCTGTGCTCGGGGTCGTCCATCATGATCATCGAGGCGCGTCCCGCTTCGATCTGCCCCTGCGCCAGATCTTTCCGATAACGCGGCACGATCGACTTGGCGGCCGACGAGAAGACATCGCTGCGCAGTGACACCTCACGAATGTCGCGGTGCTTGGTCACCACCCAATAACCGCCGTCGCCGAAGCCCCCTTGATCGAGCGGCTGCTCGTTCCACCAGATGGGTTCCGTGGCACGCAGTTCGGCGAATTCTTGAACCGGAAGACGGTGCGCGTAGATGTCGGGGTCGGTGAAATCGAAGCCCGGCGGTAGGTTCGGTGTCGCCATGGGTTTTCTCCTCGACTCCCGCTTACCGGCGGGGGGTTAGCAAGATCGTAGCCGCGCGCGTTCGGATCGCCTAGCAGATCGGGGGAGCACCCCATCAGCGCGACGGGGCGTGGCTGGCCGTCCTGACGCTTTCGCGCCCACCGAGATTGGTGGCCGCGGTGATGACGGCGCGTTCGATCTGGCGCAGCGCGTGCACCGCGGTGAGGAAGCGCCGGGTATCGGCGTTGGTGTCGAAGTGGCCGTTGCCGTCCTGCTGCCGGGCCAAGGTCTCGGCGGCGTCGAGCTCGTCGGTCGCCGAGATCAGGGTCGGCGCGTGACCTCCCTCGATGGCTTCCTGCAGCGCGTCGATGTTGCGGCGCGTCTGGGCCGCGGCCGCCGAAAACGCCTGCGCCGGTTCCGAGGCCAGCGAGGCTGACCCGACCGGATCCTGATATTGCTCGGCGCTGCGCGCCAGGCTCCGGCCGTAGCGGTCGCAGGCGGTGAAGATCCGCAGGGCGCGCCGGATGCTGCGCCGGCCGGCAAGGCCGGCGACCCCGGCCAACAACGGCTTGGCGGTGACCCGGAACTGCTGCAAGTCGCGGTCGAGCTGGCGCGCCCGCTCCGACGGGCTGGCGCTGTCCTCGACACCGAACATGGTCGCGGTCGAGATCTCGATCAGGGCGGACAGGCTCGTCAAGAACGCGCGGGCGTCGCCGCGGATCGCCGTTCTGGTGTTGGTCGGCAGCACGACGATGGCGACCGTCGCCCCGATGACGGCACCGATCGCGGTCTCCTCGATCCGCAGCATCAGCACACCGAACGAGAACTGGCCGAGCAGGCCGTACAGCAGTGCCAGCATCGTGGTGATCCAGAAGGTCATCAGGCTGTAGGTGACCGTCATGAAGTAGAACGCGCAGAACAGGCACACGAAGATGCCGGCCAGCGCGGCGGTCTTGTGGCCGGTGAGCAGCGTGGCCACCAGCACGCCGCAGGGCACGCCGAGCAGCGTCCCGAGCAGGCGTTGCCAGCCCTTGGTCAATGTTTCGCCCCACGAGTTGGTGCCGGCGAAGATGACGAACGCGGCGATCACCGCCCAGTACCAGCGCGCCGGCGAAACCAGCTCGCCGACAACGATGGCCAGGGCCGCGGCGATACCGACCTGGATGGCTTGGCGGGTGGTCGGCCGCAGCCCGGCGCTCGGCTCTTCCTCGGCGGCCTCGTCGGGCGCGGCGTCCCCGGGCGCCTCGGGGCGTTCGCCGTCGGCGTCGTCAAGAGGCCGGCCGGCGGCCACCCGGTCGACGATTGCCCGCACGTCGGATGTGGCCGACGCGGCGTTGATGATCGCCAGCGCGAGGCGGCGTACGGCCGCGCCGCCCTCGTCGTTGCCGGCGGGGTCAGCCGCGGGCTGCGCGTCGAGCAGCCGCTGCGCGCGATCGGCGGCCCGGCGCAGCCCGCCGGGTTCGGGAAGCCGGATGGCTCGCGACAGTTGGGTGAGCGCGTCGACGAGCGCGGCCCGGGTCGGCGCGGGAATGGAATCGGGGTCCTCGCAGGCGAGGACGGCCGCCCGGCGGCCGGCGGTGGCCACCCACTCGATGGCCAGCTCGGCATCCAGCAGCCAGGGGACGAGTTGTTCGGCGGTGACGCCGGGCCACAGGGTGCCGGGGTCGGCCTTGTCTTCGATCTGGCTCTGCACCATCAGGGCGGTCTCGTTGAGCCGGATGGTGCGGGCCCGCATCCGGCGGCGCTGCCGGTCGTCGAGGCGGCCCGTGCGCACCGCCTCGGCGGTCGTGTCGAGGACGATCGCCATCCGCGCTCGCAGCGCCCGGATGGTCGCCCGCAGCACCCGCTCGGGGCGATCGGGCAGCACGTAGGCGCTCATCACGTACGTGCACACGGTGCCCACCGCGACCGCCCCGATCATCCAGGGCAGCTCCGCGAGGCGGGCCCGCAGATAGAGCGTGAAGAAGTAGGACATGAACGCGACCATGCCCAACGCCCTGCCCCGCGCCCCGTAGCGGCGGATGTATGCCGCGGTGAACACGACGATCACGAACACCACGTCGCTGGCCACCGTGTGCGACGCCAGCACCGCGGCGGCGGTGATGGAGGCCGCGGCGGGCAGGGGCAGCAGCGCCATGGTGTTCCGCTGCTGGTGCGGGTCGGGTTCGTTGACCGAGCGCGACGCGACCATGGTGATGACGACGCCAAGTAGGGCGACGGTCAGCGGTTGCCCCGTCGCCCGGGTCAGGAGGAAGAGCGCCAGCAGGGAAAGGCCGAGCGCGGCCGTCGTCCGAGTGGCCATTCGCAGCCGAAGCAAGCCAGGATCGGAGCCGATCACCCAGTTGCGGGCGCGTTCGTAGGGAACAGTTATCGACAGACCGCCTCTCTTGCGCTTACCCAACATAGTTACCCGAAAATCGGCACAAGCTAGTCTTCGACATCGTGACCCCGCCGACGCTCGCGAAGCTGGCTGACGGCCGTGACCTGCTGTTCTTCGCGCTCCCGGGGCATCGTCCGGCGCCGGTCGAAGACCGCAGGCCGCTGCCGGCGCGTGAGGCTGCCGCGCAGTCGCAGCTGCGATTCGACCGGGCCACCGGCCAGTGGGTGATCATCGCTGCGCTGCGCCAGGACCGCACCTACAAGCCGCCACCGGAGGCGTGCCCGCTGTGCCCCGGCCCGACCGGGCTGACTAGTGAGGTGCCCGCCCCCGACTACGACGTCGTCGTGTTCGAGAACCGATTCCCAAGCCTGGCGGGCGCGCTGCCCTCGCGGCCCGCTGCGGCGCCCGTGCCCGCCGAGGACGGCTTCGCGACCGTGCCCGGGCATGGCCGTTGCGAAGTGATCTGTTTCTCCGCCGACCACAACGGGTCCGTCGCCCGGCTCGAGCCGGCACACGCCCGGCTGGTCGTCGAGGCGTGGCGGCATCGCACCGCCGACCTGATGGCCAGGCCGGGCATCGAGCAGGTGTTCTGCTTCGAGAACCGGGGCGAGGAAATCGGGGTGACGCTGACCCATCCGCACGGTCAGATCTACGGCTATCCCTACCTGACGCCGCGCGCCGCCACAATGCTGGAGCAGGCCCGTCGACATCGAAAACGACACGGCACCAACCTCTTCGGTGATCTGCTGGCCCGTGAGGTCGCCGACGGCAGCCGCATCATCGCCCGCAACGAGCTATTCACCGCGTTCGTGCCGTTCGCGGCGCGCTGGCCGGTGGAGGTGCACATCTACCCGAACAGGTTCGTGCACAACCTGACCGAACTCGGCGATGGCGAACTGGACGCGTTCGTGTCCGTCTACCTCGACGTGCTCGGGCGCTTCGACCGGATGTACTCCACGCCGCTGCCCTACATTTCGGCGCTGCACCAATACGCCGACACCGCGGCACAGGCCGAGGGTTACTTCCACGTCGAGTTGATGTCCATCCGGCGCAGCGCCAGCAAGCTCAAGTACCTGGCGGCCTCCGAATCGGCGATGGACGCCTTCATCGGCGACGTCACGCCGGAGAGCGTGGCCCAGCGGTTGGCCGAACTGCGATGACGATCCGGTACGCCGCGCCGGGGCGGATCAATCTGATCGGCGAACACACCGACTACAACTTGGGTTTCGCGCTACCCATTGCGCTACCGCAGCGCACCGTCGCGACGTTCGCCCCAGCCGACGACGATGCGATCACCGTTGTCAGCGACCGCGCCGAGGCCCCGGTGCGCGTTCGGATCGGCACCGCTCCCGGCGAGGTGGCGGGCTGGGCCGCCTACGTGGCCGGGGTGGTGTGGGCGCTGCGCCAGGGCGGCCATCCGGTGCCCGGCGGCACGATGTCGATCACCAGCGACGTGGAAATGGGATCGGGCCTGTCCTCCTCGGCGGCGCTGGAATGCGCTGCGCTGGGCGCGATCACCTCGGCCGCCGGCGTCCGCATCGACGCCCTTGAGCAGGCCCGGCTGGCCCAGCGCGCCGAAAACGAATATGTCGGCGCGCCAACGGGTTTGCTCGATCAGCTCGCCGCGCTCTTTGGCCGGGACGCGACGGCGGTGCTGATCGACTTCGCCGGACTCACCGTCACGCCGGTGGCTTTCGACCCGGAGTCCGCCGGTGTCGCGTTGTTGCTGATCGACTCCCGCGAGCGCCATACGCACGCCGGCGGCGACTACGCGGCACGGCGTGCGTCATGCGAACGGGCGGCCACCGATCTGTCGGCGTCGTCGCTGCGTGAAGTGCAGGACGCCGCGGGCGGCCAAGGTCTCGCCGTCCTGACCGGCGTGCGTGATCCCGTCGACGCCCGTCGCGCGCGCCACGTGCTGACCGAGAATCAGCGAGTCATCGATTGTGTTGCAGCACTCAGTGATTCGAACTATTCCGAAGCCGGGCGGATTTTCACCGCCTCGCATGCCTCCATGCGCGACGACTTCGAGATCACCACCGAACGCATCGACCTCATCGCCGACACCGCGGTGCGCGCAGGCGCGCTCGGTGCCCGGATGACCGGTGGCGGCTTCGGCGGCTGCGTGATCGCCCTGGTGCCGGCGGACCGTGCGGATACGGTCGGCGAGGCGGTGCGGGTCGCCGCCATCGGCGCCGGCTTCGAGCAACCGTTGGTCACCCGCACCCGCGCGGCCGCGGGTGCGGGGGTTGCGTGAGCGGGTCTATTCAGCCGCGGTGATGGTGGTCTGATCGTCGATGATGTTGGTGGCATCCATCAACGGGCCTTGATCGGCCTCCAGCCCATCGGCATTGAGCTGCAGCACGTAAACCGCGCCCTGGCTGGGAATTATCACCGTCTTCTGTGCGATGGCGCGGGTCTGGCCGCCTCGCTGGTACGTGCCGCCGATCTGCCAGGCCTGGTAACCACCCAGCGTGGACGCGGAGCCATCACCCTGGCCCTGGTACCCGGGCAGATTCTGCACCTCGCCCGGCGCGTACTGGATCAGCTTCGCTGGGTCGACATTGCCGCTCAGCCGGGAAAACAGCGCCGAGACCGTGGGCGGATCGGAGGGATTGGCGGGCTGGAGCTGCACGATGCCGCCGTAGGAGGTGCCGGAGTTCTGGTTGAGCTGCCAGCCCGCGGGCACCGGCAGGTCGACGTTCGGGCCGGGATCGCCGTGGTGCACCGGCGTCTCGGCGATGTTGTTGTCCTTCACGTAGTCGGCGATGGTGTATTTGGCTTTGGCCGCCGGTGCCGCACTCGTCGGCGACGACGTTGACGAGGTCGTCGACGTCGTAGTCGAAGTGGACGTCGACGTTTTCTCACCCGATTTGTTGTCGCTGCCGCAACCGACGAGCGCCAAACTCAGCGCTACGGAAATGGTTGCTAGCGTCAAATGTTTCATCGATCCAATCTCCCGAAATTGGGCCGGTACCAGCGCCAGCCGTGGTGGGATGACAGTAACTGAAATATCTCGTCGCTTTGCCAAATTTTTCCGGCCTGGTGCCGCGGCGCCGTCGAACCGCCGATTGTCATCGAATTCGTCGGATGAAACGCACAGAAATACGGCGTTATGCCGTCGATTTCGGAGTATTAGACAGGTATGCGGTCGCGGCGGGCCCTCATTGCGGTCATTGCGGCGTCGGCCGTCTTCATGGTCTTCATCGCGGCCGCTCCGCCGAGGGGATACGACGGTCCGCCCCTATTCGTGGCGAATCCGGTCGACCACGTGGCGACGCTCATCGGTACCGGGACGGGCGGCGAGACGGTGGGAGAGATCAACAACTTCCCGGGCGCCACCGTGCCGTTCGGGATGGTGCAGTACTCGCCGGACACCGTCGGCAACTACGCCGGCTACAACTACGACAACCCACACTCCACCGGCTTCAGCATGACCCATGCCTCGGTGGGATGCGCTGCGTTCGGCGACATCTCGATGCTGCCCGTCACCGGTGGGATCGGCCTACAACCGTGGAACGCCGCCGAGGAAATCGCCCACGACGACACCGAGCAGGGCATGCCCGGTTACTACACGGTGCGGTTCCCGGGCACCGGGGTGAAGGCGGAACTCACCGCCACCGCGCACACGGGCGTGGGCCGTTTCAGCTATCCCCGCAACGGCCGCGCCGCCCTCCTCCAAGTGCGCTCGGGCTCATCCTTGGCCGGAAACTCCCGCGCGACCATCCAGATCGGTGAGGACAACACCACCATCACGGGGTGGGCCACCAGCGGGGGCTTCTGCGACAAGCCGAACGCCTACACGGTGTATTTCGCGATGAAGTTCAACCGGCCCTTCACCTCGTACGGATCGTGGGATGGCAGTGCCGTCTACGCCGGCACCCGCAGTGCGAACGCGCCGTACAGCGGCGGCTATGTGGAGTTCCCGGCCGGCTCGACGCTCGAGGTGCGCACCGCGATCTCCTACGTCGGTATCGAGGGCGCGCGATCGAACCTGGCGGCCGAGGGCACCGCGGGTTTCGACGATGTTCGCGCCGCCGCGTCGAAGGATTGGAACGCGGCGCTGTCCCGCGTGACGGTGGCCGGCCGCAACGTCGACGACCTGACCACCTTTTACACCTCCCTCTATCGATCGCTGATGCATCCCAACATGTTCAACGATGCCGATGGGCGATACGTAGGGTTCGACGGCTCCATCCATACGGTGACCGCCGGCCACACGCAGTACGCCAACTTCTCCGACTGGGACACCTACCGATGCCTCGCGGCGTTGCAGGCGTTGCTGTTTCCCGACCGGGCCGCCGACATGGCCCAGTCGTTGGTGAACGACGCCGAGCAGAGCGGCGCGCTGCCGCGCTGGGCGTTCGCCAACGCGGCAACCGGCGAGATGAGTGGCGATAGCGTGGTACCGCTCATCGTGAACCTGAATATGTTCGGGGCCGACGCCTTCGACGCCAAGACGGCGTTGCGCTACATGGTGGACGGGGCGACCAAAGGTGGGGTGGGCCTGAGCGGGTACGTGGAGCGCCGCGGCATAGCCAATTACCAGCGGTTCGGGTATGCGCCGTTCACAACGGAATTCGGCCGCAACGGCTGGATCGCCGACGCGTCGATCACCCTCGAGTGGTCGCTCGACGACTTCACTATTTCCCGATTCGCGGACAGGTTGGGCGATGCCGCGACCGCCGCCGAATTTCAGAAGCGGGCGCAGTACTGGCAGAACCTGTACAACCCGACGACACGATATGTCTCGCCGCGCAGCTGGAGCGGCTTCTTCCGGCGGGGCCCAGGGTTCGTGGTGGCCCCGGAAAACTTTGGCCAGGTCGGGTACGACGAGGGCAATGCCGAACAATATGTCTGGTCGGTACCGCACAACATCGCCGGCCTGGTGACCGCGTTGGGCGGCCGCGCCGCCGTGGCCCACCGGCTCGACCGCTTCACCGAGAAGCTCAATGTCGGGCCCAATCAGCCCTTCCTGTGGGCCGGCAACGAACCGAGTTTCGGCGTGCCATGGCTGTATAACTACATCGGTCAACCGTGGAAGACGCAGCGCACGGTCGACCGGGTGCGCGGGTTGTTCGCTCCGACCGCCGACGGCGAGCCCGGCAACGACGACCTGGGCGCGCTGGCCAGCTGGTACGTGTGGGCGGCCCTGGGGATGTACCCGGCCACCCCGGGAACGCCGATCCTCGCCGTGGGCGCGCCGCTGTTCGATCGCATCGAAATCGCCCTGCCCGCAGGCAAATCCATTCGAATCGCCGCCCCGGGGGCATCCGGACCCCAGCACCTCAAATACATCAGCGGCCTGAAGGTCGACGGCCTGCCAACCGACCGCACATCGCTGCCCGAGTCGATCATCAGCACCGGCGGCACGCTCGCGTATTCGCTGGCGGCCTACCCGGACAAGCATTGGGGCACAGCCGAAGCGGATGCGCCACCGTCGTTCGGGGCGGGCAGTTCGGCGGTGGCGGTCAACGTTGCTCAACCCGTCGTCACGATCGCGCCCGGACACATGGGCAGCGTCACCCTCGATGCGCAGCGCATGACCGACGGCACCGACGGCTACGCCGTCGCGGGCACATCGTCGGATGCCGGGATCGGCGTGAAGCCGGTGTCGGGTCGGTTCGCCGCGGACGGATCGGCCAGCGTCACCATCCCCATCACAGTTGCGCAGTCGGTGCGCGCGGATTACTACCTGGTGTCTTTGACCACCACGGTCGCCCAAAGCGTGCGGACCTCAACGGTTCTCGTGGTCGCCGAATCCGAAAAATAGATCCTCAGACCATTTCGTTGGTGGTCAGCCACCGCATCACCGGCCAGCCGACGAACACCGGTAGCCAGCAGGTCAGCACCCGGTACAGCAGGACCGACGGCACGCCGACGGCCGCCGGCACACCGAACGCGGCCAGTCCACCGATCAGCGCCGCTTCGACCGCCCCGACGCCGCCGGGCGTGGGCGCCGCGGACGCCAGCGTCCCGCCGACCATGGTGACCACGGTGACGGCCACGAAAGTCGTTCCGCCGCCGAAGGCTTCGATACTTGCCCACAACGCCAGCGCGGCGCCGAGGGTGGTGCCCGCGCAACCCAGCAGGATCAGGGTCAGCCGCCGCGGTTCGCGTGCGAGCTTGACCAGATCGGTCACCACCTCGTTCAATTTGGGGCGGACCTCGGTCGCCAGCCACTTGCGCAGCGTGGGCACGAACAGGAAGGTGCCGACGATGCCCAGTGCGATCCCCGCGATCAGGTACAGCAGGGTCGCGCTCGGGACGAAATGCCGCAGGTTCAGCGAGGCGCCGGCGGCGGCGCTGAACAGGACCAGCAGCGCGAGGTGCGCGATCACCTGGACCGACTGTTGCAGGGCCACGGCGGCGGTCGCTCGCATCGCCGACAGGCCGCTCTTCTGCAAGAACCGCGTGGACAGCGCCAGCCCGCCGACGCCCGCCGGCGTGGTGGTTGCGGCAAACGTGTTGGCCACCTGTGCGATTGACAGCGTCCAGAAGTTCACCATGCCGTCGGCGCAGGCCCACAATGCCGCGGCCGCTCCGACATAGGTGAGCGCCGATACGAGCAGGCCCAGCAGCGCCCACCACCAGTTCGCGGTCCTCAACTGGGAGAAGAACGTCGGCGCCGTGCTGATGAAGGGGTAGGCGACATAGACGAGTGCGCCGAAGAGCACCAACTGGACGATCTGGCTGCGGGTGAACCTGGTGATGGTCTGGGGCTTGATCTGACCAGCACCGGTTTGACGTTTGACCTCGGCCCGCGCACCGGAGATGACGGCACCCGCGTCCGGCACCGAGCGCCGAATATACTGTGGCACAGCGACTTTCGTGAGGCGGCGAGAGGCGCCCAGGATGGTGTCCTTGCCGAACACCTCGATCGCGGCGCTCACCGCGGACTTCGGCTCGTAGAGCGACGAGGCCGTCACCAGCAGCTGTGCGATGTCGGATTGAAGTTGGGCGTCGGTCGCTCCGTATTCGGCGTTGCCGAATCCGCCGAACATCACGGTGTCGTCCTCCACCGTGATGTGGTGGCTGCGTAGGTCACCGTGGGCGATCTGGCGGTCGTTGAGGACGCGCAGCGATTCCCACAGCCGGGCAACGGGAGTGGTCTTCGCACATTCGTCGATGGGCGTCCCACCGGGAGGCCGGTGCGAGTAGAGCATCCAGCCCCGGTCCAGCGGGGCGACGGCGACCGTCGCCGTATTGGCCAGCCCCGCCTCACCGATCGCGATCGCCATCAACGCGCGGTGCTCCACCGCGCGACGCATGGAGGTCACCAGGGGCGCGGTTTCGGCGTTGCGCAGCTTCAGTTTCTCCCAGAGCTGGCGCAGCGCCCCGCCGCTGCGCTGGTGCGGGCCGTACAGTTCGATCAGCGCTGTCTCTCCGAGGTGTTCACCGTCGGCTGAAAGAATCAGCGGGCCGCGGCCGGCCGGCCGGACCACGGTGAGCCGCGAGACGGCGAAGCCGCCCTTGGCCAGCGCGCGTACCGCGCCCTCCAGCGGCACCTCGAGCGCGGGGGTGCCGACCACGAGCACCACCAGCGCGCCGACGATCCACCCCACCGCCAGACCCACCAACGAGCGCGCGGGGACGATGGCGCTGATGACCAGATGGATGGGAACGAAAGCCAGCAGCAGCGCCCACCACCAGTGCCGCCAGCGCGCCGGCAGCCACGGGCCCGAGACCGTCAGCACCGCTGCGAGCATGCCGATCCAGCGCGGGTCGTCGAGGAATTGCGCCGGAACCGTGCTGAGCCGATCGGGAATGTCGAAGTGCCATCGTGGTGACGCGATGCCGCTGGCGCTGATCGACAGCAACAGGATCGCGCCGAACCCCGCGGCGGCATATGCCCCCAGCAGTTTCCACTGCCCGGCGACGATCAGGCCGATGAGGATCACGAAGGGCAAAGCGACGATTGCGAACCCGTACACCAGGTACACCACGTCGGATTGCGTGGGTGACAACACACCGACGATCTGCGACACGGACTTCTCCAGTGCGATCCACTGCGGGCGGGTGATCACCGAGCCGGTGATCACCACCGCCAAGAAGAGCGAGGCCAGCATCAGTCGCAGGATGTCGTTGGTGCGCCGGGCCAGCGGGTGCAGCAAGTTGCCGGAAACGACGATGTCGCGCCCGTCAACTCGCATGTATCAACGATCCTCCGGGTTCGCGCCGGCACGTGGCTTTCGGCCTGCTGAGTCGCCCGCCGACAAGTTAACTCAATACCCGGTTCGTTGACAGCTCCCACTCATCCGGCGCGCGTAGGGTCGGGTACGCAGGCGTGCTAGCAATTCAGGAGGGCACCGGCGTGGCCAGGACGGACGACGACAGCTGGGAGATCACCGAGAGCGTCGGGGCGACCGCGCTCGGCGTGGCGGCGGCCCGCGCCGCGGAGACCGAGAGCGAAAACCCACTGATCAGCGACCCATTCGCGCGGGTGTTCCTGCAGGCCGCCGGAGAGGGCATGTGGGACTGGTTCGCCGCTCCCAACCTGCCCGCCCAGATCGCCGAAATCGAACCGGACCTCAAACCGCGGATGCAGCGCATGGTCGACTACATGGCCGCGCGGACGGCGTTCTTCGACAAGTTCTTCCTCGATGCCACCGCCGCAGGCGTGCGGCAGGTGGTGATCCTGGCGGCCGGGCTGGACTCGCGGGCCTGGCGGCTGCCCTGGCCGGACGGCACCACCGTGTACGAGCTGGACCAGCCGCGGGTGCTGGAATTCAAGGCGTCGACGCTGGGCGACAAGGGCGCCCAGCCAACCTGCGAGCTGGTCAGCGTTCCCGTCGATCTGCGCCACGACTGGCCGTCCGCATTGCAGCGGGCCGGATTTGACGCGTCGGCACCCAGCGTGTGGTCGGCCGAGGGGCTGTTGCCGTTCCTGCCGGCGGCCGCGCAGGAGCTGTTGTTCGAGCGGGTGCAGGCGCTCGGCGCGCAAGGCAGCCGGATCGCCGTGGAGGCGCCCGGCCCCGACTTCCTCGACGAGGGCGCCCGCGAGAGGCAACGCCAGACGATGCAACGGGTGCGCGACCTGATGGCCGAGCTGGAACCCGACCGCGACATCCCCGACGTCCAAGACCTGTGGTACTTCGAGGAACGTGAAGACGTGGGTGACTGGCTGGGCCGGCACGGCTGGGCCGTGACGGTCACCCCGGCGCCGGAGCTGATGGCCGGCTACGACCGCAGACCACCACAAGACATTGACGACGCCGCGCCGCAGACACTGTTCGTGTCGGCGCAACGGACCGGAAAGGGTGAGTGACCGAGATATGAGCGGAGCCAGAACCGACAACGACAGCTGGGAGATCACCGAAAGTGTGGGGGCGACCGCGCTGGGCGTGGCCTCGGCCCGCGCGGCGGAGACGCGCAACGAAAACCCTTTGATCACAGATCCATTCGCCCAGGTGTTCCTCGACGCCGCGGGTGACGGCGTGTGGAACTGGCACTCTGCCGGGCAGCTGCCGGACGAAGTCATCGAAGCCGAACCGACGTTGCCGCTGCAGATGCAGTCGATGGTCGGCTATATGGCCTCCCGCACCGCGTTTTTCGACAACTTCTTTCTCGGCGCCACTGGCGCGGGCATCCGCCAGGCGGTGATCCTGGCGGCCGGCCTGGACGCGCGGTCCTGGCGGTTGGGCTGGCCGGACGGCACCACGGTCTACGAGCTCGACCAGCCCCGGGTGCTGGACTTCAAGGCGTCCACGCTCGCCGAGCATGGGGCGCGCCCCACCTGCGAGCGCATCGCGGTGCCGGTGGACCTTCGCCAGGATTGGCCTGCGGCGTTGCGGCAGGCGGGTTTTGATGCCTCCGCACCCAGCGTGTGGTCGGCCGAGGGCTTGATGCCGTATCTGCCGGCGGCGGCCCAGGAGCTGCTGTTCGAGCGCATTCAGGAGCTGACCGCTCCCGGCAGCCGGGTCGCCGTGGAGGCCTTGGGTCCGAAGTTCCTCGACCCGCAGGCACGCGCCAAGCGCCGTGAACGGATGGACCGGATCCGCGGGCTGATGGCCGGCATTGATCCGGATCGCGAGGTGCCCCGGACCGACGAGCTCTGGTATTTCGAGGAGCGCGAGGACGTGGGCGAATGGTTCGGCCGCCACGGCTGGGACGTGACGGTGACACCGGCAGACGAGTTGATGGCCGGCTACGGGCGCGCGGCGCCCGAGGAAGTCCGGGACTACGTGCCCGGGAATCTGTTTGTGGCGGCGCAGCGGACGGACCGGTAGCCGCCCGGCAAAGATTTGCGACACGCCGGTGGTCTGACCACCTGACTGGCTGTCGGCCAGCCACACTGGCCGCATGGCGCTGCAGCCGGTGATTCGACGATCGGTGCCTGAAGCGGTTTTCGACCAAATCGCGACCGATGTGCTCAGCGGCGAGATGCGCCCGGGCGCGGCGCTGCCCAGCGAGCGCCGGCTGGCGGAGGTTCTCGGGGTATCTCGGCCCGCCGTCCGCGAGGCGCTCAAGCGGCTGTCGGCCGCCAGCCTGGTCGAGGTGCGCCAGGGTGGCGTCACCACCGTGCGCGACTTTCGGCGGCACGCCGGCCTTGACCTGCTGCCCCAGTTGGTGTTTCGCGATGACGATCTCGACGCGGGCGTCTTTCGCAGCATCCTCGAGGCCCGGTTGCGCATCGGCCCGAAGGTCGCTGAACTGGCGGCCGAACAACACGGACCCGAACTGGCTGCGCTGCTTGACGATTCGCTGCGCAGTCTCGAGGCCTCGGCGGGAACGTCGGAGTGGCACCGGGACACCCTCGCGTTCTGGGATCACCTGATCGACGGCTCCGGCTCCATCGTGTTCCGGTTGATGTACAACCCTTTTCGCGTCGCCTATGAGCGGGCTCTGACCGTCCTGGCGATCAACGCGGAGGCCGACTCAACGGACATGTACCGCAAACTGGCCGAGGCCGTCTGCGCCGGCGATGCGGCCGAGGCGGGGAAAGTCGCCCAGCATGTCCTCGAACTCGCCAACTCCACGATGATTGCCGCGCTCGAGCGCCGGGAGAAGCGGCGATGAGCACCCACGCTGTGATCGCGACGTATCTCCGCGGCCAGATTCAGCCGGGGGTCGACGCGGTCGGCGGCTTCTTCCGGACCTGCGTGCTGACCGGCAAGGCGCTGTTCCGGCGTCCCTTCCAGTGGCGGGAGACCATCGAGCAGGGCTGGTTCATCACCGGCGTCTCGTTGTTGCCAACCCTCGCGGTCGCGATTCCACTCACCGTGCTGATCATCTTCACGCTCAACATTTTGCTGGCGGAGTTCGGCGCCGCCGACATCTCCGGCGCCGGTGCGGCTTTGGGCGCGGTGACGCAGTTGGGGCCGCTGACCACGGTGCTGGTGATCGCCGGCGCCGGATCCACGGCGATCTGTGCCGACCTGGGGGCGCGCACGATTCGCGAGGAGATCGATGCGCTCGAGGTGCTCGGCATCGATCCGATCCACCGGCTGGTGGTGCCCCGCGTCGTCGCCGCAACCATCGTCGCCACCCTGCTCAACGGCGCGGTGATAACCATCGGCCTGGTGGGTGGATTCGTGTTCGGTGTTTTCATCCAGCACATTTCGGCGGGCGCTTACGTCGGCACGCTCACCCTGATCACCGGCCTGCCCGAGGTGGTGATCTCGGTGGTCAAGTCGGCCGTCTTCGGAACCATCGCCGGCCTGGTCGGCTGCTATCGGGGGCTGACCACGAAGGGCGGTCCCAAGGGCGTCGGCACCGCCGTCAACGAGACGCTGGTGTTGTGCGTGATCGCGCTGTTCGCCGTCAACGTCGTGCTGACCACGATCGGCGTGCGTTTCGGGACGGGGCGCTGACGTGGCCGCGATATCGGCGCCCGGCGCGCTACGCGCCCGCTACCCGCGAACGGCCGCCAACCTCAACCGCTATGGCGGCGGCACGACCCGAAGGCTGTACCAGATTGGGATTTTCGCGAGGTTCGCCCGGATCAGTGTCGGGCAGATCGGGTGGGCGCTGCGCCATTACCGCCGCGAGACGTTGCGGCTGATCGCCGAGATCGGCATGGGCACGGGCGCGATGGCCGTGGTCGGCGGCACCGTCGCGATCATCGGGTTCGTGACGCTGTCCGGCGGATCGCTGATCGCGATCCAGGGCTTCGCCTCGCTGGGCAACATCGGCGTCGAGGCGTTCACCGGGTTCTTCGCCGCACTGGCCAACACCCGCATCGCCGCACCGATCGTCGCCGGGGTCACGCTGGCGGCCACGGTCGGTGCCGGCGCAACCGCCCAGCTGGGTGCCATGCGGATCAGCGAGGAGATCGACGCGCTGGAAGTCATGGGCATCAAATCGATTTCGTTTCTGGTCTCCACCCGAATCCTGGGTGGGCTGGCGGTGATCGTGCCGCTGTACGCGCTGGCACTCGACATGGCTTTCACGTCGGGCCAGGTCGTCACCACGGTGTTCTACGGGCAGTCGAACGGCACCTACGAGCACTACTTCCGCACCTTTCTGCGCCCCGAGGACGTGGGCTGGTCGGTTTTGGAGGTCGTCATCATCGCGGTGGTGGTGATGATCACCCACTGCTACTACGGCTACACCGCAAGCGGCGGCCCGGTCGGCGTTGGCCAGGCGGTCGGTCGGTCCATGCGATTCTCGCTGGTTTCGGTGGTGGTTGTGGTCCTGCTCGCCCAGTTGGCGCTCTACGGCGTCGACCCGAACTTCAACCTCACGGTGTAGCCGATGACGCCGGTGCCGCGGACGGGTCGACGCGCCTGGGTGTACGTCGAAGGCGTCGTCCTGCTGTCCGTCTGCGGACTGGTTTTGACGTTGGTGTACCTGCAATTTCGCGGGGACTTCACCGCGAAGACCGAGCTGACGATGGTCGCCACCAGGGCGGGCCTGGTGATGGAGCCGGGATCGAAGGTCACCTACAACGGGGTCGCGATCGGGCGGGTGGCCGCCATCTCGGAGATCGAGCGGGACGGTGCCCCGGCCGCCAAGCTGTTGCTGGACGTTGATCCGCGCTACGTCAAGCTGATTCCGGCGAACGTGCTGGCCAACATCGAGGCGGCAACGCTGTTCGGCAACAAGTACGTGTCGTTGATCGCGCCGGAAAATGCATCGCGGGAGCGTATTTCGACCCGGGATGTGATCGACGCGCGCTCGGTGACCACCGAATTCAACACGTTGTTCGAGACGGTCACCTCGATAGCCGAGAAGGTGAGTCCGGTCGAGCTGAACGCGACGTTGTCCGCGCTGGCACAGGCGCTGGACGGGCTGGGAAGAAAGTTCGGCGACTCGATCGTCAACGGCGACGCCATTCTAGCGCAACTGAATCCGCGGATGACCGAGATCCGGTATGACATCCGGCGATTGGCGGACCTCGCCGACGTATATACCAAGTCCGCACCTGACCTATGGGACTTTTTGCGCAACGCGGTGACCACCGCGCGCACATTGACCCGACAACAGGGTGACCTGGACGCAGCGCTGTTGGCGGCGGTGGGCGTGGGTCGCAACGGTGAGGACATCTTCGCCCGTGGCGGCCCGTACCTTTCGCGCGGCGCCGCGGATCTGGTGCCGACGGCCGACCTGCTCGACACCTACAGCCCCGAACTGTTCTGCATGATCCGCAACTTCCACGACGCCGCTCCGGAAGTCGCGAAAGCGGCCGGCGGCAACGGTTATTCGTTAGCGGCGGCCGGATCGATCATCGGTGCCCCCAATCCCTACGTTTATCCGGATAATCTGCCGCGGGTCAACGCTCACGGCGGCCCCGGAGGGCGGCCCGGCTGCTGGCAGAAGATCACCCGCGACTTGTGGCCCGCCCCGTATCTGGTGATGGACACCGGCGCCAGCCTCGCGCCCTACAACCACTTCGGACTCGGCCAGCCGCTGGCCACCGAGTACGTCTGGGGACGCCAATACGGGGAGAACACGATCAACCCATGAAAATCACTGGCACAGCGGTCAAACTCGGCGTCTTCTGGTCCGTGTTGGCGATGTTCACCGTGATGATCATCATCGTGTTCGGCCAGGTGCGGTTCGATCGCACCACCGGATACTTCGCGGTGTTCACCGACGCGAGCGGGCTACGGGCCGGGCAATTCGTGCGTGCGTCGGGGGTCGAGGTCGGCAAGGTCGCCAAGGTGGCGTTGACCGACGGCGATACCCGGGTGTTGGTGGAGTTCAAGGTCGATCGCTCATTGACACTGGACCGGGCGACGACCGCCTCGATTCGCTACCTCAACCTCATCGGTGACCGATACCTCGAGCTCAAACGCGGCGAGAGCGGGCAACGTCTGGCGCCTGGCGGCGAGATCCCGCTGGAGCACACCCAGCCGGCCTTGGATCTCGACGCACTGATCGGCGGATTCCGGCCGCTGTTCAAGGCTTTGGACCCGGGCAAGGTCAACAGCATCGCACAGTCGATCATCACCGTGTTCCAGGGCCAGGGTGCCACGATCAACGACATCCTCGACCAGACCGCTTCACTCACCGGGGCGCTGGCCGACCGCGACAAGGCGATCGGCGAGGTGATCAGCAACTTGAACACCGTGCTGGCGACGACCGTCAAGCACGAGAAGGAGTTCGACCGCACGGTCGACAAGCTGGACTTGCTCATCACCGGGTTGAAGGACAGGGCCGATCCGCTGGCCGCGGCCGCGGCGCACATCAGCGACGCCGCGGGAACCGTGGCCGGCCTGCTGGGCGAGGACCGGCCGCTCTTGCACGACACGCTCGGACACCTCGAGGGCATCCAGCAGTCGCTCATCGCCGACCTGCCGACGGTTGACGACGTGCTGGGCAAACTCCCGGGCGCGTTTCGCGTAATCGGCCGTGCCGGCGGCATTTACGGCGATTTCTACAACTTCTACCTGTGTGACCTCTCGATCAAGGTCAATGGATTGCAGCCTGGCGGTCCGGTACGCACGATCAAGCTCTTCGGCCAGCCGACCGGAAGGTGCACGCCGCAATGAGAACGCTGACGGAGTTCAACCGGACCCGCGTCGGTCTGATGGGCGCCCTGGTGACGCTGCTCGCCGTCGGCGTAGGGCAGAGCTTCACCAGCGTGCCGATCCTGTTCGCCACCCCGACCTATTACGCGCAATTCGCCGACACCGGCGGTATCAGCGTCGGCGACAAGGTGGAAATCGCCGGGGTGAACGTCGGTCTGGTGCGCTCGCTGGTGATCAACGGCGACAAGGTTCTGGTCGGCTTCTCCATGCCGGGCAAGACGATCGGGACGCAAAGCCGTGCCGCGATCCGCACCGACACCTTCCTCGGACGCAAGAACATGGCGATCCAGCCACATGGTTCGGAATCGTTGCGGCCCAACGGGATCATCCCCTCCGGGCAGACCACCACGCCGTATCAGATCTACGACGCGTTCGTCGACGTCACGAAGGCGGCAACCGACTGGAACATCGACCTCGTCAAACGGTCGCTGAACGTCTTGTCGGAGACGTTCGATCAGACGGCACCGCACCTGAAGGCGGCGCTGGACGGAGTTTCCAAATTCTCCGGCACCATCGGCAGCCGAGACGATCAGATCAAGCAGCTGCTGGCCAACGCCGACAAGGTCACTCGCGTACTCGGCGACCGCAGCCAACAAGTCGACAGCTTGCTGGTCAACGCCGATACCCTGCTGGCCGCGTTCCGGCAGCGCAGCCAGGCGCTGAGCATCCTGCTGAGCAACGTGTCAGCGGTGTCGACGCAGGTGTCCGGATTCATCAGGGAAAACCCGAATGCGCACCATGTCCTACAGCAGCTAGACACGGTCAGCGACGAGCTGGTCAAGCGGAAGAAGGAACTGTCCGACGTGCTGGTGTTGGTCAGCAGATACACCGCGTCCCTGACCGAGGCGGTCGCGTCGGGACCGTTCTTCAAGGCGATCGTCGCGAATCTGATTCCCGCCCAGTTGCTTCAGCCGTGGCTCGACGCGGCGTTCAAGAAACGGGGCATCGACCCGGAGAACTTCTGGCGCAGCGCCGGGTTGCCGGCGTTCCGGTGGCCCGACCCCAACGGCACCCGGTTTCCCAATGGCGCACCGCCGCCGGGGCCCCCGGTGCTGGAGGGCACCCCCGACCACCCGGGGCCGGCCGTACCGCCGGGATCGCCGTGTTCGTACACGCCGGCGGCCGATAGCCCGCCGCGGCCCGGAAACCCGTTGCCGTGCGCACTTTCCGATCAGGGCCCGTTTGGCGCTGTCCTTGGCGGCTTTCCTGCACCGCTGGATGTCGAGGCGTCGCAGCCAAAGCCTGACGGACTGCCGCCCACGCCCGGTATCCCGATCGCGGGCCGGCCGGGCGAGGCCCCGCCGGACGTTCCCGGCACCGCGGTGCCGCTTCCGGGGCACGCGCCGCCGGGGG